>DATBCV010000072.1:0-33188 GCA_036270275.1 Chthoniobacterales bacterium | reverse complement strand
GTGATCAACTGATGAAACGCGTAACCGTGGATTACATCTCGGCTGTTAAACGCGAACGCACTGAGAAATCCCGCGCCGCCGAATGCAATGAGCAGGCATCCGATGACCATCGTCGCGACGTGTGAGATCACGAGGATCGTCGTGACATCGACCGGGTAACGTCCCATCCACGTGACCGGCCGGTAATCATCCGATGTAGTCACGCCGAACATATTTCAACTAAACAACCAGCACTTCGTGTGCGCAAGATAGGATCGGGAAAAGGCGCGAAATAAACACGAATGGACACAAATCCAAAGAGCCCTCATTTTATCTGCTCCACGGAATGGGTTCGGATTGATGCGGCTCCATTCGTGGGTCATAAGATCGACATTTACTCATGAAGAACATTGCGCCCGCCATCTCGCCGCCCGCCGGCATTGGTGATCACAAACCGGCGAACCAGGCAGTGTTGGATTGGGTGCATGAAGTCGAGCTGCTCGCAAAGCCGGAAAATATTTTTTGGTGCGACGGTTCGGAGCGGGAACACAAATTCCTGCTCGAGGAAGCGATGAAGCAAAACGTCTTGATCAAGCTGAACGAAGAAAAAGTTCCGCGTTCCTATTTGCATCGCTCGAACCCCAACGACGTCGCGCGCGTCGAGCAATTCACATTTATTTGCACGCCCACGAAAGCGGAAGCCGGCCCCACGAACAACTGGAGCGAGCCGGCCGAGACGTATTCAAAACTTCAGGGATTGCTCAAAGGCGCAATGGTTGGCCGCACGCTTTTTGTCGTGCCTTATATAATGGGGCCGCCCGATTCTCCTTTAACCAAGGTCGGTTTCGAGATCACCGATTCGATTTACGTCGTCCTTAGCATGCGAATCATGGCCCGCATGGGCGAGATTGCCTTGCAACGTCTCGGCAACGATGCCAAAGCGGAATGGAACCGTGGGGTGCACTCATTATTAGATGTCGATCCTGCCCGGCGGTTCATCTGCCATTTCCCGCAGGACAACACCATCATCTCGGTCGGCTCCGGTTACGGGGGCAACGTTCTACTCAGCAAAAAATGTCTCGCGCTTCGCATCGGCTCGTATCTGGCGCGCAAACAAGGCTGGATGGCCGAGCACATGTTGATCCTCGGCGTCGAATCGCCGGAAGGAAAAAAGCATTACGTGGCGGCGGCGTTCCCGAGCGCGTGCGGCAAAACAAATTTCGCCATGCTGATTCCGCCGAAACATTTCGCCGGTTGGAAAATCACCACCGTCGGTGACGACATCGCCTGGATGCAGATTCGCGATGGCCGCTTGTGGGCGGTCAATCCGGAGAACGGTTACTTCGGCGTCGTGCCGGGGACGAATTACAAATCGAACCCGAACGCGATGAAAACGATCTCGCACGATTCGCTTTACACCAACGTCGCGCTCACCGATGACGGCGACGTTTGGTGGGAAGGCAAAGATGGACCGCCGCCAAAACACGCGATCGATTGGCGGGGCAACGATTGGACGCCGGATTCAAAAGAAAAAGCCGCGCACCCGAATTCGCGGTTCACTGCGCCATGTCACAATAATCCGGTGCTCGATCCCGATTTCGAAAAAGGCGAAGGCGTCCCGATCAGCGCGATCATTTTTGGCGGCCGGCGCAGCACAACGTTGCCGCTCGTGTTTCAATCGTTCGATTGGGAGCACGGCGTTTATCTCGGCGCGACGATGGCTTCCGAAACGACCGCCGCCGCGACCGGCGTAGTCGGTCAGGTCCGACGCGATCCGATGGCGATGCTGCCGTTCTGCGGTTACAACATCGGCGATTATTTCCGGCATTGGCTGGCAGTTGGAAAACGACTGACCAAGCCGCCGCTCATCTTCAACGTGAACTGGTTTCGCAAAGGTGCGGATGGAAAATTTCTCTGGCCCGGCTTCGGCGACAACATGCGCGTGCTCAAATGGATCCTCGATCGCTGCCAAGGAAGCGATGGCGGATTGAAATCGCCGATCGGTTGGTTGCCCGGCATCCACGATCTCGATCTTGCTGAGATAGAGATCGATCAAAAATCCGTGGACGAATTGCTTGAAGTCGATCACGAGCAATGGAAAACCGAGCTCGCCGAGCACAAAAAGTTTTTTGATTCGCTCGGCGGCGTTGTTCCGAACGAGCTGATGAAGCAGCGCGAGCAATTGGTCGAACGGTTTAAGCTCTAGCCGTCGCTCTATGAGCGACGCGTTTCGCGCAGCGAAACGGCTGCAAATTTGCGAACTTCATTCGCCGCTTCGATAATCTCCGGTGGGTTCGAAGGTTGCCGAAAAGGAATGCGTCACCGCGCCGGCTGAGCGTGGTTGCGTCGAGATCCGAGGGGCGCGCCAAAACAATCTCAAAGGCATCGATGTCGATCTTCCGCTCGGGAAGTTGACCGTCATTACCGGCCCGAGCGGCTCCGGCAAATCGTCACTCGCCTTCGAAACGATTTACGCCGAAGGCCAGCGCCGTTACGTCGAGACGTTCTCGCCTTACATGCGGCAATTCCTCGATCGCATGGACAAACCGCGCGTGGACGACATTCGGGGAATTCCCCCGGCGATCGCGATTGAGCAATCGAACCCCGTGAAAACCTCGCGTTCGACCGTCGGCACGATGACCGAGATCAACGATTATTTGAAATTGCTCTGGCCGCGTATCGCCAAAGCATTTTGTCCGAATTGCGGCCGTGAGATTCGACCCGAGACGGCGAAATCGATTGCGGACGAAATCTTGCGCGACTGCGCTGAGACGAACGTTCTCATCACGTTTTGGGTCGCGGTCCCTGCGAAAACTGAGCCGAAAGAATTCTTCGAGTTCCTCCAGCAACAAGGTTATTTGCGCGTTTGGATCGACAACCAAGTCGTCCGCGTAGATGTCGATCCAAAAAAATCGCTGCGCCTTGGCGCACGTGTTCAAGTCATCCAGGATCGAATCGAGATCACCGAAAAAAATCGCGCGCGTTTAGTCGAAGCGCTCGAGACCGCGCTTCGTTTTGGCAAAGGCAAGGTCAACATCATTCCGATTTCTTCCGACTTTCATCCTTCATCTTTCAACCCTCATCCTTTTTCAGTCGGCTGGCATTGCGCGCACTGCGATCTCGATATTCGTCCGCCCTCGCCCGGTCTTTTTAGTTTCAATAATCCGCTCGGCGCTTGCCCGGAATGTCGCGGTTTCGGCCGGACGATCACGATTGATCTAAACAAGGCGATTCCCGATCGGTCGTTGTCGATCAAACAAGGCGTCGTCCGCGTTTTTCGTGGCCAGGAATTTGGCAATTCACAGAAAGATTTGCTGCGCGCGTGCGCTCGCGAAGAGATCGACATCGACGCTCCGTTCGATGAACTGCCGAAAGTGGATCAGCAATTTGTGATCGAAGGCGAGAAATCAGTCGTGGCTGCGCGGGAACGCGGCGAAACTTATAGCGACGACGATTACGACAACGGCCGCTGGTACGGCGTGCGCGGCTTTTTCCGCTGGCTTGAATCGCAAGTTTACAAAATGCACATGCGCGTGCTGCTTAGCCGCTATCGCGCTTACACGACCTGTCCGAAATGCGAAGGCGGTCGTTTTCAACCGGCCGCGCTCAATTACAAAGTTCCTGTAGCGGCCGCTGTCTCAGCGGCACATCAAAGCAAAGCCGCCGGGACGGCGGCCGCTACAGTTAGGACCGTCACGCTTCCTGAATTCGCCGCCCTCTCGATTTCAAACGCGCGCGATCTGCTGTCGAAGATCGACCTCGCGACCAACGATTCCACCGCCGAAATGTTGCGCAGTGAAATTTGTGCGCGGCTAAATTATCTCTGCGAAGTTGGCGTCGGTTATCTCACGCTCGATCGTTCGACGCGAACATTGAGCGGCGGTGAAGTGCAACGCGTCAATCTCACGACTTGTCTCGGCGCCTCCCTCGTCAACACGCTCTTCGTTATGGACGAACCGAGCATCGGGCTTCATCCGCGCGACATCGGCCGACTCGTGCGCGTCATGCACAATTTGCGCGATCGCGGCAACACGCTCCTCGTAGTCGAGCACGAAGAGCAAATCATTCGCGCGTCTGACAACTTGATCGACATCGGCCCGGGACGCGGCGAGCGCGGCGGCGAGTTGATTTTCAACGGCGCGCTCGATCAGCTTCTATTTAAGAACAAATCGCTGACCGCGGATTATCTCAGCGGCCGAAAATCGATTCCAGTCCCGAAATCGCGGAGAAAATCGAAATCCTCGATCAAGATCACCGGCGCGCGCGAACACAACTTGAAGAACGTGGATGTCGATCTTCCACTCGGCGTTTTCACCTGCGTCACCGGCGTTTCCGGTTCGGGCAAATCCACATTGATTCATGATGTGCTTTATCGGCATCTGCTCGCGGGCAAAGGTCAGGCGACGGATCAGGAAGTTGGCGCGTGCAAATCGGTCAGCGGTGCGCATCGCATCCACGAAGTCGTGATGGTCGATCAATCGGCGCTCGCGCGCACGCCGCGTTCGACGCCGATTCTTTATCTCGGACTTTACGATCGCGTTCGCGAACTTTTCGCCGCACAACCGGAAGCAATGTCGCAAGGTCTGACCGCGAGCGCGTTCTCATTCAATTCCGGGAGCGGGCGTTGCGACCGCTGCTCCGGCACTGGCTTCGAAAAGATCGAGATGCAATTCCTGAGCGATCTCTATGTGCGCTGCGCCGAATGCGAAGGAAAACGGTTCCAGCCGCACGTTCTGAAAATCAAACTGCACGACAAATCGATTCACGATCTACTCGAGCTGACCGTGCACGAAGCGATCCAGTTCTTCGCCCAAATCGGCGAACAAAAAACGCTTTCCGATCCGCTCGATGTTTTGGACGAAGTCGGTCTCGGATATTTGCGACTCGGCCAGCCGTTGAACACTTTGAGCGGCGGCGAATCGCAGCGACTGAAGTTGGTCAAGCATCTCGCTGAAACAGCAAACGTCCAACGCTCAACGTCCAACGCTCAACGTTCAAACGGCGAAGCAATCAGCAATCAGCAATCAAAAATCAGCAATCTCTTCATCTTCGACGAGCCAACGACGGGTTTGCATTTCGATGACGTCGCAATGCTTCTCCAGGTTTTTCAACGCCTCGTCGATGCCGGCCATTCGCTGATCGTGATCGAGCACAATCTCGAAGTGATTAAGTCCGCCGACTGGGTTGTCGATCTTGGACCGGACGGTGGCGAGACGGGCGGTGAAGTTGTTGGGGTTGGAACGCCGGAACAACTCGCGAAGATTGATGATTCGTATACCGGAAAATTTCTGCGCAACGTCTTATCAAGAACGCGAACACCATCGCGAGCTTCTACGCGACGACCAATCTACGAAGACGACGATGCAGAGTTTGCGCGTGCCGCGGAAGCGCCGCCGCGTTTCAAGATCAATGGAACAAACGGCGCGATCGGAATTCACGGCGCGCGTGAGCACAATCTAAAAAACATCGATGTCGAAATTCCGCGCGACCAAATGGTCGTGATCACCGGTTTGAGCGGTTCGGGAAAATCGACACTCGCGTTCGATATTTTGTTTGCTGAAGGCCAGCGAAGATTTCTCGACAGCATGTCGCCTTATGCACGCCAGTTCGTCGAGCAACTGGAAAAGCCGGATGTCGATCTTGTGACTGGTTTGCCGCCGAGCGTGGCGATCGAGCAACGCGTGACCCGCGGTGGCGGCAAATCAACCGTCGCGACCGTGACCGAGGTTTATCATTTCCTGCGATTGCTCTTCGCCAAAACCGGAACGCAGTTTTGTCCGGATTGCGATTTGCCCGTCGAAAAGCAAAGTCTGTCCGCAATCGTGAAGCAAATCGAGGCCGCGGCAAAGCGCGGTCCGCTTAAAGTGCTCGCGCCAGTGGTCAAAGCACGGAAAGGATTTCATACCGACGTCGCGCGCTGGGCCGAGCGTCAGGCATTCGACACCTTGTATGTCGATGGCGCGCTCATTCCGATCGCGCAATTTCGAAGACTGGAACGGTTTAAAGAGCATAGCATCGCGGTTGTCGTCGGTGCGATTGACGCCAAACGAATCGCGAAAGCGCGCAATCTTGCCCAACGCGCGCTCGATATCGGACGCGGAACAGCGCACCTGCTCGACTCGAAAAATAATCTGACCGTCATGAGCACAGAGATGAGTTGTCCGAATTGTGGTCGCGCGTTTGAAGAGCTCGATCCGCGTTTGTTCTCGTTCAATTCGCCGCACGGCGCATGCGAAGAATGCGGCGGATTCGGCGAAATCTGGGACCAGGAATTTCAAACGGGCGCCCAAGACAATAGTGATTCCGTGGTAGAAAATGAGCTCGCGGCTGAGCGCGAATCGGAATGGATCGATGCGACCGAAGCGCACGAATGTGCGAGTTGTCACGGCTCGCGCATCAACGAGATCGCGCGGCATGTGCGCATTCAAGGAATGAGCATCGATCAATTCACCGAGCTTTCGGCGAGTGAAGCAGCTGACAAGATCGACAAGTTGAAATTTGCGGGCACGCAACAAACAATCGCGGCCGATCTGATTCCCGAAATTCGCCAGCGCTTGCGCTTCATGGAAAACGTAGGGCTCGGTTATCTCGCGCTTGGACGTTCCGCGAAGACCTTGAGCGGCGGCGAATCCCAACGCATTCGTTTGGCGGCACAGCTCGGCTCGAATCTTCGCGGCGTGCTTTACGTTTTGGACGAGCCGACCATCGGATTGCATCCGCGCGACAACTTGCGATTGCTCGACACGCTTGAAGCGCTTCGCGAAAAGGGAAACTCGCTCGTAATCGTCGAGCACGACGACGAAACGATGCGCCGCGCGGATCACATTGTCGATCTTGGTCCGCGCGCCGGAACCCACGGCGGCGAAGTGGTTGCCACCGGAACATTGCGCGACATCGAGCGCGCGAAAAATTGCGAGACCGGACGCTGCTTAAAAGCACCGATGCAACATCCAACGCGCGAATCGCGCCGTTCGCTGCGCTCGGTCGAGACCTGGCTCGAAATTCACGGCGCGCGCGCGAACAATTTAAAAAATGTCGACGTTCGGTTTCCGGTCGGCCGGCTTTCCGTCATCACCGGAATCTCCGGCTCGGGGAAATCGACTTTGATGCACGACGTCTTGCTGCCGGCAGTGATCGAGGATTTGGAAAACAAGAAGCGCAGCGGCAATGGCAGTTTGTTCAAGCTCTTGAGCGGCACGGAGAAAATCGAAGCGATTTACGAAGTCGACCAATCGCCGATCGGCAAAACGTCGCGCTCGACTCCCGGCACTTACATCAAAGTCTTCGACGAAATCAGAAATCTTTACGCGCAATTGCCGGTCTCGCGGGTGCGCGGTTATTCGGCGAGTCGGTTTTCGTTTAACGCCGAAGGCGGCCGCTGCGAAACGTGCAAAGGCCAGGGCGTGATCAAGCTCGAGATGAATTTTTTGCCGGAAGCGCTCGTGCCTTGCGAAGATTGCGGCGGCCGGCGTTACAATCCGCAAACGCTGGAGGTTCTCTTCAACGAAAAGTCGATCGGCGACGTGATGGACATGACGATCGAAGAAGCGGCTGAATTTTTTGGTGCGCATCCAAAAATCGCGCGGCCGCTGAAGTTGTTGAACGAAACTGGTCTCGGTTATCTCAAGCTCGGCCAGCCGAGTCCGACTTTGAGCGGCGGCGAAGCGCAACGTTTAAAGTTAGTCACGCAGCTAAAACGCGGCGTGGGGCGCGCAGAAAACGAGCGGATTCGCAAGATGCGCAAACCAGGATCGACACTTTATTTGCTGGAAGAGCCGACGATCGGTTTGCACATGGCCGATGTCGATCTTCTTCTCAAAGTGCTGCACCGATTGGTGGATGAAGGAAACACCGTGATCGTGATCGAGCATAACTTGAGCGTGATCGCCGAGGCGGATTACGTTGTCGATCTTGGACCGGAAGCGGGCGCGGATGGCGGAAAAATCGTAGCGGTTGGAACGCCGGAGCAAATCGCGAAGAACAAAACGAGCCGCACCGCGCCGTTTTTACGAAAAGTACTGAACCGTTCAACGGCGCTGTAGCCGTCGCCCTGCGGACGACGTGCGCTTCGCACAGCGAAGCGGCGACAGATTCATTGCGCAAATTGGTAACCTCAGTAAGAATCGCGCCACACGAATGCTCGCGTACTACGTTCACGATCTCGACCCGCTGATCTTTCGGATTTACGACAACGTCGGTCCGCGTTGGTACGGGCTCGCTTACGTTCTCGCTTTCGTTAGCAGCTATTTCATCTATCGAAAACTCGCGCAGCGTGGCTTCGCGGATTTGCCGGTGGCGAAAGTCGCCGATTTCATCACCGGCGCGGCGCTCTTCGGAGTGATCATCGGCGGCCGCCTCGGCTACGCCATTTTCTATAAACCCGAGATGCTGCGTGCGCCGTTGTCGATCTTGCGGGTGTGGGAAGGCGGAATGTCGAGTCATGGCGGGATGCTCGGCGTGCTCGCGTTCACATTGTATTTCGCGTGGCGTCACAAAATTTCCTGGACCAATCTTGGCGATAATCTCGTCGTGGCCGCGCCGATCGGTTTATTTTTTGGGCGCTGCGCGAACTTCATTAACGGCGAGCTTTACGGACGCGCGACCAATGTTTCATGGGCGGTGCAGTTCCCGAAGGAGTTGACGGAAAATATTGGCGAAGCCGAGCGCGCGATCAGCGTCTGCCGGCAAATCGATCCCTCGCTTACTTCGTCGGAAGCGATCGTCGCGGCGGCGCGTCATCAACCGGCGGTGAAAGACGTGCTGCGCTCGATCCTGACGCCGCGTCATCCGTCGCAGCTTTACGAAGCGTTTTTCGAGGGAGTTGTTTTGTTCGCGATTCTGTGGTTCGTGCGAACGCGAATGCGTCAACCCAACGGCGTCCTCACCGGATTATTTTTTATTTTCTACTCGATCTTCCGCATCATCGTCGAAAATTTTCGCGAACCGGACGCGGGTCTGATCGCGGGCTTCACACGCGGACAATTTTTTTCGTTTTTCCTGATCGCGATCGGTCTGGGTTTTGTCATCGTGGCCAAACTGCGGCCGTCATTTCCAAAAAAGATTTAGCTCCATGTCATTCCGACGGAAGTGGAGGAATCTCGACTTCGCTCGACATGACAACAAGCAAAACTCCGCTAATAGTTCCGCAGGTGATTGATTGATACCTTCGTTAATTGCGGCCGGCGGATTGGTTTTCGCGTTCCAACACGCCACCATTGCCGGCAAGCTCGTTCTGCTTTTGCTCGCGGTCGGCTCGATCTTCAGCTGGTCCGTCATGTTAACCAAGCTTCGCGTGATTCAATTTGCGCGAAAACAAAACACGCGCTTTCTCCAGGCTTTCCGGCAGGATCGGCAACCGCTGCGGTTGTTCGAAAAAAACGCGCGCTTTCCCGGCTCGCCGATTTTCAACGTTTATCGCGCGGGCTGCCACGAGATCGCGTTTCAACTCGTCGGCTCGGCCGAAATGGACGAAACATTCAAACACAGACTTGGGATTGCCGACAAAATTTCCGCCGCGCAAATGGGCGCGGTAAGGGCGGCGATGGAGCGCGCGGTCGGCGAGACCGCGCTTGAGCTCGAATCGCAAATGGTTTTGCTCGCGACCGCGGTAAGCGGTTCGCCATTTCTCGGATTGCTCGGCACGGTTTGGGGCGTCATGGACGCGTTCACCGGCGTGGCGGAAGCGGGCGCGCCCAATCTCGCGGCGATGGCGCCCGGCGTTTCCGGCGCGCTCATCACCACAGTCACCGCGCTCTGCGTCGCGATTCCCGCGATGTTCGGCTACAATTTTTTAGTCACGCGCATTCGCGGCATGATCGTGGAGATGGACAACTTCGCGGCCGAGCTCGCCTCCGAGTTCGAACATAAATTTGTCGATCACAGCGCGCGGGAGACGGCGTTTCGCAGATGATGATTCCGCTTTCTGCATTGAGCATTGGGCGTTGGACGTTGGGCGTTGCTTTCAACGCGCAACGCGCAACGCTCAACACCCAACATCCAATTCAGAAAAAGCCATGAGACGTTACTCGCAACGACAGAGTTTGTCGTCGCTCTCCGAGATCAACATTACGCCGCTGCTCGATCTCGCATTCGTCTTGCTCATCATTTTCATGATCACGACCCCGCTGCTGGAGACCAGCGTGAGTCTGATCATTCCCTCGAGCACGGCGAAAACTCCCGCGGTCAGCGCCCAGCAAGTGCAGACGATTTCCATCGATCGCAACGAAGCGATTCGGTTCAATAATCAAGTTGTCGATCTTGAATCGTTGCACGCGCAGCTGACGGAGTTAAAGCGCGCGAATCCCGACGTCGCAGTTGTGATTCGGCCGGACCGGGATTTGCCCGTGCAAAAACTGATCACCTTGATGGATGCGTTACAGCGCGCGGAAATCATGAAGGTGGGAATCGCGACGCGCGCTGAGCAAAAGTAGAATGCCGAAAAATTTACGTTTCTGGGCAAACGTGGCGCTAATCGCCGCTGCGCATGTCGCGATCATCTTGGGTTTGATGCGGTGGAGCAGCGCAGCGAAAAGTCCTGAGGCGCAGAGCGTGACGTGGTTGAGTGGCGGTGGCGGGGACGGCGTCGCTTTACCAACAACAAGTTCACGCTCGGCACAGAAAGAATCGCGCACTGAATCGCTAACGAATCGAGACCGTGTGGATTATCGGCCGGTTTTGGCTACAGCGCCGAGCGACATTCAGTTGTCGACGCCAACGCCCACGCCCGCTCGAACGCCGCAGGCAAGATCGACATCGACGCCAAAACCTTCGGCTTCGCCCCAAGTGAAGGGGACGCCGAAGCGGAAGCCAAAACCGAAGCCAACCGCAAAGCCGTCGCCGACGCCTTCACCAAAAAAACTCGTGTTGGCAAAAGCGTCGCCGAAACCCTCGGCCAGACCAACGCCCGAAGAAGAAGTGAGCGCACCCGCTGAAAGTCCCGTTGAGAAAACGGAGAGCGCAAAAATTATTTCGAACGAGGAGCCGAAGAAATCGGCCGCGCTCCAACCCGGCAGCGGAAAAGGAACAACATCCGGGAGCGGCGGCGGCCGGGCCGGCGGAAGCGCGAACGCGGGCCAGTTCGCCTGGTATGGCAGCATGCTGCACGATCGTTTTTATAGTGAGTGGGTGCAGCCAACGCATGTTGCCACCGCGGGAGCGAAGAGTTCCGTGCTTGTGAAGTTGCGGATCGAAAAAGACGGAAAAATTTCCAGCTTCGAAATCGTGCGGCCGTCCGGAAGCGCGGAGCTGGATGAATCCGTGAAAGGCCTCGCGAATCGCGTCAGCCACGTCGATCCCGTCCCGGATGGACTCGGCAAAGGCAATCACTACGACGTGAAAATTAATTTCGAGCTGAACTCGGAGTGAAATTGTAGCGGCGGTCTATGAGCGCCGCTACAGAAGAGCTAAAGATTTTCCTTCGCGGCCAGTCACCTGGTCCATCGTGCATTGCTTCGGTGCTTTGTCTTTTCGCCAACGCAAGATTTTCGTGCCGTGACGAAATCGCTCGCCGGTAAAATGATCGTAAGCAACCTCGACCACCGTCTTTGGATCGACAGGTTCCCATTCGCCGCTGCGTTCCGTGCTCCAACGACTCGGACCGCCGGGCGCGTTTCCGGTAAATCCCGGCGGCTTGCGTAACGCTTCAAATTTTTTCGTCAACGCTTTGCGCTCATCCGCTTTGAACGCAGAAGTGAATCCAACGTGATGAAGTAAACCCTTGCGATCGTAAAGGCCGAGCAAAAGCGAGCCGAGCACTTTCGCGCCGCTCGCGTATCGAAAACCGCCGACCACGCAATCGGCGGTTCGAATTTGTTTGATCTTCAACGCCGCGTCGCGTTCGCCGGACCGATATGGCATGTCGAGACGCTTCGCGATTACGCCATCGAGATCCCCGCCGACTTTATCGAACCATTTTTTCGCTTGTTTGAGATCGGTCGTCGCCGGCGAAAGGCGGATTGCGCGATTTGCTTTGAAATTCCCCTTCGCAAATTTCTCGAGAAGTTTGCGCCGATCGCCCAACGGTTCTTTTAGATGCGATTGTCGATCTTGCGCGAGAAGATCGAAGACGATGAAGATCGCGGGATGCGCTGCAGCAAGTTTAGCAACGCGACTGGCCGCGGGATGAAGCCGCAGTTGGAGCTCGTCGAACGAAAGCGCGCCGTCGACCGGAATCGCAAGCTCGCCATCGAGAACGAAACTTTTAGCCGGCAAAGTTTTCAACGCTTCCGCGACATCGGGAAAGTAGCGCGCGAGCGGCTGACCGGCTTTCGATTGAAGATAAACGTTTTCGCCGTCACGAAACGCGATGCAGCGAAAGCCGTCCCACTTCGGTTCGTATTGCCAGCCGCGCTCGCTCGGGATTTCGTCCGCGGGCCGCGTTTCCATTGGCGGCAACGACGGTTTTATGATGAAGGCCATCCTTTAGGGTATCGCCGCGGCGCAAGTTTTGGCGGGCGTTTTCCATTCAAGATTGCGCCTGCGATCGAAATATATTCGAGCTCCATCCGGTCCGCGGCGCAGCGCAGCATCAAACCGCCGCGACTCATGTCGCCGCGACCGACAAAATCCGCGGGAAATCGCAGCCGCTTGTCCAAATGTTTGAGAAAAACATCCACGTACTTGCCGGTCGCGATGCTGCCGAGCAAAACAATGTCGCAATGCGGCGGCAAACTTTTTGCGAGGCGGCGCACCGATTTCTCCAGGGGCGTTCGATAGCGCGGATCGCCTTCGTCGATGTCTACCTCCGCGAACTCGCGCAGATCACGCCCCGTGATTGTCGATCTTGCATCGATCAAACCGCGCGTCGGCGTGATGACGAAGACGCCGCAGTTTCCATTCGAAGTGCAGGCGAACGCGTTGGCATAAGCGATCTTCCCCCGAAAATAAAGTCCACTCAGAAAGGTGAACACTTCAGCAATCGTCGCGCCGTCTTTACTGCGCAGCTTTTTCGCGAGCTCGAATTGCGCGCGATCGCTCAAGATCATTTGCGCGCGCCGGCCGCCGGCGTAGGCGGGAGAAAGCAGAAAAATGCGCTGCGGTTCGACGTCGATCTCGTCAGACATGGGAGATTTAATTTGCGACTCGCCGATTCCGCGGCAAGCGCGCTCCGATTAAATTTGCGCGACGTTCTGTTTCGCCTTGGCGCGCGCCCGGTTCGCCTGGAGTTCGGCCAAATGTTTTTCCGACCAACGACACAGCGAGCGCAGGGGTTCGATCAACGTGCGGCCCAGGCGTGAAAGCGAATATTCGACTCGCGGCGGCACAACCGGAAACACTTTTCGCTGAACCAGTCCGTCACGTTCCAAACTTCGCAGCGTTTGCGTCAGCATTTTTTGTGAGATCCCGCCGATCTCGCGATGCAGCTCCGCGTAACGCATCGTCTTTTTCGCCAGCAGCTGGATCGTGATCGCGGTCCATTTGTCCGCGATTCGAGCGAGCACCAGGCGCGACGGACATTGCGCGTCGAGGACAGAAGCGGAGGACCCGTTTTTCGACATCCTTCTCTTCTAGTCACGAACTCTTCACGAGCAAGTGGAGAGCAACGGGCGAAAAGAACTGTATCGGCGAGTTGGGCCGGGTGTGCGCGCTTGCGCTTTTCCAGGGAGGCGTTTGAGTAAAATTCTCTTCATGAAGATTCTTGTCATCGGTAGCGGCGGACGCGAGCACGCGCTCGTCTGGAAATTGAAACAATCCGCCGCGATCGATAGGATCTTTTCCGCGCCGGGGAATGCTGGCACTGCCGCGATTGCGGAAAACATTGCTGTCCCGGCGACGGATTTGCCGCAGCTCTTGCGGTTCGCGAAACAAAACGATGTCGATCTTACCGTCGTCGGCCCGGACGATCCGCTCGCAATGGGGATTGTCGATCTTTTCTCGGGCGAGAATTTGCGAATTTTCGGACCAACCAAGTCCGCGGCGCGCCTGGAGTCGTCCAAAATTTTCGCGAAGGAATTGATGCGTGCCCAGAATGTCCCGACCGCGCAGGCTCGCACCTTTTCGGACAGCGGCGCGGCGCTCGATTACTGCGACGAGTTGCAATTTCCAGTCGTGATCAAGGCGGACGGGCTTGCGCTCGGCAAAGGCGTGATCATTGCCGAGAACATCGCGACTGCGCGATCCACCGTAGAAATGATGATGACTGAAGCACGCTTTGGCGAGGCCGGCCGCCGCGTTGTCATCGAAGAATTCTTGCGCGGCACGGAATGCTCCATTCACGCGCTGGTCGACGGTAAAAATTACCGATTGCTTGAATCGGCGCGCGATCACAAACGCGCGTTTGACGGCGACGAAGGCCCGAACACCGGCGGGATGGGCGCGTTCAGTCCGGCCAACAATTGGAATGCCGAAATGGAATCGCAGTTTGAAAAAACGGTGATGCGCCCGTTGCTGCGCGGTTTGGCGAAGGAAAAAATTCTCTATCGCGGCCTGCTTTATCCGGGTTTGATGATCACCGACGCCGGTCCGCGCGTGCTTGAATTCAATTGCCGCTTCGGCGATCCGGAAACGCAAGCGCTCCTTCCGCGGATGAAATCGGATCTCGTGCCTTTATTGGAAGCGACAATTGACGGCAAGATCGACAATCAAACGATCGAATGGGACGAGCGCGCGTCGGTGACGGTGGTTTTGGCGTCGGCGGGCTATCCCGGAAAATATGAGACCGGAAAACCGATCAGCGGATTGGAAGCGGCCGCGACGCATCGCGATGTCCAAATTTTTCATGCCGGAACAAAAATCGCGAACGACGAAATCGTGACCTCGGGCGGACGCGTCCTCGCGGTCACGGCGCTGGGATCGACAATTGCCGAAGCGCGGACGCGAGCTTACGAAGCGGTGGACCTGATTCACTTCGAGGGCGCGCATTTTCGGCGCGATATTGCTCTCAGCGCGGCGACCAGCTAAAGATTGAGCGACATGTTCAATCGCGCCGTCATCGCAGCCATATTATTTTTAATCGCGGCCGATTTGTTCGCTCAAAGCCCGTCGCCGTCGCCGGCAAAAGCGCCCCCCGCTTCGCCCACGCCAGCGCCGACCACGGAGCAAATGATCAATTCGTTAGGCGAGAACGATCTTCAGGCTGCGATCTCGCTTCTGAAAAGTAATTTCACCAATCCAGAGGCGATCACCGATTCCGAGTTAAATCGCGCGACTTTGCAGGGATTGCTTTTGCGAATGCCCGGCGGTTTGCAGCTTTTGCCCGGCAAAGAAGCGGCGCCCGCGGAACCGGGCGGGTCTTTTTATGCCGAGATTTTCGAGAACCATATCGGCTACGCGCGACTTGGAACGCTCGACAGCGCAAACCTGAAAGAGCTCGATAAAAAACTCCAAGAGTTCGCCGGAAAAAAAGTGGACGCAGTGATTGTCGATCTTCGCGCAAGCGGGAGCGGAGACTTCGCCGCGGCCGCGGAATTTGCGAAGCGCTTTTGTCCGAAAGGAAAGCCGTTGTTCAGTGTGCGCAAACCTGGTTCACGGCAGGACCGCGCGTTTAGTTCGGATCGCGACCCCGCGTTTCAGGGATTGATCGTCGTGTTAAGCGATGGCGAAACCGCCGGCGGCGGTGAAGCGCTCGCGGGCGTGCTCAAGTTGTACAACAAAGCGTTGATCATCGGACAATCGAGCGCTGGCCGCGCCGCGGAATATTCCGATTTGCCGCTCCCGAGCGGAAAAATTTTGCGGGTCGCTTCCGCGGCGGTGCTTTTGCCCGACGGGCAGCCGCTGTTTCCCGCCGGAGTCAAACCGGACTTGCCGGTGGAAACTTCGTTTGCCGAGAAGAACCAGATTTTCAAACTCGCGAACGAAAAAGGAATGGCCCAGTTCGTTTACGAAACGGAGCGCCCTCATTTGAACGAGGCGGCGCTGATCGCCGGAACAAATCCCGAGCTCGACATCCCGGATGCGCAGCGACGTTTGCGCAACCGCGAAAAACAACCGCCGCACGATCCCGTATTGCAGCGCGCGCTCGATGTTGTCACGTCGCTGGAAATTTATCAAAAACGTTGACGTGCATTCGCTTGAGGAACGAATCAGTTACAAGTTTCGCAATCCGCTTCTGCTCGCCGAAGCGTTGACTCATCCCAGCCTCGGTCACGAAACGCAGCAGCGGCATTTCGACAATCAGCGCCTGGAATTTTTGGGCGACGCGATTCTGCAGCTTGTCGTTACCGAATATTTGTTCGCGCATTTCAAGGATCAACCCGAAGGGCAATTGACGAAATTGCGGTCGCGTTTGGTTTCACGCGATGCTTTGAAGACGCACGCGGCTACGCTCGAGCTGGGTCAGTTTCTGTTGATGGGGCGGGGCGAGGAAGCGAGTGGCGGCCGTGCGCGCGTCTCCACTTTGGCCGACGCTTTTGAAGCGCTGATCGGCGCCATTTATCTCGACGGCGGTTTGGACGCCGCCAGGAAGTTCATACTTGTCCAGGCGCAAGGAGATGTGGAGCAGATCGAGGAGAAACCCGTCGACATAAATCCGAAAGGAAACTTACAGGAGTTGCTGCAAAGCATTTCGCCGAACAGTCCGGTTTACGAAGTCCTGTCCCAAAGCGGCCCGGAACACGATAAGCGATTCGTCGTTCAAGCGGTTTGGGAAGGAATCGTTCTCGGCAAAGGCAGTGGCAAAAGTAAGAAGCAGGCCGAAACCGCCGCGGCGGACGAGGCGATGCTGTTGAAGCGGTGGAAAAAAGCCAAGCGCGCAACAAAGGTTGCCAAGAAAAAGAAAAGTTAGGTTTCTTTTGTTCGATGGCTCAGCGCGTCGATCTTTCCGCTGGTCGGCGATTCCCAGCGAAAATGATTTTCAATGCAGAGCGTCACGAATTTCTTGGCGCGCGTGATTGATTCGAGCATCGACATTCCGCTCGCGAGTCCGGCCGCGATGGCCGCCGAATAAGTGCAGCCGGTTCCGTGGGTCGAGACAGCGCGCACGAATGGCGCGGAAAATTCCACGACTTTGCCATCCGCGAAAAGAAGATCGACAGCGTCGTTGCCAGAAAGGTGACCGCCCTTGAGCAAAATCGCGGTCTTGAATTTGCGGTTTAGTTCCGCGACCGCACTGTTCATGGATTTGGCGTCGGTCACTTTCTGTCCGAGCAATTGGGCCGCTTCATCGAGGTTCGGCGTGATCAGCGTCGCGAGGGGCAACAATTCTCGTTCGTAATTCTCGATCGCGTCTCGTTGCAGGAGCGGATCGCCTCCAGTCGCAGTGATGACCGGATCCACAACCAGCGGAATTCCACGCGCAAGATCGACAATCGCCCGCGCGACCGTGGAAACAATTTCGGCCGAATAAAGTAGCCCGGTCTTAATCGCGCCGATCGGGAAATTCTTAACGAGCACGCCAATCTGCGTGCGCACCATGTCGGCGCTGACCGCTTCGATCTGTAAAACTTTGCCGGGAATTTCCGCGACGACGCAAGTGACGGCGCTCAACCCGTAAACGCCGAGCGCGTTAAACGTTTTCAGATCGGCCTGGATTCCGGCGCCGCCGCTGCTGTCCGAACCGGCGATCGTAAGCGCGACCGGAGCGGACTTAGTCACGCGCCGTCGTTGCCGATCGCCTCGACCGGGCAACCTTCCATCGCTTCCTTACAAAGCGCTTCCTCCTCCGGAGTCTCGGCCTGCTTGTAAACGAATGAATGCCCGCCGTCGTCGTTCCGCTTGAAATTCGCCGGCGCGGTTTCGCGGCACAAGTCGCAATCGATGCATTGATCGTCGACATAGAATTTCCCGTCGACATTTTCCGGGTATTTGTTAGCAGCGTCCGCCATTTTTTGTTCCGAATAAGGCCCTTCAAAAGGGTAGGAAAAAGGCGAGCCTGCGCAATGATTTGATTTTTGTCGGATTACGGACAACCTGCGAGCGCTCGCAAACCGAAACCTAACGGAATGAAAAAGGAAACCGCCAAAACTCTGCGCGCTTTTTTGGCGGAGCTGGCGATCTACGCCGTGCTCGTGATCGGATACTTTTTTCTCGTGCTGCATTTTCTCGGGCAATGGTTGCAGCAATTGCAAAGTCAACACCGCTACGCCTATGCGATCGTCGCGATTTTACTGATCATCGGGCAAGCGGTGCTTCTTGAAAGTGTAACCACGCTGCTCTTGCGACTGCTTCGCGGCCGGACGGAATAAAATGTATTTTCCCATTTCAGGCGCCCACATCAGTCCGATCTATCTCGCGATCATCGGTTTTTTAATCGGCATCCTCGGGGGATTTTTCGGCGTCGGCGGAAGTTTCATCGCCGGTCCGGCTTTGCGTTTGATGGGCGTGCATTGGAACTTCGC
The DNA here is from genome assembly GCA_036270275.1 of Chthoniobacterales bacterium. Lineage (GTDB taxonomy): Bacteria > Verrucomicrobiota > Verrucomicrobiia > Chthoniobacterales > UBA10450 > AV40. The sequence continues at coordinate 14,937 of DATBCV010000072.1, read as the reverse complement.
GGTCGGAACGGATCTGGCGCATATCGTCGGGAAATCAGTGGTCGCCGCGAAACGTCACCGCGCGCTTGGCAACGTCGATCTCAAACTCGGTTTGATCATGGCCATTGGGACGATCGTCGGCGCTGAGTGCGGCGCGCAATTGATCCAGGCGCTCAAGCGCGCCGGACATGTCGATGTTGTCGTGAGCATCGTGTCCATCGCGGTTTACATCGGCATTTCCAGCTTCATGATTTGGGAGAGTCGCAAAACTTTGCGCGAAGCGAATGCCCGCGGCGCGGCCAAAACCGTCACGCAGAAGAAGCGCGATCCGTCCGCCTTTCGTCACGTCACGCGCTCGATCCAGCGTTTCAAACTTGCGCCGATGATAAAATTGCCCGTGTCCGGCGTGACAATTTCGCTTTGGGTCATACTGATCGTTTCCTTCGTCGGCGGCTTGTTCAGTGGATTTCTTGGCGGCGGCGCGGGTTACATCCGAATGCCCTCGATGGTTTACGTTCTCGGGATTCCTACCCATCTCGCAGTCGGCACCGATTTGTTTGAGATCATTATTTCGGCCAGCTATGGCACCTTCACGCACGCGATCAAAGGCAACGTCGACATCCTGATCGCGCTCGTCATGCACACCGGCGCCGCGATCGGCGCGCAGATCGGCGCCATCTCCACACAATATTTCGCCGGGCCGAAAATCCGTCTCGCTTTCGTGCCGCTGCCGCTCATCGGCGCCGCGATCGTCATCTACACTCTCCTAACTGGTCACAAATTGTAACGCGTCATGAAAATTCTGATTTGCAGCGATGGAACGCCGGCCGCCGACAATGCGGCGCGTCTCGGTGGTGTGTTCGCCGGCGCGCTTCAGGCGGAAACCACATTGCTCGGCATCGCCGAAAAAAGTGCGCATGAGCCCGCTTTGCGCGAGGCCTTGGAGAAACAAGCGCATTGGCTGCGCGAGAAAAATGTTTCGCCCGAGATTGTGATGCATGCGGGCGATCCTGTCCGGCAGATTGTCAATCAAACGACGCGCGCCAAGTACGATCTCGTGATCGTCGGAGCGCGCAAGACTGGCTCGACCGGGCTGCATTGGCGCTCGGAAAAAACGTATGAAGTGATCAAATCGATCGAGCCGCCAGTTCTTGTGGCGGTCGGGGAATGGGCGCAAATGAAACAATTTCTCGTTTGCACCGGCGGAAAAGAATTCATCGAAGGCGCGATCCAATTGACTGGCAAGCTCGCGTCCGCGGTCGGCGCGGCCGTAACTTTACTTCACGTCATGGCGGAACCGCCCGCCATCTACGCCGATCTCGTGCGTCTCGAAGAAGACGTCGATCGATTGCTCGAATCGAACTCGGAGCTCTGTATCAATTTGCGCACGCAAAAGGAAGATCTGGAAAAAATGGGGGTGCCAACCGAGATCTGCATCCGGCATGGCATCGTGATCGACCAGGTTTTCGCCCAGGCGCGCGCGAACAACTACGACCTTATCGTCACTGGTTCGTCGCGCGCGCGCGGCATGGTGCGGCATTACATCATGGGCGATCTCACTCGCAGCATTTTAAATCATGCGAGCTGCCCGGTGCTCGTCACACGCGCGGCGACAGCGAGCGGACCGCGCGGATTCTGGCGATCGATTCGGCGGGCCTTCGCGACCACGCCGTCAACTCCGCCGCCCGCGTAACTCTTCGATCGAAATTTCGCCGCGCATCAACGCTTCACCGACAAGGACCGCGTCCGCGCCGCACGCTTTCACCCGCTCAACATCTCGCGCGGTTTTGATTCCGCTCTCGCTCACGAACACAATTTCGTCCGGAACATCGCGGCAAAGCTCTTCCGTGACCGCAAGATCGACATCGAACGTGGCAAGGTTGCGATTATTGATGCCGACGATTTTCGCGCCGGCTGCGATCGCGCGCCGCAATTCGTCCCGCGTGTGAACTTCGACCAACGCGGCGAGTTGATGGCTTTCGGCCGCGCGGGAAAGATCGACAAGTTGCGATTGTTCCAGCGCCGCCACGATCAACAGCACCGCGTCCGCGCCGTTCGCCGCTGATTCCGCGATCTGGATTTCATCGAGAATGAAATCTTTGCGCAAAAGCGGCAGGGAAACGGCGCGGCGAACGTCGCGTAGATGTTGCAAAGCTCCCTGGAAAAATTGCGCGTCAGTCAGGACCGAAATCGCATTCGCTCCAGCGCGTTCGTAATTCTTCGCGATCTCGCTCGGATTGAATTCGGCAGAGATCACGCCCGCGGACGGCGACGCTTTCTTTACTTCCGCGATGACTGCGATTTCATTGTCGCGTTGTTGAAGCGCCGCGCGGAAATCGCGAAAATCTTTTCGCTCGCGCGCTTGTCGATCCAATTCGGCGCGCTGTTCGCGCAGGCCGCGAATCTCCGCGCGTTTCGCCTCCAAAATTTGCTCCAGCCGATTCATTTCTTCGGGTAGCGGCGATTGACCCCAATCGCCAGACGATGGGAAGTTAAGCCGCTTGAGTCCGATGCCAACGGATGTAATCTTCCGCTCCGCGCCGAAGTAGCTCAGTTGGTAGAGCAACGGTTTCGTAAACCGTAGGTCACGGGTTCAAATCCCGTCTTCGGCTCGCCCAATTTTAGATTTTCGATTTTGAATTTTCGATGGGCGGCTTCGCTTTGTGCCAGTCGGTGCTTTGCTCGTAAGCGTGCGCGATTTGAAAAATGCGCGCTTCATCGAGAGCTTTGCCGAGAATTTGCAGACCGATGGGCAATTCGCTGCCGTTGGTTTTCGCGAAACCGCATGGAACGCTGATGCCGCAAATGCCTGCGAGATTTCCAGTGGCGGTAAAAATGTCGGCCAGATACATCGCCAATGGATCGTGACTGCGCTCGCCAATCTTGAACGCCGGCACGGGTGAAGTCGGCGATACAATCACGTCCGCCTTTTCGAACGCCTTGACGTAGTCCTGCCGAATCAGCTCGCGGACTTTTTGCGCGCGCACGTAGTAAGCATCGTAGTAGCCGGAGCTCAGCACGTAAGTGCCAAGAATAATCCGCCGTTTCACCTCCGCGCCAAAACCTTCGCCGCGCGTGCGGCCATAGTGATCGAGTAAATCCTTCGGATCTTTCGCGCGATAGCCGTAACGCACTCCATCGAAGCGCGCGAGATTCGCGGAAGCCTCCGCCGTTGCGAGAAAATAATAAACCGCGATGCCATGATCGGTGAGCGGCAGGCTAACATCGACAATCTCCGCGCCGAGCGATTGCAATTGCTTGATCGCGTCGTTCACCGCCGTTTTCACCGCCGGGTCCAATCCTTCGATTCGAAACTCTTTTGGAATTCCGAGTTTAACGCCTTTCAAATCGCGCCCAAGATTCGCGGTGTAATCGGGGACCGCATCGGGCAACGACGTCGAATCCATCGGATCGTTTCCGGCCATCGCTTTCATCAACATTGCCGAGTCGCGCACAGTTTTCGCGAGCGGACCGACTTGATCGAGCGATGAAGCGAACGCAGTCACGCCGTAACGAGAGACGCGGCCATAACTTGGTTTCAAACCGACAACGCCGGAAAGGGACGCCGGCTGTCGAATCGAGCCGCCGGTGTCGGTGCCGAGCGCGCCGAACGCCACATTCGCCGCGACCGCCGCGGCCGAACCACCGCTCGAACCCCCGGGCACGCGCGACAAGTCCCACGGATTGCGCGTGACTTTGAATGCCGAATTTTCCGTCGACGAGCCCATCGCGAATTCGTCCATGTTTGTTTTGCCCAGCGGAATCGCGCCGGCGGCGCGCAATCGCGCGATGACCGTGGCGTCATAGGGCGATCGGTAATCGCCGAGAATTTTTGATCCACACGTACACGGTTGACCTTTGATGTTGATGAGATCTTTGACCGCAATCGGCACACCACCGAGTGGAAGATCCACATTGACGTTCTCGGCTTCCTTCAAGGCGGCCTCGAAATCGATCGACAAGTAGGCGTCGATCTTCGGCTCGATGTTTTCGATGCGCGTGCGGAGCGATTCGATCACTTCGCGCGGTGAAATCTCTTTACGACGAAGACGAGATTGGAGATCGGCGATCGTCAGCGCCGTCACATCCGACGCGCTCATTCGACGACTTTAGTGACAATGAACAGCTGATTGGCTTTTTGCGGTGCGTTCGCGAGCGCTTCTTCGGCGGTGAAACACGGTCCCGGCTCGTCCTCGCGAAACACATTGAACATCGGCACGGCGTGAGCGGAGGACTCGATACGACTCACATCCACCGCGCGCAGCTTCGCCGAATATTTCAAAACGTCGGCGAGTTGTTTTTGGAACAGCTGCCTCTCCTCCTCGGTCAAATTGAGGCGGGCGAGTTTCGACACGTATCCAACGTCGAGCTCTGTGGTCTTGGCCATTTTAGAAATGGAGATGATTGATCAGCCAAATCGCCGCGATCAAAAGCGCAATCACCAGCACCGCGAAGAAGATTCGTCCTTCGCGCCGATGTTTTCGCAATGAAACGCGCGGCCGCGCGGACGCTCCGCCGCCATAGCGCTCACTGTGCAACGCCATTGAAACATCAAGGCGGCTGCCGCCTTCGCTCGCACGCATTAGCAATTCTTCCCGCTGGCGTTTTTCGATTTCCTCCGCCACCCGCGGCGCTTCGTCGATCATCTTCTGCAGCTTGTCCATCTGCGAGCGCAGCTCCGATTCCTGCCGCGCCAAGTCGTGCTTCGTCTGATCGAGTGTCGTTGTCGATCTAAGCGGGCGGCGAAGCATGCGGCATCAACGGGTGCGCGCCGCGATCCAGAGAAAAAGGAAAAGAGCGACGAATCCGAAAATGATCAGCGGCAAACTAAAGGCCAGCCCAATTTGAAACCACTGCATTAGCGAACGGCCGGCGAGATTGCCGGACCCCTCGGATTCGATCTCGGGCAACGCTTCGCCGCCTTCGCTTTCTTCGGTGGCTTGCAATCGACTCCGCTGCTGCGTGTATTCAACGCGTGCGCTTTCCACCGTGCTCAAGGCGCGGCTCAATTCCTTGTGCAGGTCTGACGGGTTCCAGCTTTTCGGATCGATTCCTTCGATCAATTCCAAATGTTGTCCGAAACTTTCCCGCATCGAGCGCAATTGCTCGAGGCGTTTCTGCGCATCGTAAGCTTCGCGTTCCAAAACAACGAGGGCGCGGGTGAGTTTGTCCGACATTTCCGCCCGGCCGCGTTCGAGCTCCTCCTGTTTGCGACTGAGCTCCTCGAGCTCGCGCTTTTGTTTTTCGATCTGCTCCTGCTGGCGCTTGAGCTGAAGCAATTGCTCCTGCGCTTTTTGAACCTGGTTGTCGAGATGTTCCGGCGAGAGCGTCTCCTCTTCACTTAATTCCAGCATTTGTTCGATCGGTCGAATTTTTTCCGGCATGTCAAACTTCTTCAAACTTATTCACCCTCTCGCGTTGTCGCCGCTGGGCGCACACTAATGATACTCGCGAAGATTTCCAAATTTTTTCCGAAAAAGAATTCGTGCAGCGCCGAAAGATCGACAATCAGCGGCCGGGCATCATTTCGAGCAATACGCCTTTGAAATATTCCGTTTCCGGAATTGTCGGCAACACCGGATGATCGAGCGCTTGCTCGAACCGGCGAAGTTTTCGCGCGGAACGCCGCCCATCGACGAGCGCAGCGGCGATGGTTTCATTGAACGCAGCGTCGCTCACGTGATGCGAGCACGAAAACGTGGCGAGCAATCCATCTTTCGAAAGTAATTTGAACGCGCGCAAGTGCAGCTCGCGGTAACCGCGCAAAGCGCTGCTCAAGCCGCTCTTCGTTTTCGTGAACGACGGCGGATCGAGAACGATCAAATCGTATTCCGCTTCGGCATTCTCCGCGCCGCGCAAAAACGTGAACACGTCCTGCTCGATCCAGCGAACCTTCAACCCGTTTCGCTCCGCGTTCTGTTTTCCGGCCACGATATTCTCGGAATTTTCTTCAACGGCGGCGACGTCAGCCGCGCCCGCGCGGGCGCATGCGAGCGCGAACGCGCCTTGGTTCGCAAAACAATCGAGAACGCGGCGATCGCGCGCGAGTTCCCCGACGATTTGATAGTTGTCGCGCTGATCGAGATAAAATCCCGTCTTCTGTGCGTGCAGAAGATCGACATCGAACTTCAAACCGCAGAGCTCGGTTGCGACTGGCGCTGACGGCGCAGTGCCTTCCAACACTCCAGTCCGAAGTTCCAGCCCTTCCGCTTTGCGAATTGGCGAATCGTTACGCTCAATGATCGTGATGTTGCCGAAAAGATCGACAATCGCTTTCGCAATCAGTTCTTTGCGTTGATCCATCGCCAGCGTTTGCGTTTGTAGAACGAAATAGTCGCCGTAGCGGTCGAGAATTATTCCAGGCAGTCCGTCGCTTTCACTCCAGACGACGCGGCGTAAGTGCGGATTGATCGCGCGGCGGTCGCGATATTCGTTCGCTTGCGCGATCCGACGTTTGAAGAAATCGAAGTCTAGGTCCTGCCTCTGGCGTGAGAAGCGACGCGCGACAATCTGCGATTTGGAATTGTAAATCGCGCTGCCGATCAATTTGTCGCGGCCATCTTTCAGCGAAATCACGTCGCCATCTGCGGGATTACCAAAAACCTTTAGCACTTCGCTGGAAAAGACCCAGTCGTGGCCGTGAAGAATTCGTGCTCTGGGTTTGACGATTAATCCGGGCATGGCAAAGAATGGTGTAATGCAAACCGACGCACAATCGATTGTCGATCTTCCAGGAATCCCTAAACTCCGCAGCGGTAAAGTTCGCGAAGTTTTCGATCTCGGCGAGACGCTGCTCTTCGTCGTCACCGATCGCATCTCGGCCTTCGATGTCATTCTGCCGGATCCGATCCCGAAAAAAGGCGCAGTCCTGAATCAGCTCTCGGCTTTTTGGTTCAACAAGTTCGGCAAGATCGACAATCATTTCATCACGACGGAGTTCAATGCTTTCCCGAAACACCTCCGCCCATTTCGCGAACAGCTCGAAGGACGGTCGATGATCGTGAAAAAAACGAAGCCGCTGGCGGTGGAATGCGTGGTGCGCGGTTATCTCGCGGGCTCGGGTTGGAAGGAATATCAGAAATCGCAAAGCGTTTGCGGAATCAAATTGCCGGCCGGCTTGAAGCAGGCGTCGAAATTGCCGGAACCGATTTTCACGCCATCGACAAAAGCTGAGACCGGTCACGACGAAAACATCGACATGAAACAGTGCGCGGAGATTCTCGGCAATGAAATGGCCGAACGCGTGAAAGATTTGAGCCTGGAAATTTATTCCGCGGGGCGCGATCACGCGGAACGGAAGGGGATTATTCTCGCCGACACAAAATTCGAGTTCGGAACCGTGGACGACCAACTCCTTCTGATCGATGAAGTGTTAACGCCTGATTCATCGCGCTATTGGCCGGCCGACGATTATGCCGAAGGCCAAAGTCCGCCGAGCTTCGATAAGCAATTCGTGCGCGATTATCTCGAGACGCTCGATTGGGACAAATCGCCGCCCGGTCCGCAATTGCCCGGCGATGTGATCTCGCGTACGGCGGCCAAATACGTCGAAGCTTTCGAGCGATTGACCGGCGAGAAGCTGAGGTAGCGGCGGTTCACCGAACAGCCATGGCGATTGAGGTCAATCGCCGGTACCTATTTTAGCAACTCGCTCACCATCGATTTCTCTTCCTTCAACTCGGCGACCGATTTGTCGATCTTGTCGCGGCTGAAATCGTTGATCGGAACGTTTTGCACGATCTCCCATTTGCCGCCACTGACGCGAATCGGAAACGACGAGATCAAATCCTTTTCGACGTTATAACTTCCGTCGGAGCAAACCGCGACGCTGTGCCAATCATTCGCGGGCGTGTCGTTGATCAGGGATTGCACGGTGTTGATGGCCGCGTTCGCAGCCGAAGCCGCCGATGAAAGCCCGCGCGCTTTGATGATCGCCGCGCCGCGTTGCTGCACCGCCGCGATAAAATCTTCTTTGAGCCATTTTTCATCGCCGATCACTTTGTCGGCTGGCTTATTGTCGATCTTCGCGTTGTAAAAATCCGGATATTGCGTCGCGGAATGATTCCCCCAGATCGTCATGTTGGTGACTCGCGTGATTTCGACGCCGGCTTTGTGCGCGAGTTGCGCGCGCGCGCGATTTTCATCGAGCCGCGTCATGGCAAACCAGCGGTTCTTTGGAATTTCCTTCGCGTTGTTCATCGCAATGAGGCAATTCGTGTTGCAGGGATTTCCAACAACGAGCACACGGACGTCGGCGTTGGCGTTCCGCTGAATCGCCTGGCCCTGGCCGACAAAAATTTTGCCATTGATGCCGAGCAAATCTTTTCGCTCCATACCTGCTTTGCGCGGCACGCTTCCGACGAGCAGCGCCCAGTTGATGTCGCGAAATCCTTCATCGAGATCGGCCGTCGGCACGATCGATTGCAAAAGTGGAAACGCGCAGTCGTGCAATTCCATGACGACGCCTTCGAGCGCGTTCAACGCGGCCGGAATTTCGATGAGATGGAGCGAGACCGGTTGATCGGCACCGAACATTTCGCCGGCTGCGATGCGAAAAAGCAAGGCGTAGCCGATCTGTCCGGCGGCGCCAGTAACGGCGACTTTAATCGGAGACTTCATGATTTTTTGTTAGGTAGGGACGTTTCTCCGAAACGTCCGACTAATCAATTATTTCGACGGACATCTCGGAGAGACGTCCGTGCCTACGTTCTGCCTGTTTCGTTCAGCATGTCGCGGATCAGCTGCATCCGCTTTTTCTCTCTCGGGCTGGAGCGTAGTTGTGAGACGCTACGTTGCATTCGGCGCGTCCAATTCGAGCCCCCCGCGGTCCCGGGAACGTTGAAGCGATATTTTCGCGCGAGTAAATCGGTGATCATTACCATCGCGATCCACGATTCGCTTTTGAAAAGCGCGCGCATTGCCGCGGGATAAAAATCGCGCTCGAAATCGATCTCCTCGCCGGTGCGTTTGAAGTCCGCGAAGCTGGCGACCTTTTCCAAATCGAATCGCGCCTGCTCGCCCACTGCGCCTTCGCCGTGGAACGCGTCCTCCCACATTGCGCGCAGCGGAGGATGATCGTGCGTGCAATAAGTCGCCACGGATAAGCGCTCGTATTCGCGCCCGGGCGTGACTCGACCGTGATAAACTTCCCATTGCGGAATCTTGAAACCGGCAATGCCTAACGAGCGCAAGCTGGGCCGAACATAATTCGGGACGGTGCCGAGATCTTCGCCGACAACGCGCGCGTTTCCGGATTCTTCGAGCACGACGCGCAAATATTCTTCGCCGTCGCGCTGGTTTGCTTCGCAGTTTTCGGACGTTGAATCGTCCCGTGGATGAAAATGCGGCGCGCGGCCGCCGGTCTTCTCGAGCATTTGATTCCAATCGAGCTCGAGAAATTTTTTGTTCTGTTGTGGACGCCACGGGAACGCGTAGACGCGGTAGAAACCGAGGACGTGATCGATCCGAAAAATTTGGAAGCTCCGGCAAATGGCGCGGACGCGCTGCCGCCACCAATCGAAATTCTTCTGCCGCATCGCGTCCCAGCGATAGAGCGGAATGCCCCAATTCTGTCCCCACTTCTGGGTGAACTTGTCATCCTTAAAATGCGTTTCCGGCGGCGCGCCGCCGCACCAATCGAGCGCGAACTCGCCCGGCCGCGTGAAAACGTCGGCGCTGTAATAATTCACGCCAAATGGGATGTCGCCCATCAAGGCGACGCCGCGCGATTCGGCGTAGCTTTTGATCTCGGACCACTGTTCGTGCGCAATCCATTGCACGTAGCGGAAGAATTGTTCGCGCTTTTGAAATTCGTTTTTATTGTCGGCCGTTTGTCGATCCAGCCATGCGCGCGCTGATTCGACGTTTTGCTGATCGCTTGGCCATTTGTCCCACGCTTCGCTCTCACCATTTTCTTCGATCAGCGCGCGGAAGAGCGCGTAGTTGTTCAACCAGGTCGACTCGCGTTCGCAGAATTCGCGAAACTTCATTTGTCGACCTTGCGCCGCGTTGGCCGAAAAGTTCGCGAACGCCTTTTCCAATAAACGGCGCTTCAATTTCTTGACCGCGCCATATTTCACCGAACCGTGCCGGAGTTTTTCAAGATCGACATCGCGAAGCGCCGCTTCGTAATCCTCGCGAGTCAATTCCGCGGGCGAACCGGGCGCGAGATGCAGCGTGGTCGGCTCGATCGCGATTGCGCTGATTGCGTTATACGGACTGTTGTCGTTGCCCGTTTCGTTGATCGGCAAAAGTTGCACCAATTTGAATCCGATCTCCGCCGCCCAATCGACGAACTCCCGCAACACCGCGACGTCGCCAATTCCCAAATCGTCTTCGCCGCGCAGGCCAAACAACGGCGCAAGAATGCCCGCGATTTTTTTCTCCGGCGACAATTGCATTCGTCGTTAGCGTGAAATTAGCCGCCCCGTGTTTTGGCAAAAAACGGGTTGTGCTTTTTTTCTTCGCCCACGCTCGTCATCGGACCGTGGCCGGGACAAATGATGGTGTCGTCGGGCAAAGTTAGAATTTGCTCGAGATTATTTCGCACCGCGTCTTTGTAGGAAACGTTTCCTCCGCCCATCGAGCCGGCGAAAATCGAATCGCCAACGATCGCGATCGGTCGCGCGAGTCCCCGGCAGACAAAAGTCATTCCGCCCGGCGAATGCCCCCAGGTCGAGCGCGGTTCGATGTCGATCTTGCCGCACTGAAAATGTTTGCCCTCGCCGATTTTTCCCGCGCCAGGAATTGGTTCGCGCGCGGGCGCGAAAACGTCGGCGCAGGTCTGTTCGCGCAGTCGCGGCAGGTCCGCGACGTGATCGGGATGCGCGTGGGTGAGCAAAATCATTTTGATGCTGAGATTTTCTTTCGTCGCCAGCTTCAACATTGGCGCGGAATCCGCGCCGGTATCGAACGCGACCGCGTGTTTCGTTTCCGGGTCCCAAACCAAATACGCGTTGACCGACATTCCGCCGTAATCGGTGTTGAATTGCGCCAGTCCCTCGAAATTTTCGAGCGCGGCCGGCCGCCACTTATTTTTCGTAAGATCGACAAGCGCATCCGCGTCGAGTTCCAGGACCGGCGCGATGGCGCGCAACGTTCCTTCGTCAAAATCGCCTCCGCGCGTTTGCCGGATTGCCTCAATGCTCGCGCCGGATTTTTTTGCGAGCTCGCTGTCCGAAAGGCCGAGACCGCGTTGGGCTTTGCTGACAATGTCACTAACGTTGTCTTCGAGATCGATCATCATTTTGATTCGTCAGCGCGCGAGCGCGTGCGCGTCTTGATTGCAGCGGAGCTCGCGCATCGCCTCACGAACGACCTTCTCGAATTGTCCCGCAACTTCATGAACGGAAGTTGCCTTCCTCGTTTCTCGCTCGATGGAGGTCATCGTGACGTTAGAAATTCCGCACGGCACAATGTGCGCGAACGCCGAGAGATCGCCGCAAACATTCAGCGCGAAACCGTGCATCGTAATCCAGTGCCGCACGCCGACACCGATCGACGCGATCTTGCGATTGTCGATCCAAACGCCGGTCAGTCCCTCTCGTCGTGTCGCGGAAATTGCGTAGCGCGCGAGAAATTCAATCAACGTTTGCTCGAGCCAGCGCAAATATTTGTGCAAATCCTGACCGCACCGGCGAAGATCGACAATCGGATATGCCATCAATTGACCGGGCCCATGATAGGTCGCCTGACCGCCGCGGTTGATCGCGAACAGCGGATGCGGCAAATGCGCCGCGCCTAACAGACTCGATTTATCGGGCGTCCGTCCGATCGTGTAAACGGGGTCGTGCTCGAGCAAAAGAATTTCGTCGGCCGCGTCGCGATGTTCTTTTTTGCGGGCAACGATTTCTTCCTGAAGCGCGAGCGCGTCGGCAAAAGTGATTCGACCGAGCCAGCGCACGCTAAGATCGACATTCGTCATATTTGTTTCGCTCCGGGAATTCCCATGCGCGCGGTTTCTTGCGCGCGCAAATGCGTGAGACCGATCGCAAGCGCGTCGGCCGCGTCATTGTCCGGCGTTTCGGTCAAGCCGAGAAGCGCACGCACCATGAACGCGACCTGACTTTTTCCCGCGCCGCCGCGACCGACCGTTGCCTGCTTGATTCGCGTCGGCGGATATTCGAATACCGGCAAACCGCATTCAGCCGCCGCGAGAATTGCCGCGCCGCGCGCCGCGCCAAGAAGAATCGCGGTCTTGTGACTCTGCACGTAAATGACCGATTCGAGCGCGCAACAGTCCGGCTCGTGCTCGTGAATCAATTGCGCGAGCTGATCGCGGATTGCGACGAGACAGGAGGATGAACGTAACGATTGCGCATTCGTGATCGTTCCAAAATAGAGCGCACGCGCTTTTCCGTTGTTTGCATCGACAATCGCCACGCCGGTGTTACGCAACGAAGCGTCAATCGCGAGCACGCGCATGTCAGTGCACGAGACCGAGCGCGAGAAAGACGCAGCCGGCAACGCCAAAGGCGAGACTGACAAACCAGAACCGGCGCTTTTTCGTGAGCGCGGAAATCGCGGCAATCGCAATCGCGATTTGAAACATCGTCACGCCGCGCGCGAAAATCTCGTGGCGATGAAAATTGGATTTCGCTTCAGTTTGTTTGTGCTCCGCCTCGCTTTTGATTTCCTCCTGCTCTTTTTCGTAGCGGTCCCGCTTCTGCGAATCCGATTCGTTAGGCGCGGTCGCCAGCGCGATTTTCGCGTCGAGCACGGAAGCTTTGATGCTTTTTGCCTGATAATAGTTCCATTGATCGGACGCTTCGATTTGGCTCATCATCGCTTCGTTGGCGTGCATTCCTGAGAGCAATCCGGCGATCGCCGCGAGCACGGCGAGAATGGCAGTGCTGAGCGCGACCCAGGAAATCCACGTTTCGCCGCCATGCTCGGCCTGGTGATGGATTTCCTCGTGCAAATTTTCGAGCGGAACTTCGGCCTCTTCCATTCGCGTCACTCTAAGATCGACATCTTCCGGTTCAAGACGCAATCGACAACGCCACTGTGACGGTTTTAATTCACTCCACCGAAAACCGATGAGCCGTCCCGCAAATTTGATCTGCCAGATATGCCAAAAGTCCTTTCCTGCCGGGCAGGGGCAAATTGCCGAGCTCCTTCGGCCCTCGCTCCTCGAATTCATTCGCGCCCAGAAACCGGACCTCGACGATAAAGGATTTATTTGCTTCGACGATCTCGGCCGTTTTCGGAAAGATTACGTGCGCGACGTTCTCGAATGCGAGCTGGGCGAATTGTCCGCGCTCGATCAGGAAGTGATCGAGAGTCTGCACGAGCATGAGATCCTATCGAGCAACCTCGAGAAGCAATTCGAAAGGGAACTCACCTTTGGCGAACGTCTCTCCGATCGCATCGCCAGTTTCGGCGGCAGTTGGAAATTTCTAATCACGTTTGGCGCGATTCTTCTCGGCTGGATCGCGCTGAATGCAGTTCTTCTCTTGAACCACGGCTTTGATCCTTACCCATTCATCCTGCTCAACCTGATTCTTTCCTGTCTCGCCGCGGTCCAGGCGCCGATTATCATGATGAGTCAGAATCGCGCGGAAGATCGCGACCGTTTACGCGCCGAAAACGATTACAAAGTGAATTTGAAAGCGGAATTGGAAATCGGGCATCTCCACGAAAAAATCGATCACCTCCTGCGCAAGCAGTACAATCGCCTCTTCGAGATCCAGCAAATCCAGATCGAGTTGCTCGAAGAAATCAGCCAAAAGCGCAAAGCCTGATGGCGGCGCGAGATGAGAGACGTGATTAAATAAATGAATGCGGTTCGGATTTATCTAAGCGTTTTTGTTTTCGCGCTGTCGGCGTGTGAAAAACAATCCGAGATCAAAGTCTATCGCGTTTCGAAGGCGCCGTTGGAGGAACCGGAATCCGGCGCCGGCCCTCCAATGCCCGCGAACGCGCCGTCGCCCTCAATGCCGGGCGGCATGGGAGCGGCAACAGCGACGCGCGATTCGAGCGTGCCGCAAATTAAGTGGGTCAAACCTGAAACGTGGACGGAAGTGGCACCCTCATCGATGCGGTATGCGAGCTTCAGCGCGGGCGACGGCGCCGAGAAGATCGACATCTCGGTGATAAGTTTTGCCGGCGAAGGCGGCAGTGACGCGGACAACGTGAATCGTTGGCGGCAACAATTGCAATTGCCGTCGATGAGCGCGGCCGCGATTGCGACCCAAATCACTCCGTTGCAAACCGAGTCAGGAGCTTTCGCCACAACGGACATCGCCGGGCCCAACGCGCGCACGCTCGCGAGTTGGACGCGACGCGATGGTCGTGTTTGGTTTTTCAAGGCGACTGGTCCGACAGCCGCGATTGAGAAGGAGAAGGCGAACTTCGCGAAATTTATTCAGTCAGTGCGATTTTAGAACCAGATGCTGCGCAAGATTGTCGATCTATTCACTTCGCTGAAGCTGACAATTGTCTGTCTTGCAGCCGGCATGGTCTTGATCTTTGCCGGAACGATCGCGCAAGTGCATCTCGGGATTCATGAAGCGCAGCAGCGCTATTTTCAAAGCTGGCTGGTCTGGTGGCCTGCGGACGGGCGCGGTTTCAAATTCCCGATTTTTCCCGGCGGTCATCTGATCGGCGCCGTGCTCTTGATCAATCTCATCGCCGCGCACACGAAACGTTTTCGCTGGAATTGGCGCAAACTCGGAATTCATCTCACACACGCCGGTCTCATCATCATGCTCGCGGGCGGCCTCTTCACCGATCTGTTCGCAGTGGAAAGTCACATGCGCCTCGCGCGCGGGGACGCGAAGAATTATTCCGAGGACCAGCGACACGCGGAACTGGCGGTGATCGACACGGCGGGCAAGGATCTCGATCAAGTCACCGCGATTCCGGAGTCGGTCTTGAAACAAGGCCGGACCATCGAACACTGGAGTTTGCCGTTCCGGATCGTGGTCAAAAGTTTTTATCAAAATTCGCGGTTGCGAA
>DATBCV010000071.1:0-2370 GCA_036270275.1 Chthoniobacterales bacterium | reverse complement strand
GAATCTGCTGCGCGAGCGCGGCAATTTGCTGGGCGCGCAAAACTTTCATCACAGTTATCCCTACTGCTGGCGTTCGAAAACGCCGATCATCTTCCGCAACGTCGAGCAACTCTTCATTCGCATCGACGATCTCCGGCCACGCGCGCTCGAAGCGATTCACAACGAAGTGAAATGGATTCCGCCCTGGGGCGAGAACCGGATCGCGGGAACAGTTGAATCGAGACCCGACTGGGTCATCTCGCGTCAACGCAGTTGGGGTGTGCCGCTGCCGGTTTTTTATTCGGCCGAAGGCAAACCGATTCTCGACGCCAAAGTGATTCGCAAACTGGCCGATCTCGTGGCCGATCGCGGCTCGAACATTTGGTTCGAACTGAATGATGTCGATCTTGCGAAGCAACTCGGATTGCCGGAAGGCACGACGAAGCGCAATGATACGATCGACGTTTGGATTGACAGCGGCGTCTCGCACCGCGCGGTTTGCGCGTTGCATCCCGAGCTGCGCGATCCGGCCGACATGTACTTGGAGGCGACCGATCAGCACCGCGGTTGGTTCCAATCCTCGCTCATGACCAGCATCGCGTTAAACAATCGCGCGCCTTACAAGAGCTGCGTCACGCACGGGTTCGTTGTCGATCTTGACGGTAAAAAAATTTCCAAGTCCAGCACTTATGACAAGCCGATGGACGCCGGGCATTTCGTGAACAAGCACGGCGCGGATCTGGTCCGGCTTTGGGCGAGCAGTATCGATTACACCGCCGACGTTCCCTTCTCCGAAGAAATGTTCACCCGTCTTGGCGACACTTATCGCCGAATTCGCAACACGCTCCGAATCTTGTTGGGAAATCTCTACGATTACGAATCAGGAAATCAGGAAAGCAGGAAAGAAGGCTTAACATTAGTTGATCGCTGGGTTCTGGAGCGGCTCGATCAGGTGATTAAAGATTGCCGATCGGCTTATGAAGCGTTCGAGTTTCACAAGGTCTATCACACCTTGAACCAATTTTGCGCGGTCGATTTGAGCAGTCTTTATGTCGACATCACAAAGGACCGGATGTATTGCGACGCACCCGATTCACCTCGGCGTCGCGCGACGCAGGCCGCGATGCATGAAATTTTCCGTGCGCTCTGTCAATTGCTCGCACCGGTAGTTGCATTTACCGCCGAAGAAGCGTGGCGTTATTCGAAAGCCGGCAAATCGGTGCACCTCGAAGAATTTCCGAAACCGCAAGATCGAAATTCTGGAGCGACCGCGCAGATCGCGGAGCTTTTGCGATTACGCGGAATTATTGGTCAGGCGATTGAAAAAGCGCGTCAGGAAAAACTGATTGGCAATGCGCTCGAAGCTGCGGTTGTTTTGCATTCGAATTCGAAAGTGACGAGCGAAATCAGCAAAGAAGAGCTCGAAGAATTTTTTATCTTGAGCGATCTAACCTTGGAATCTGACAAGGAGCCGAGTGCGATGGTGAGCAAGACCTCTTATCAGAAATGTGCGCGCTGCTGGCGTCATCGCGAATATGTCGGCAAGAGCAAGACGCATCCCGATTTATGCGATCGCTGCGAGAAAGTCGTGAGTGCTTCCAAATGAAATACATCTTCTTCGTTTCCTTGCCGCTCTACCTGTTGGATCGCGTCACCAAACATTGGGTGCTGCATTCAATCGATCCTGACCAGCCGGTTGCGGTGGTCCCGAGCTTCTTTCATTTGGTTAATATTACGAACAACGGCGCTGCGTTTGGGTCATTCAAAAACAATAACGGTTTTTTCATCGCGATCTCCTGCATCGCACTTTTGTTTACGCTGGTGTTGCTTTTAGGCAGGCACACGCAGGCCGCGAAGGAACCTTCGAAATCCCTTTGGTGGACGCCAAATTTCTGGCGCGATTTTTCGCTCGCCCTTTTGCTGGCGGGTGTGCTTGGAAACCTGACCGATCGCCTGCTCTATGGGCACGTGATCGATTTTCTATTGTTCGATCTTCACGTCCCGTTTGCTCATCCGTGGCCCGCGTTCAACGTCGCTGATTCCTGCATTTGCATCGCGGTTGTTTTCTTCATCATCCATTCCTTTCGCCAGGAGAAGAAAGCGCCGGCGCCGGTGTAGCCACGGCGCTCGTCGCCGTTAATCTCATTCGCCCCGACAGAGCGGGGCGGCTACAATACCCGGGTGAAAATGTCGCCGATGGAGAAAACTGCGCGTGAGGTCGCGGCGCGGTTGCGCGCGCAGGGTCACATCGCCTATTTCGCGGGCGGTTGCGTGCGCGACATGGTCCGCGGTTTGCCGGCGAAAGATTTCGACATCGCGACTGACGCGACACCGGAGGTTGTCCAGAAAATCTTCCCGCGCACGTATTCGGTCGGCGCGGCCTTCGGCGTC
>DATBCV010000070.1:0-26123 GCA_036270275.1 Chthoniobacterales bacterium | reverse complement strand
GATCCTGGTGATCTCACACGTCGCGGCGATGGTCATCGGATGCCTTCTCATTGCATTTGGCGGCGCCGGATTTCTCAGTGCGTTCGCGTTCAACAGCCGAGACGTAATTCACGGGTACGCGTTTCATCAGTTGGTCACTTACGCATTCGTTCATCCGCCCTCGGGTCTGCTGGGTTTTGCAATTGAGATGTATGTGCTTTTCGTTTTCGGTCGCGAAGTCGAACGCTTCCTCGGGCGCAATGCATTCATTGGCCTCTATTGCATTCTTCTCTTCGGCCCGAGCGCATTGTTTACCGCGTGGGGTTTGAAACAAAATCTGTCGCTCGCGGGCTCGGTCCACTTGCACTTCGCCATCTTCATCGCGTTCGCAACGCTCTACCCGCGAGCCGAACTGATTTTTCGAATCCTGGCGAAATGGGCCGCCCTTGTGCTCATCGCGATTTCAACTTTGCAATATCTCGCCTACCACGAGTGGCCGAATCTCGTAGTGAGCTGGTTTTCAATCCTCGCCGCTTTCGCCTTCATCGAAGCACGCGGGGCCGGACCCGAATTGACCTGGCTGACAAATTTCAAGAGCCGCTTCCGGCCAAAACCGAAACTCTACGTTGTTCAAAAATCGATGGCGCGGCCCGCGACCGAGCCGGACGATGCGGTCGCCGCGGTCGATCCGATCCTGGACAAAATTTCGAAATCCGGAATGGGCAGCCTGACCGAGAGCGAGAAAAAAATCCTCGATCGCGCGCGCAATCGATTATTGAAGAAATCAGATTGACGGCGCGCCGAGCAGTGTCGCGATAAAATCCTCCACCGTTTCAGCGTGGAGCAACAAGGTCCGGAGCGGCCGATCTCTCGTAATCCGCGCAATCGCACCAACCACGACGAGATAATCGCTAATCAATCGTTCCGGGACGGCGATCAGGAAAACGAGATGCGCGACCTCGCCTTTGCCCGTCCATGGAATTCCGGCTTCGCTGCGCCCGATGCCGAGGACCATCTGCTCCACCAGTTTTGTCCGCGCGTGCGGAAACGCGACTCCGTCCCCAGCGTAAGTCGAATTCGTTCTCTCCGCTGCTGCACTTTGTTCAAAAATCTTTCCGCGTTGTCGATCTTTCCATTCCCGACAAGAAGATCGACAATCTCGCGAATCGCTTCGGTTTGGGTGCGGGCGCGCAGCTGAAGCGCGATCTGTCTGGGATCGATTAAGTCAGCGAGGTCAATGGCCATCAGGAAATGTTGGATTCTGCGGCATTTATCCAGTTAATTGATCGGTCGTGGCAACTGAAAACAGCGCACCGATTGCAAACCAGGAGACGACCGTTTCGCTCCAGCGAAGCATTTACGATCCCGGCTACGTCAACGCGATGTCGCATTTCTATCGCGGCGAAATGGGGCGTATCATGGTCTGGCGTCAACGTCTCGACGTCACCACGAACTGGGCGATCACAAGCAGCACTGCCATCATCACCATTGCTTTTTCCAGCCGCGAAGTGCCGCACATCGTTTTCTTTTTTAATCTCGCCATTCTTTGGGTCCTGCTCTGGATCGAAGCGCGCCGCTACCGTTTCTACGATGCGTTCCGCGCCCGCATCCGCATGCTCGAAGCGCATTTTCTTGTGCCAATGGTGATGGAGAACCGCGACCTGCTTCAGGGCGAATGGAAAAAACTCGTGTGCGAAGATTTGATCCTTCCCTGCTTTAAAATCAGCAAGCTGGAAGCGATCGGCCGCCGGCTAAAGCGGAATTACGTTTTCATTTTCATTATGATCCTCGTCGCGTGGATTACGAAAATTTTTCTCCACGCGCCACGCGCGATGGAAGGTCCGTCCGATTTTTATCATGCCCTGCGCGTCGGGCACATTCCATCCTGGTTTGTCGCGTTTATCCTCGTCAGCACTTTCGCCATCGTCATCAGCATCACCATTTACGTGAGTAAAAAATCCTCCGGTGAGATTTCTGAATTCGGCACGCACCGCTCATTGTGGCGGATTTGAAACGAGTTGAGAGTTGAGAGTTGATGGTTGAGAGAACGGCGATGGCCGATTCTTCTTTCAACAAACTCGTTGAGATCGTAGCGAAGCTGCGCGCGCCGGGCGGTTGTCCATGGGACCGCGAGCAAACGAATGAATCGCTCTTGCCCGCGACGATCGAGGAAGCCTACGAAGTCGCCGAAGCGGCGCGGGCGAAGAACGATGCGCATTTCCGTGAAGAGCTTGGCGATCTTTTGCTGCTCGTGGTGATGCATGCGGAAATCGCGCGCGAATCCGGCCGGTTCAACATCGACAACGTCCTCGCTGAGGTGAGCGAGAAATTAATTCGCAGACATCCGCACGTTTTTGGCGACAGCCCCGCACGGGACAGCGGCGCGGTTTTGAAACAATGGGAAGCGATCAAACGCGAGGAAAAGAAAGGCGACCGCCATTACCTTTCCAGTCTTCCAGGCGCGCTACCGGCGTTGATGCGCGCGCAGAAAGCGCAAAGCAAAGTGGCGCGCGTGAATTTCGATTGGACGGAATTGCGCGATGTGATTGCCAAGGTTGATGAGGAACTGGACGAATTGAAGAGCGCGATCGAAAGCGGGGATCAAAAGTCGATTGAGGATGAGCTCGGAGATCTGTTGTTCGCGGTGGTAAATCTTTCCCGCAAATCCAAACTCGATGCCGAGACCGCCCTCCAAAATGCGACCGACAAATTTGTCGGCCGATTCAATTCCCTGGAGGACGAGCTGACGAAGCGCGGTAAAAAACTCGGCGATGTCGATCTTGCCGAGTTGGATGAAATCTGGAACCAGATCAAAGCAAGAAAACGCTGAACGCCCAACATCCAACGCTCAACACTTACGTTCTGACCTGGACGTTGAGCGTTGGGCGTTTGCTTCTGCCTTGGCTTTAGCCATATTCCCCGCTCCCGATGCAGATCCTGATCAACTGCCTGCTAGCTATTTACGTGCTGGTCGCGTGCCTGATGATGCTGATCATCTTGATGCAGCGTCCGAAGAGCGAAGGACTCGGCGCGGCTTTTGGCGGTGGCGTGACTGAAAATATTTTCGGAGCGCAAACGACAAACGTCCTGGTCAAGTTTACCGGCTGGCTTACGGCGATTTTTTTTCTGCTCACCTTCGTATTGTCGATCTTGTATGCGCACAAAACGAGTCGCGATACCGGATTGCGTCGTGAGTTATTGAGACAACAGGGCGCGCCGCAACCTTCGCTTCCGCCAGTGAATCCGAACGCACCGGCGATTCCCGCTCCCGGAGCGCCTGTCATTCCAGCGGCAAGTGCAGCGCCGAGCGCGTCGGTGACAACAACGCCGCCGATCTCGCCAGCGCCAACCGCCAAAGCGAGTCCTGGGCGCTAGATTGGCAATCACCTGAAGAACTTCCACCTTTTTCAGGCGGACCTGAATTTCAAATTCTAAAAGTCGATCCCCAAGCGGTTGAACGCCTGTCGCGCGAAGTCACGCAATTGTTACCTCTTCGCCATGTGGCCGTAACAATCGGTTTTTAATTTTCGGCAGTCGCGAGACAACTCGCGGTCAAAAAATTAGCCTCGACTCACGATCCAACCCTGTGGTTCAACGTCACAAAGCCAAAAGGAGAATCATGTTTAAAAAAATCGCGCTAATCGCCCTGCTTGCAGCCTTCCTCGCCCCATCGATGTCGATCTTCGCCCAGGATGCGGGCGCGCTTCTGGACCTTATGGTGCGCAAGAAATTAATCACCGATCAGGAGGCGGAAGAAGTCCGCGCCGAACTTGCGAAACAAGTTTCGGAAACGAGCGGCGGCAAATGGAAATTGTCTACGCCTATCACCGAATTGGAACTCTACGGCGATGTGCGCCTTCGTTATCAGTACAACGGCGGCGAGACGACCGGCAATTCACCACTCGGTGCGCGCGCGAACGGCGTCGCCGGACATAATGATTGGATGGAGCGCGAGCGCGAGCGTTACCGTCTGCGTCTCGGACTTCGCGGAACTCTCATGGACGATTGGTTTTTCGGAATCCGATTCGAGACGAATACAAATCCGCGATCAACCAATGTCACTTTCGGCGACGACAGCGGCGTGAACGGTCCCTTTTCAAAAGACAGCGACCGGATCAATGTCGGCCAGGCTTATCTTGGTTATAAAGGATTCCATGACGTCACACTGACCGCCGGACGAATGCCGAATCCGCTTGTGAACACGCCGATGGTTTGGGACCCGGATATCAATCCCGAAGGTTTGTCCGAGCAATGGAAACACACTTACAATTTCGAATTCGGTGGCGGCAGTTCAGAACCGGCGGTGGCGACTTCTTACAACAAGGACGGTTCCGCTTTGCCCGAAGCAAAGGCAGTGGCGCCCGTGGCCGTGGCCGAGCCCTTTAAACTAAAGCTCGATCTCTTCGTTAATTTCGCCCAGTTCATCTACGACGACGCGAATCCCGAAAATCCGCTCGGACCGCGGGCGCGAGTTACTGGCGGAGCGGGCGGATCAACGCATCAAACCGGCCAGTTAATTCCAAACACAGACGCGTTTCTACTTGCCTGGCAGATCGGAGGCAGAGTAACGCTACCGAAGTACAACGTGTTTCTCCAAATCGCGCCGACGATCTACAATTACACCGGCAACGGCGACACGTTTAACATTCATTACCAAGGCGGTTCGCCATTCGTAACAAACACCGCCTCGCTCGCGCAAAACCAGACCGGCATCAACAGTCTCCTCGTGTTGGACATTCCCTGGGAGATCGGATGGAAAATCGGTGAACTTCCCATGCATCTCTTTGGAGATTTCGCGGTTAATCTGGAAGGGGGCGATCGCGCCTCGGCTGCGCTCCACCCCGGCTTCGGGGACGAGCGTTACGCGTATCAGGTCGGCATCGGCGTTGGGCAGCTGAAACAAAAACACGATTGGTCGCTCGACATCGCTTACCAGCGCTCCGAGCAATACGCGCTCGATCCGAATCTGGTCGATGACGATATCTTTGACGGACGCCAGAATATGCATGGCGTCATTCTGCGCGCGGGCTACGCCGTGACCGATGCGGTCATCTTTAACATCACTTGGAATTACGGCTGGCGCATCAATGACAATCTCGGGACCGGCGGCACACCCATTGCGATCGCAATCAATCCGCTCGAGCGATACCAGTTCTTCGTCGCCGACCTGAACGTTAAATTCTGAAAGACAAAATCGACATCTCCAAACATCGACAATCAACAAGCGACATGAAATTAACTCACCTTGTCTTAGCTCTCGCAGTCGCGTTCGGATTTGCTGAAGCCAAAGCCGAACGCCTTGTTATCAAAGGCTCCGATACGCTCGGCGCGAAACTGGTTCCGCAACTGGCGGAGCATTTCAAAGCCGAACATCCCGGAACGACATTCGACATCGCGGCGGAAGGTTCGACCACCGGCATTGCCGCGATCATCGACGGCACGGCCGATATCGGAATGTCGAGCCGGCGTGCGAAATCATCCGAAGTGGGCGCGGCAGCCTCCAAGGGCCGGAACATGAAACCAACGATTGTCGCGTATGACGGCATCGCCGTGATCGTAAACTCGGCGAATCCGGTGAAATCGCTCACCAAAAAACAAGTCGAACAAATCTTCACTGGCGACGTGCAGGATTGGAGCGCGGTCGGCGGTTCGAGCGGAAAAATTTCGATTTACACAAGGAACACTTCTTCGGGCACGTACTCGGAATTCAAAGAGCTCGCGATGAAGAAACGCGATTACGCGGGTGGCTCGCAAAAAATGGCGGGGAATGAGCAGATCGCCGCTGAAGTTGGCAAGAACAAGAACGGCGTCGGATACGTTGGCATGGCCTACACAAAAGCCGGCGGCATCAAAGTGGTTTCGATCGACGGCGCGACGCCGTCCGTGAAATCAGTCCAGGACCATTCCTACCCGTACTGGCGGCCGACGTTTTATTACACGAACGGCGAACCGACCGGGCTAGCGAAACAATTTGTTGATTACACGACTGGTTCGGCCGGTCAGAAAATCGTCGCGCAAGTCGGATTCGTTCCAATCAAGTAACAAGACTCGAAACAATTTGTCGATTTCACCATGAACGATGCCAGACAGAAAATTGTCGAACAAGTTGGCTTTATACCAATTCGATAACGCAGAAAGGTTAGGTCGAAGGCCCGCCGGCGAGAGCGCATTGGCGGGCTTTCCTTTTTTTGTCACAATCAGATGTCAATCGTAACACAACCGAGATTTTCATTCGAATCGTCCTCCGCCGGAACAGAAGCGCTGCATCGCGTTCGCGCGGCGTGGATTTCCGACGTCCATCTCGGAAAGCGAACGAGCAATGCTGAAGCGCTCCTGCAATTTCTGCGCGATTATGAATGCGAGACGCTCTACATCGTCGGTGATTTGATCGACATTTGGTCGTTGCGACGCGGGCATTACTGGCCGCAAGCCCACAATGACGTGATCCAAAAAATTCTGCGCAAAGCGCGAAAAGGCACACCGGTCGTTTACATTCCAGGCAATCACGACGAATTCGTTTCCACCTTCGGCGGCTCGTACGGAAATATCTCGATCCAGGAACGCGCGATTCACGTCACGGCGGATGGACGGCGTGTGCTGATCATTCACGGACACGAGCTCGACACGGTTGTCCAGAACGCGAAGTGGCTCGCGTTCCTTGGGGACATTGGCTACGAATTTCTTCTCTCGCTCAACCCCGCGATCAATTTTTTCCGCCGGCGGTTCGGTCTCGGCTACTGGTCGCTCAGCGCTTACGCCAAAAAACGCGTCAAAGACGCCGTGAATTTTATCGGCGAATTCGAAAAGGCCATTGTCCATTATGCCGAGAGATTTCGGGTCGACGCAGTTTTGTGCGGACACATCCACAGCTGCGCAATCAACCAACTCAGCGGGACTACTTATTATAACTGCGGCGACTGGGTCGAAAGCTGCACCGCATTGGTCGAGCAAATGGACGGCACGATCGAGCTCGTCAGTTATCCGGCATTTCCAGTGGAACCGACCGCGAAAATTCCAACCGAAGTTGCGCCGCTATGAAGTTTCTTCTCACATTGTCGATCTTGCTCGCGACCGCGCTGGTCTCATTTGCACAATCTGTCGCCACTGAAATGATCGTGAGCGTTCCGGTTCAACAACTCGCGTTAATCGATCGCGGCAAATTGATTTCGAAATATCCGATCTCGACTTCGCGATTCGGTCTGGGCGATTCGAACGGGAGTTATCGCACCCCTCTCGGCGTTTTGTTTGTCTCCGCGAAATTCGGCGATCACTTGCCAGCCGGCGCGGTCATCAAAAATCGTGTGCCGACCGGCGAAATCGTGGATCCGAATGCGGCCGGACGTGATGCGATCGTCTCGCGGGTGATTTGGCTTCGCGGAATGGAAACGCAAAACCGCGGCGCGCGCGATCGCTGCATTTACATTCACGGCACGGCGGAAGAACGATTGGTGGGCAGGCCCGTGAGTTTCGGCTGCATTCGCATGCGCTCGAGGGATGTCATTGCCCTTTACGACCGCGCGCACATCGGCATGCACGTCACAATTACGCAACGCAAGATCGACAGTTTCATTCACGAGCGGGCGGACGAGCCGCCGAGTTTGCTCACGCGCTCGGACTAATATTTACGACCATGAAAAAGAAGGTGCTCTTCATTTGTGTCCACAACAGCGCGCGCAGCCAAATGGCCGCGGCATTGCTCAACAAACGTTGCGGCAACTTTTTCGAAGGGGAAAGCGCCGGTCTCCAACCAGGCAAACTGAATCCGCTCGCGGTCGAGGTCCTGCAGGAAATCGGAATCGACATTTCCAAAAATGAAACGCGCGCTGTCTTCGACGTTTTCAAGTCGGGGATATTGTTTGCCTACGTCATCACGGTTTGCGACGAATCCGAAGCTGAAAAATGTCCGATATTCCCAGGAGTCGTGACTCGCTTGCACTGGTCGTTTCCCGATCCGTCCAAGTTTACCGGCTCGCACGAAGATAAATTGCACGAGACGCGCCGAGTCTTGGACAAGATCGACAATCAAGTCCGCCGCTTTTGCGCTGAGCATCGTGAAACCTGAGCGCGTCACTCAAACGTCACCGCTTTTTGACAATTCGTAACCTGACCGCGGGAACGCGCGCGCTAAGTTGAGATATGCGCGTCATCAAAATTACTCGACCAAAATCTCGACACCGCTCGGTCCGAAAATTCACCCGCGACTTTTTCGCGACTGAGCACCATTTGGAATTCGCGATCGAAGCGGCCATCTTCGGTGCGCTGCTCGCCATCTCGGCCTGGCCAATTCTCGCCGCAGCCGACGCGATCAATCGGTTCATGTAGCCCGGCAAATCGCGCCGGCGCGAAAATCTTTCAAAACGTAACGCGGTTGTCACCCAAACGTCATCGTTACTTTCGATTTACATCGAGTATGAGGAATTTTTGTCTTTTTTTCCGGGGGTGGGGCTATCCGCTTGGGTTGATGTCGATCTTTGCTTTGCGGGCGGTCGCCCAAGATCCGCCGCCAGTTCCCGCGCCGGACGCGGCCGGGTTCGAACACGTCGTGGTGGTCATGATGGAAAACCGGTCGTTCGATCATTTCTTCGGCTGGTTGCCGAATGCGAATGGTCAACAAGCGGACTTGAATTACAAAGACAGCCTCGGGGCTTCGCATATGACGCACGCGCTCGCGCCGGATTATCAGGGCTGCGGTTTTAAAGACCCAGGACACTCCTACACGCAAGGCCGAGTGCAGTACAATGGCGGCGCGTGCGACGGTTTTCTCCTCAACGGCTCGGGCAACGACGTTTACGCGATCGGTTATTATGGCCAGAGCGATCTCGCTTTCCTGGCTCCAGCGGCGACGACTTTCACCATTCTCGATAATTACTTCTGCGGAATCATGGCCGAGACGTATCCGAATCGTTTTTACATGCACGCCGCGCAGACCGATCGCCTAACGAACACGACGGTCACTTCGACGTTGCCGACAATTTGGGATCGATTGCAGGAAAAAGGATTGTCCGGCCGCTATTATTTCAACAACCTGCCGTTTCTTGCGCTTTGGGGAAGCAAGTACGCGAACATTTCAAAGCCTTTTGCGGATTTCTTGGCGGATGCGGCCGCGGGCACTTTGCCAAACGTTGCTTATGTCGATCCAGATTTTGCCGGTGAGCTTACCGACACTTCAAATGACGATCACCCGCACGGCGATATCCGCGACGGCGAAGCTTTTCTAAATCAAATATACGATGCCGTTCGGAACAGTCCGAACTGGTCGAAGACGATCCTCATCATCAACTTCGATGAATGGGGCGGCTTTTTCGATCACGTCCCGCCGCCGCTCGCGGAGATTCCGCCCGCAACCAGCGCCGCGGGCGATAACGATGGCCGGCTGGGGTTTCGAGTTCCGTGCGTTGTAATTTCGCCCTATGCACAGCGAAATTTTGTCGGCCACCGCCAGTACGATCACACCTCAGTCCTGAAGATGATCGAATGGCGATTCGGGTTGCCGTCTCTCACAGTTCGCGACAGCACCGCGAATAATTTAGCGGAGGTTCTGAATTTCGCGGCGCCAAACGTGACCGCGCCGCAGTTTAACGTTCCGACGGGTCCCTTCGGAAAGAATTGTTCGCTGCCGGTCGGACCCCAAATCACGCTCAATTCCAAATTGAGAGCGCTCGCAATTAAATCCGGATTCAAAGGAGTTCGATAATATGATTCGCAAACTTTTGCTTACGCTTTTTCTAGCGCTGTCTTTGATCGACATCGCGCGCGCGCAAGCGCCGGCTTACGACCACATCGTAATCGTGATCGAAGAAAATCACGGCTTCTCGCAGATCATCGGCAGTTCGTCCGCTCCGAACATCAACGCGCTGGCCGCTTCCGGCGCAAACATTGTTAATGCAGCCACTGATCCGCAAGGGAACACGAGCGGCTCGCACGCGGTCCGGCATCCGAGCCAGCCGAACTATCTCGAGCTCTATTCGGGCAGTAATCAGGGAACTGTTCAGGACGGACATCCTGGAGATCCGACGAGCGAACCGTTTTCATCGCCGCCGCCGTTCACGACGCCGAATCTTGGCGCGGCATTGCGAAACGCAGGATTCAGTTTCGCCACCTATTCGCAAACGATGCCGTCCGTTGGCTTCGATGGCGACAGCGCAGGCGCGTATCAGCGCAAACATAACCCCGTAGCAAACTGGATGAACGACGTTAATCCGACGGCGAACCAGTTGCCTTCGACCGTGAATCAGCCGTTCACGACATTTCAGCAGATCGCGAGCAGCCCCGGCGGTTTCGCCAATCTGCCAACGGTTTCATTTGTCGTACCCGATCAAAACTTCGACATGCACGACGGCACGATTCAAGCCGCCGACACATGGCTGAAACAAAATATCATCGATACTTATCTCCCGTGGGCGATGACGCACAATAGCCTGCTCATTGTGACTTGGGACGAAGATGGCGACAATACCGCGACGAACCAGATCGCGACGATTTTTGCGGGCTCGAAAATCAAGCCGGGCAATTACACCGAGACTAACCTGAACGCGAATAATCCGCACGTCGCCTCGCCGACTGACCCGCCGCCCGCAATTCAAACCCCGACCGGCACGGCGATGAATCATTACAATGTGCTTTCAACGATCGAAGACATTTATGGGCTCGAGCATATCGCCGGCTCAATGAATCGCCGGCCCGTTTCGGATATTTTCACGATGTCGATCTTTCCCGGCCCGCTGGTCGTGCCGAACGACTGGGCGAACGCGTTCGGCGACGCTGGAAATCTTTTCCCGCTGTTTTCTTCACAGCCAATTCGGTATCAGCAGGTTTTCGACGCGGCGCAATTTTCCAGATTGAATCCCGGAGGCGGACTGATCAATCGCATCGCGTTTCGCGGACATGGGCCAGGCGTGCCTTTCACGGCGAACGTGCCGCAACTGCAGGTGAACCTTTCTACTACCAGCAAAACTCCTGACGCTTTGAGCTCGGCCTTTGCCGAAAACGTAGGCGGGGATGACACTCAAGTTTTCTCGGGGCCACTTCAGACCGCGGTGACTTTCACGGGCGGTCCGACAAATTTCGAAGTCGTTCTCAATTTCACCACGCCATTTTTCTACGATCCTTCCAAGGGCAATTTGCTTCTCGATGTTCGAAACGTACTTGGCGCCACCGAGGTTCCGCCAAGCGATCAAGAACTGGATGGCACGAGCGCAAACGGGGATTCCGTGTCCCGCGTTTACAATTTTGGCGATGTCGCCGCTGCCAGCGCCGGCAAAACGGGCGGCGTCGATGAAAAGGACACGTTCGGTCTGATTACACATTTCAATGCGATCAATGCGGTATCGCGCAAAGTTCACGGCACGGCCGGCGCATTCGATATTGGACTGCCGTTGGTCGGAAGACCCGGAATTGAGTGTCGGACTGGCGGCACCACGAACGATTATCAGGTCGTCATGACCTTCGGCGGCCCGGTGACATTTACGGAAGCCAAAGTCACGCAGGGCACCGGCACGGTGACGACCACGACCATGAATAATAATCAGGTGTTCATTAATCTGACCGGCGTCACAAACGAACAAACCATTAAGATCACATTATTCGCAGTCAACGACGGCACCGGGACAAACAACGTGACGATTCCAATGTCGATCTTGATTGGCGACACGACTGACAATGGCGCGGTGAATTCAAGCGATGTCGCCCAAACGCAATCGCAATCCGGACAAATACTGACGACCGCGAATTTCCGCACCGACGTAACGGCTAACGGAGCGATCAACAGTGGTGACATCGCTTTGGTTCAATCGAAATCCGGCACTGGCATTTCATCGGGCACGGCGCCTATCCAGCCCGCTCCCGCCGTGGTCGGAAAACGGACGCCTCTTCGGCGACCGGCGCGGGTAGATGCGCGGTAGGCCAACGGCAGAAGCGTCCCAAAAAAGAATCTAAAAAAACTTTTTGCCAACCGGAAATTTCTCGATTACATATTTAACCAGATGGTTAAATATTCCTCGCAAAGATTAAATCGAACGTTCGCCGCCCTTGCCGATCCCACCCGTCGCCGCATTCTTTTCCATCTCAGCCAGGGCGATAAACGCGTGACCCATCTTGCGCGCCGCCACGACATGTCGCTCCCGGCCGTTTCTAAACATCTCCGCGTTCTCGAGAAAGCGGGACTCCTGCGCCGTCGGCGTTACGGACGCGTCCACGAAATGCAATTGGATGCGAAGCCGCTCAAGCTTGCGGCCGCATGGGTCGAGGAATATCGAAAGTTCTGGGAAAGCTCGCTCGATCGCCTGGCGGAGTATTTGGAGAAAACCAGCTCGCCAAAGAAAGGAGCGAAGTAGCGCGATGTGCCCCGCTTGTCTGGCAAATTTCGTTTTGATCGCGGTTGGCGCTGCTTCCGCCGGCAGCCTTAGCTCGCTCGCGCTGTTTAAAATTTTTTCGAACAAACCGAAGAACAAAAAATAAACATGAACAGAACGAAGGACAAACCCAACGTTGTGCCACGCGAGGAGTGGTTGCGCGCACGAATCGATTTGCTCAACGCCGAGAAAGAACTCACCCGGCGCAGCGATGAATTGGCGAAGTGGCGGCAAGAATTGCCGTGGGTCAAGATCGACAAGAAGTACCAATTCGAAACCGAACGCGGGAATGTTTCGTTAGCGGAACTTTTCGAAGGGCGCTCGCAGCTTCTTGTTTATCACTTCATGTTCGGGCCCGATTATACCGCCGGCTGTCCGTCGTGCTCGGCAATCGCCGACGGCTACAACGGAGTCACGACGCATCTCGCTAATCACGACGTCATGTTTTGGACGATTTCGCGCGCTCCGCTGCCAAAGTTGCAGGCCTACAAGCAACGGATGGGTTGGACGTTTCCCTGGGCCTCGTCGTTTGGCAGCGATTTCAATTTCGATTTCAGCGTCGGATTGAGCGAGGAAGAGCAGCGCAAGGGCGGAGCGGAATATAATTATGAGCTCGAGGGTCCGTGGGAAGGGGCGGGCGAAGGTGCGACCACTTTCGCAATGATGAGCGGGACCGATCCGGCGACGTATGTTCGCGAGAGACCGGGCATGAGCGCGTTCGCGCTGGAGAATGGCACGGTCTATCACACTTACTCGACCTACGCGCGCGGCCTCGACGGACTGTGGGGAATGTATCAATGGCTCGACCGCGCACCCAAAGGGCGCAACGAGCCAGACGTTTGGTGGCGCCGTCACGACGAGTACAAAAACGCTTAGCGAAAGATCGACATTATGAATCGCGTTACTCACTTTGAAATTTACACTCCGGATCCGGAGTCGGTGCAGCCGTTTTACGAGCAGGTGTTCGGCTGGAAGTTCAAGAAGTTCGAAGGCGGGCCGATCGAATATTGGTTGATCACCACCGGCGACGACAAAGAGCCAGGAATCGATGGCGGAATCACTCAGCCGCGCGAAGGGCAGAATCCTGGAACGTTAAACACAATCGCGGTCGAGTCGTTGGACGACACGATCAAGAAAATCGAGCAGCGCGGCGGAAAGATTTGCGTGCCGAAGATGGCGATTCCGAGAATCGGTTGGCTCGCTTACGCGCAAGATCCGGACGGGAACGTCTTCGGAATCCTGGAGCCGGACGAAAGCGCGAAGTAAATTTTATGACGACAACAACAACTAAATCAGCAGAAGCGCTCGTCGTTGAGCGGACATTCAATGCGCCGGTCGCGAAAGTTTGGCAAGCGCTCACCGATGTCGATCAAATGCGCGAATGGTATTTCGATCTGAAAGAATTTAAACCCGCGGTCGGTTTTGAGTTTGGATTCGTGGTCGAGCATAACGGGAACACTTACGATCACCGTTGCAAAGTGACGGAAGTGGTTCCGCAAAAGAAGATCGCTTACACGTGGCGATATGAAGGACACGAAGGAAATTCCCTCGTCACGATCGAGCTCTCGGCCGATGGCGATACAACGCGATTAAAACTGACGCACACCGGCTTGGAAACTTTTCCGAAAACGCCGGCGTTCGCGCGGGAGAATTTCGAAAAGGGCTGGGCAACGATTGTCGGCACGGAACTCAAACAATTCGTGGAAAAGGCCTGACGGAAGATGAACAAAATAAGCACACCTTTTTCCGGCGGATGCGCTTGCGGCGCGATTCGCTACGAATCCAGCGCCGGACCGATGTTCATGTTCCACTGTCACTGTCGAGACTGTCAGCGAGCGATCGGAGGGCCATTTTCATCTTACGTCATCGTGCCCGCCGACGAGTTCAAGATTTCGAAAGGTTCGTTGCGGTTTCACGATTCATCGAGCGAAAGAGGCGGCGAAACCCATCGCGGTTTTTGCTCCGACTGTGGCTCGCCGGTTGTGGTCAAGACCGACTCGAATCCTGACATCGTCGGGATTAGAACTGCGAGCCTGGACGATCCAAGTTGGTTCGAGCAGCAGATGGACGTGTGGACTTCAGATGCGCACGCCTGGGACAAAATGAGTCCGGCGCTGCCCAGGTTTGAAACGTATCCGAACTGAAACAATTCGTGGAAAGGAAAAAATAATGTCTAGAGGAACCAAGTCTGAATCCCCAAATACGGTCCGGCTGCATCGCATCTTTTGCGCGACACCGGAAAAAGTTTATCGCGCATTTCTCGATCCGGAAGCGCTGGCGAAATGGCTTCCGCCGAATGGATTCACCTGCAAGGTGCATGCGATGAACGCGGAAGTCGGCGGCAGCTTCAAGATGTCGTTCACAAATTTCGGCAGCGGCAAGAGTCATTCATTCGGTGGAACATATGTCGATCTAACTCCGCACGAGCGTATCCGCTACACTGAGAAGTTCGATGATCCCAACCTGCCCGGCGAAATGCAGACGACGATCACGCTAAAAAAAGTTTCCTGCGGAACGGAAGTGACGATCGTGCAGGAAGGCATCCCGGCCGCGATTCCGGCGGACGCATGTTATCTCGGCTGGCAGGAATCTCTCATCTCACTGGCGAAGCTCGTCGAACCCGAAATCCCGGATCAAATGTAAGAGAAAGGAAACAATGACCACAAAAACAGAAGAGAAAACATCGCTCGAAATTAAACGATTCATCAACGCGCCACGCGACCGCATTTACGCGGCGTGGACCGATCCGGTCCAACTGAAGGAATGGTGGGGACCGAAAGACGTTCAGACACTCAAAATTGTCGCGGACACGCGCGTCGGCGGGAAATATCGCTGGGACCTGGTTAACCAGGAAGGCGAGAAGATGAGCGTCTTCGGCGAGTATCAGGAACTCGTTCCGGGCAGGAAGGTCGTTTTCACCTGGAAATGGGACGACGACGAGGCGTGGGAAGATTACACGAGCGTCGTATCGGTGGAATTTTCTGATCGCGACGGCGGCACCGAACTGCGATTGACGCACGTGCAATTGCCGAGCGAAGCGTCGCGGGATCGGCACACCTACGGATGGAACAGCGTGCTCGATCGTTTGGAGAACTTCTTCGCGAAGTAGATGTCGATCTAACGGAGAAAAAGAATATGGACACGAAACAAGTAGCAGAAAAAGTGGTGGAACTGGTTCGCAAAGAAGCGTGGTACGAAGCGCTGGATGCTCTTTACGATGACAACATTGTCAGTGTCGAAGCTTATCCGGGCGCGGGCGGTTCACCGGAAATGCGCGGAAAGCAAAACGTGCGCGGCAAAATTAATTGGTGGGTGAATGCGATGGAGGTCCACAGCTTCAAAGCGAGTGAACCATTCGTCGCGCACGATCGCTTCGTCGTGCAATACGACGCGGATGTGACCGAGAAGGAATCGAAGCAAAGGCGACACATGTCCGAGGTCGGCGTTTACACCGTGAAGAACGGCAAGATCGTTCGTGAAGAATTCTTGCCGCGTGTTTAAGCGGGCTCAGTGCGCTTTGGCGCCGAAATAAAGATGAGAGCGGTGAGCGCGCTGGCGGCCGCGAGCCCGGCGCCGATCAGCATCACCGTTCGAAATCCGGAGATGAACGATTCGTCAATTGCGCGACGAATCGATTCCTGTGTGGCGGAATCCTCGTCTTGCGGAATGGCGATCGCGGCGAGCTTGCTTGATTGATCTCGAATCGATTGAGCGAGACGCGGCGGAAATGTCGATTCAGTGAGATGTCGATCCAGTTCGCCTTTGAAAATCTGGACCATCACGATTCCAAACAGGGCGATGGCGAGGAGTCCGGCGGTGCGTGCGAGGGCGTTGTTCACACCGGACGCAATGCCTGCGCGATTTTGCGGAACCGAGTTCATCACAACCGTGGTGAGCGGCGCAACGGCGATTGCCATTCCGAAACCAATCGCGGCGATCGCGGGAAAGAAATTCATCCAATAACTTCCGCCGACGGACGGCAGCGTAAATAAGAGATAACCAACCGCTGCCACTAAAGGACCAATCACGAGCGGGAGCTTCGGTCCGTAACGAGTAATCAGTCCGCCCGACCAGCGCGAGAGCAACGACATTATTAATATGAATGGCAAAAGCGACGCGCCGGCCGCGGTCGGCGAGTAATGCTGAACCTGGATGAGATTGAGCGGGAGAAAGAAAAGCGTTCCGCTAAGGGATGCGTAAAGTAGGAACGTTAAGAGATTCGTTCCGGTAAACGTCGGCCGTCTGAACAAAACGAGCGGCAACATTGGATGCGCGCTCCGCCATTCGACGAAGACAAACAAAATCAACAAGAGTGTGCCGGTGATCAGCGCCGTCATGACCATCCGATCCGCGAAGCCAAAGCGCGAGGATTCGATTAATCCATAAACAAGCGCGCCGAGACCGAGCACGGCGAGAATCGCGCCGAGCCAATCGATGCGATCGCGATCCCGCTCGGCGGTCTCGCTGACATGACGCAGCGAAACCAAAATGACGAGCAATGCGATTGGCAGATTGATAAAGAAAACCGCGCGCCACGAAACGTGTTCGATCAACCATCCGCCCACGACCGGGCCAATGCCGGCGGTGATCGCGCTAAATCCCGACCAGGTGCCAATCGCCCGTCCGCGTTCCTGTTCGGAAAAGGAGTTGCTGATAATCGCGAGACTTCCCGGAACTAAAAGTGCCGCGCCCAATCCCTGGAATGCGCGCGCCGCGATCAATTGCGCAATGTTCCCGGCCAATCCGCACGCCGCGGATGCGATTGCGAAAATCGTAACACCAATCAAAAAAATGCGACGCCGGCCGTAATGATCGCCTAACGAACCGCCAACGAGCAAAAACGCGGAGAGCAGGAGCGAGTACGCTTCAACGACCCATTGAACATCAATCGCCGTCGCGCCGAGATTGGTTTGCAACGCGGGCAACGCGACATTGACGACAGTGCTGTCGATAAACGCCATGCTCGAGGCGAGAATTGTCGCGGTGAGAATCCAGCGGCCGCGCGCCTTGGAACATGTCGATCTTGGCGGCTGCGCGCGGATGACATTTTCATCGCACGGCTCGCTGAAGATTGCCGACATGTTTTAATACTCGCAGAACGCCTCGTCCGGATAGCAATACAACCAGCGTTCGTTAGGCTGAGCCGAAGCAACCACCGGATGTCCGCTCGTATGCACGTGCTTTGTGGTATGGCGATTCCGCGATGAATCACAACACAGCGTCACTCCGCAAGTCTGACAGGTGCGAAGATGAACCCAGTCATCGCCGATCTTTACGCACTCGGCGCACTCGCGGGCCTCGGGTTGTTTCACCGACTCGACAGCGTTGAGATGAGCACAACCGCGATCGGCCATAATTATTTTCGATTGTGGGTGGCCAGTCGAAGATGAATTCCGGCGACGGCCATTCCTCCCTCGCCTACCGCGGCCGCGCAACGTTTCACCGATCCGGAACGCACGTCGCCCGCGGCAAAAATTCCGGGAAGACTTGTTTCCATCGGGCTGGGTTGATGTTTGCTCGCGCGCCAGGCGGGTGAATCCGCAACGGCCGTTCCGGTTTTGATGAATCCTTTGTCATCGCGCGCGATCTCTTCCGTCAGCCACTCGGTACAAGGCCGCGCGCCGATCATCGAAAAAACCGCGGGCGTGCGAACTGTCTGACGCTCGCCCGTTTTCGTGTTCTCCAGCTCGACTTCCTCGAGTTTGTGGTTGCCTGACATTCGACGAATCTCGGTCCGATAAAGGATCTCGATGTTGTTCTTCGCTTGAACGCGGCGCGACAAGTAATCCGACATTTTGCTGTTGATGTCGTTGCCGCGAACCACGAGCAGCACCTTCTTCGCGCCATCCGAGAGAAACATCGCGGCCTGTCCCGCGGAGTTGCCGCTGCCAACGACGATCACCGTTTCGTTTCGGCAAATCTGGCCTTCGAGTGCGGTCGCCGCGTAATAAACGCCGACACCTTCGAACTTCTCTCGATTCTCCGCGCTGAGCCGGCCGTAATCCGCGCCGGTCGCGATGAGGACGCTTTTCGTGCGCAAAATCGCCGGACAACCTTCACTCTCGATGCAGGCGCAGTACTCATCGTCCGGATTGTGACGAAGAGTAAGAACTTGTGACGGCGTGGAAAATTTTGCGCCGAAACGATAAGCCTGAAGTTGCGCGAGCCAAGTCAAGTCACCGCCGCTGACTCCGGTTGGAAAACCGAAAAAATTTTCGATCAACGAGGACGAGCCCGCCTGACCGCCCGGCGCGTAACTTTCCAGCACAACGGTGTTCAATCCCTCCGACGCGGCGTAAACCGCGGCCGCGAGTCCGGCCGGTCCCGCGCCGACGATTGTCACGTCGGAAAAAATTTCGGTTTCATTTTCAGACGCGAGAGGGCGCAACAATCCCGCGGCTTGCGCAACTTCGCGCAACGACGGTTTCCGCAACGGCGAGCCGCTCGGCGTGATTAATGTTGGCAAATGGCGCGTTGCGAGATGAAAACGGTTCGCCATCTCCTGTCCCTGTTCGCTGTCGACTTCGACAAGCCGATGCGGGATGTGATTCTTGTCCAGAAAATCGTCGAGCTCATGGCCGGCTCGATCATCGGGCGCCGACAACACGCGAAAGCCGGCAAACTCGCGGTCCCGCTTCAAGCGCCGCCGGCGCATGATCAGCGCATTCACGATCGTCGTGCTCACGGCCGGAATTTCCGCGAGCGCGCGGTGAAGCTCCGTCGCCGGGACATGAAGAATTTCCGCTTCATCCGACTTCACGCGCGCGTTCGCGAGCGCGGAAGTCCCTTGCAACATCGACACGTCGCCCAGAAAATCGCGCTCGCCCGCCGTGGCGAGAATCTGCTCTTCGTCGTCGCGCTGCTCAAAAGCTTCGACTTCACCGCGCAACACAATCGTTAGGCCGAAATTGCGTTGGCCTGCTTTCAACACGACATCGCCGCGCTTAAGAACGCGCCGTTGTCCCAAAGGTTCGAGCAACGATAGCTGATAATCGTCAAGCTTCGGAAACGCGACCGCTTCCGTGTCGCGATAAAACTGCTCGTCCTGTTCCAATGTCGTCGCCGGCATATTTTAATATCGCAAACGTGTCAACCACCCTGCTTCGCGCCGGTACGCTTCGCAAGATCGACATCGTCAGCGCGCGAGAAGATTAGCAAATTGACGCAGCTCAGTCTCGTTCAAATCAGAGATAGCCCAGTAATTCATTTCCCTTTGGGTCCATGAGACAATGTTGTATCCGCGGCGCGTGGATGAAACTGAAGCGCGGTCGCTGCTTCCAGTGGCAGGCGAAATGAAAACGTTGATCGGATGTTTGTTTCGTTGATAAATGAGCGCGACCACGGTTTTGCCGTCGAGGTAATCGAGTCGGCCACCGACTAATGGAAAACCGCTCATTGCAAAGTCGTGCACGTCCGGCGCGAAATCGATTTTGCCGTCGAACCACGGTTTGACCGTGTGTTGATCGGACGAGCCGATGTCGACGAGATGCGTCGCGAGTAGTGAGCGCACATGATTGGCAACGATTTGATCGACAATCGCGTTTTCGCGCGAGGTGCGCGTTGTCTGGAAAAATATCAAAGCGAGCACAACCAGTGTGACCGCGGCACCGGTCGCGAAAACGAGCCATGGCGACAAAGTTGTTTCTTTCGCTTCGCGTCGCAGCGCCGCGCGAATGTTTCTCCGCAAGTGCGTCGGCGCGCGGTATGCAGGCGCATCGCCAATGAGCGCGTCGTGCAGCGCGCGGATTTGGTCTTCCGCGTGCCGGCATTCGTCGCAATCGCGCAAGTGCTGCTCGACCTCGCGCGCACTGACCAGATCGAGTTCGCCGTCAGCGTAGGCGTGGAGCAATTCGTGAATTTCGTCGTGGTTCATTTCGGTTGGGAAAGAATCGTTTGAAGTTGCCGCCGCGCGCGAGCGAGGCGCGACATGACTGTACCGATCGGAACGCCCGCGATGTCGGCGATTTCTTTGTAAGACGCGCCTTCAAGTTCGCGCAACGTGATCGCTTCGCGAAATTCCGGCGGTAATTGCTCGATCGCGGCGCGTACGGTTTGTCGATCTTGCGCGCGATCGAGGGCAATGCCCGCGTCCATCGGTGGCGTTTTTGCGCCGTGCAGTTCTTCCTCGAAAAGAATATTCATTTCATCCGGCCTTTTTTTCTTGAGAGCGGTGAAGCACGCGTTGCGAACGATTTGCAAAAACCAGGCGCGGCTGTTTCCGCCGCGAAAATTTTCGAAAAAGCGAAATGCGCGCAGCGATGCTTCTTGGACGACGTCTTCCGCGTCCTGATCGTTGCGCATCAGAAAACGGGCGAGATTGTAGGCGACATCGAGATGCGGCAGCACCTCTCGCTCGAATTCGCTCAGGCGAGAAGAATCGTTTAATCGAAACACGTAGCGTTACTTTCAATCATTAGGAACAAGACTGCGAACGTCAGAATTTTATTCCCGACAGGCAAATCTGCTCGAATCCGGGAATAATCGACCTCGGCGCAGGGTCGTGGTGATCAGAAGAAAAAGGACAAATATGAATGATCACGATCACATTTTAAGAAACGACAATCCGGACGGGATCGATCGACGCGGCTTCCTGAAGTGCATGGCCTGGGCCGGCACCGGCATAGTTTGGACCATGAGCGGCGGACTGCTGACCTCCAAATTGCTTGGCGCGACCACTCCAGCGGTCGGCGATTTCAGTTTTGTGCAAATCAGCGACAGCCACATCGGATTTAATAAAGATGCGAACAAAGATGTCATCGGCACGTTGCAAAAAGCGATCGGCAAAATCAATGCGTTGCCGAATTCGCCGGACTTCATCCTGCATACCGGCGACCTCAGTCATCTTTCCGAAGCGGAAGAGTTCGACGCGCTCGAGCAAAACCTCAAGAGCCTCAAGACCGGCGAAATTTTCTATGTGCCGGGCGAGCACGATGTGATCAGCGACAACGGCGCGCTTTACCGGGAAAGATTTGGAAAAAACGCGCGCGGCTCGGGTTGGTACAGCTTCGACAAACACGGCGTGCACTTTGTTGGACTGGTCAACGTGTTGAATATTCGTGAAGGCGGCCTCGGAATCATCGGCGCGGAACAGCTCGATTGGTTGAAAAAAGATCTCGAGCCGCTGTCGGCGAGCACGCCGATCGTTGTCTTCGCGCACATTCCGCTGTGGGCGGTTTATCCGCAATGGGGCTGGGGCACAGACGATGCGGAGCAAGCTCTCGGATTCTTGCGGCGGTTTGGATCGGTCACGGTGCTGAACGGGCACATTCATCAAACGGTCCGCAAAGTTGAGGGAAACATCACGTTTCACACCGCGATGTCGACTGCGTTTCCGCAACCGGCGCCGGGAACCGCGCCGAAAGCCGGACCAATGATCGTGCCGGCAGAAAGACTCAGCTCCGTTCTCGGAATCACTGACGTGAAATATGTCGAGCACGATCACACGCTGGCAGTCGTCGACGACTCGCTCGCTTAGATCGACAACCACGCTGCGCGCGTAATGAACTCGCTCTTCTGGGAACGAGCCCACGGCGGACTCACTCATTTTCCGATCGCGTTCATTTTCGCGGCGGCGTTTTTCGACGCGCTCGCTTTTTTTTGGCGCAGATCGACGAAGCGCGGCGAGTTTAGCGCGATTGGTTATTGGCTGACGATGTTTGCAGCAATCGGTGCGATCGGCGCCGTGTTCTCCGGACTCGCGCTTAACAAATGGAAGTTTGGCGGAACCGGCCTCGTCTTCGTTCATCATCTGTTTGTCTGGCCCGCATTCGGTTTGATACTGTTTTTGGTTTCGTGGCGAGTTTTCGTCGGAAATAAATTCTCGCGACGCGTGTTTTTGGTTTACCTCGGTCTTACCTTCGGAGCGTGCGGATTGATTGGCGCTGCCGGTTTCGTCGGGGGCGAAATGTTGCTCGGCCAGGAAACGCCAACATCGCCGAGCGTTCTCGTGACGAGGGCAGATGCGCTACCAGGGAAACATTTGTTCCTAATGAACTGCGCGCATTGTCACGGTGACGACGCGCGCGGTGACGAAGGACCTGATTTGCACAACCTGCACAAAAGCGATGCGCGGATCCATCAAGTGATCATTGGGGGAATCAAAGGCGAGATGCCATCGTTTGCGAAAAAGCTAAACGAAACTGATGTCCGAGCGCTTATCGAATATCTGCACACGCTTAAGACCTGAGAAGTCTTACTTCAAATCCGCGAGCCAGTTCCGCGCAAGATCGACATCGTCGCTAGTAAGCTCGTGCCCGCTTTGCAAAAAGCGAATCGTCACATCCGCTCCGGCGCTTCGTAACAAACCCGCGAGCCGACCTGCTTCCGCGGCGGAAACAATTGGATCGTGATCGCCTTCGCTGATCAACACGTGTTTCGCGGAAAGATCAGGGGTCGTGTCCGGAACCAGCGGTACCATCGCGCGGAATAAAATTGCGGCTGACAAAACTCTGGGCCGAAGCAGAAGCATGCTCGCGGCAATGTTCGCGCCGTTGGAATAACCGACCGCGACGATTTGTGTGATGTCGATCCTGTAGAAGTCCACCGCTGAAATTACGAAGTCGGCCAACTCTTGCGTGCGTTGCTTCAAATCTTCCAAATCGAAAACGCCTTCCGCCAGGCGCCGAAAGAACCGCGGCATTCCGTTTTCCAAAACTTTTCCGCGCAGGCTGAGCAGCGAAGCATTTGGATCAAGATCGTGTCCAAGTGGAATCAGATCGCGCTCGTTTCCGCCGGTGCCGTGCAAAAGCAAAAGTGTGCGATGCGATTTGCCGCGAACAAATTCGTGAATGAAATCCGGCTGCGGCCTCACGAAAGAATCTCGAGCGAGACAACCTTGTCGTTTTCGATCGTGAAGACGAAGTCCAGTTCAATCGGGCTACCGGGAAAATTCCCAGTGAGGCGATTTGTCAGCGTGAATTTTCCGTTTTGCTCGACGATGCTCAAAGGTTCGACGGTGTGCTGATATTTCTTTTTCGTCTCGGCTTTCCATTTCTTGATCGAGGCCAAACCTTTGTGCGTCGCGCTTTCGTCGCGCACGACAGCGCCTTCGGCGAAACATTGGTCGAACAAATTCGGCTCGCCGCTTGTCTCCGCTTCGATGTAGATGGCGATCGGTTTTGGCAGATTGTCGATCATGCGGGTGACTTCGACTGGGCTGGCGCGTCCGCTTTCGATTCGTGGCCGGCGAAGAATCGTTCGATCACGTAAAACGTTACCGGAATTAAAAAGATCGCGATCGCGGAGGCGGCGATCATTCCGCCGATGACGGTCGATCCAAGAACGCGGCGCGCGACCGCGCCGGAGCCACTCGCGAACCAAAGCGGCATCATTCCAAAAATGAAAGCGAAGGAAGTCATGAGGATAGGTCGCAGGCGAAGGCGCGCGCCTTCGAGCGTGGCGTCGAGGAGCGGTTTTCCTTTTTCGTATTCTTCTTTGGCAAACTCGACAATGAGGATGGCGTTCTTCGCGGCGAGGCCGATCAACATGACCAATCCGATTTGCGCGTAGACGTTGTTTTCGATTCCGCGCAACCACAATGTCAGGAACGCGCCGAAGACCGCGACGGGCGTGCCTAACAAAACGCTGAATGGGAGCGACCAGCTTTCATAAAGCGCGGCGAGAATCAGAAAAACGAAGAGGAGCGACATTCCGAAAACAACCGTCGGCGAAACGCCTTGTTGCGCTTTCTTTTCCTGGAACGACATCGCGAGGTAGTCATAACCCATTTCGTTAGGCATGGTTTGCCGAAAAACATCTTCGAGCGCGGCCATCGCCTGGTTCGAGCTGTAACCGGGCGCGGCCGTGACGTTGAGCTGCGCAGATCGGTATTCGTTATAGCGCAATGTGAATTCCGGGCCGGAGGTGTTGCTGACCGTCGCGACCGCATCGAGCGAGACCGGTGTGCCGGCGGCATTGCGAACGTAGAACTGTCCTACATTCTTGGCATCGGTCCGATAATCGCCTTCTGCCTCAATGTAAGTCTGCCAGGTTCGGCCGAAGCGATTAAAGTAGTTCACGAAAAATCCGCCCATGAATGTTTGCAGCGTTTGATACACCTGGCCGAGATCGATCCCCTGCTTCAGAACTTTGTCGCGATCGACATTCACCAAAACTTGCGGGACGTTCGGCAGAAATGTCGGAATCACGCCGGCGATCTCCGGACGTTTGCGCGCGGCATCGACAAACGTCTTCACATTTTCGGCGAGGAACGCGACGTCTTTGCCTGCGCGATCTTCGAGGACAAAGGTCACGCCGCCCGCCGTTCCAACCCCGGGAATCGCAGGTGGCGGGAACGCGAATGCGAGACCTTCGGTAAGACCGGCCAGTTGTCGATTTATGTTCGCTTTGATCGCGGCGTATTGCTCTTCCGGTTTCGTGCGTTCGCTCCAAGGCTTAAACGTGACGAAGAAAAATGCGCTGTAAGTATTTTGCGCAAGACTGAGCAAGCTGAATCCAATGACGCTGGTGGTGTACTTAACGCCGGGCGTGTTGCGCAGAATCTCTTCGATCTTGCGCGCGGCTTGATCGGTCCGCTCAAGCGAGGAGGCATCCGGCAATTGCAACGCCATGTAGACATAGCCCTGATCTTCCTCCGGCAAGAAACCGCTCGGCAATTTCGATCCGAAGAAACCGGCGCCGACGGCGACAGCTGCGAGGAGCGCGAAGCTGAGCACTGCTTTCCGAATCGCGACGTGCGACCAATTCACGTATCCGTGCGTCACCGTGCCGAACACGCGATTGAATTTGTCGAAAAACCAGGCGAGCGGGCCGCGCCTCTTCGTTCGCGGTCGCAACAAGATTGAAGAGAGCGCCGGGCTCAATGAGAGCGCGTTGAACGCGGAGAAGATGACTGAAATCGCAATCGTCAGCGCGAATTGTTGATACAAACGCCCGGTGATTCCCGGCAGAAACGCGGTCGGAATAAAAACCGCGGACAAGACGAGCGCGATTCCGATGACCGGACCCGATACTTCGCGCATCGCCTGCAACGTCGCGTCGCGCGGATTCATTCCTTCCTCGATGTGACGCTCGACGGCTTCGACAACGACAATCGCGTCATCGACCACGAGACCAATCGCGAGCACAAGACCGAAGAGTGAAAGCGTGTTGATCGAGAAGCCGAACAACGGAAAGAGCACGAACGTTCCGACCAGCGACACGGGGACCGCGCACAATGGAATCAACGTAGCGCGCCAGCCTTGGAGAAAGATATAGACAACGAGCACGACGAGCGCGAGCGCTTCGAGCAGCGTCTTCATGATCTCGCGCATGCCTTCGGTGACGGAAAGCGTTTGATCGAGCGAAACCGCGTACTCCATGTCACCGGGAAACCGCTGGCTGGCTTCGGCCATCAATTTGCGCACCGCCTGCGCAGCTTTTACCGCGTTGGTGCCGGGCAATTGGTAGCACGCGATGATGGCCGACGGCTGCCCGTTCAAACGGCTCTTTATATTATACGTCTGCGCGCCGAGATCGATCCGCGCGATGTCTTTTACTCTGACGAACGAACCGTCCGGGTTCGCCCTGACCACGACCTCGCCGAATTCTTCCGGTGTTTGCAAGCGGCCCTGCGCCCGGACGGTGTAAGTGAATTTCTGCCCGCTCGGAATCGGTTCGCCTCCGACCTGGCCGGCCGGATTCACCGTGTTCTGCTTTTGCACGGCGGTGATAATGTCGGGAACCGTGATGCCCAGCTTCGCCAGCTGGTCGGGCTTCACCCAAAGCCGCATCGCGTATTGGCCGGCGCCAAAGACCGCGACGTTGCCGATACCCGGAACGCGCGTGAGCTGATCG
>DATBCV010000069.1:0-5258 GCA_036270275.1 Chthoniobacterales bacterium | reverse complement strand
ACCGCGCACATTGTCGTCGGAGGCGCGGATTATTATTGCAATGTCGATCCGCGGATTTCGCTCGCGAAATTGAAAAAGGGAACGCGCGTCCTGGTCAATGAAGCGTTCGTGATTGTGGGCGATCTCGGATTCGAAACGGCGGGGCCGGTCACAAAAGTCACGGAGGTGATCGGGAAAGATCGATTACGCGTCGGGTCGGAGCACGGGACGCAATCGATGGTCCTGCAACGGTCGTCCGAGCTTACCGGCTCGAGTTTGAAAAGCGGCGACGAAGTGCGAGTCGACTCGAATTATCGGATGGCGCTCGAAATGTTATCGAGCACGAAATCGGACGAACATTATCTCGACGTTGTTCCGGAGCTGCCGTGGGAAAAAGTCGGCGGCCAGGAGGAAGCGCTCCAGGCGATCAAAGACGCAATCGAGCTTCCCCTGTTGCATGTCGATCTTTTCAAACGGTATCAACACGCGACGCCGAAAGGATTTCTCCTTTACGGTCCGCCCGGCTGCGGCAAAACGCTCATCGGCAAGGCGACCGCTTACAACCTGACGAAGCAGCTCGGGGAACAGACCGGCGCGGAGATGAAAGAATATTTCATGCACGTGAAAGGGCCGGAGATTTTGAACATGTGGGTCGGCGAATCGGAGCGGATGGTCCGCGAAATTTTCGCGACCGCGCGCGAGAAACGTCGCGAAGGCTACATGCCTTTCCTTTTTATCGACGAAGCGGAATCGATTCTCGGCACGCGCCGCGCGTCGCGTTACTCGAACATTCTTTCCACG
The DNA here is from genome assembly GCA_036270275.1 of Chthoniobacterales bacterium. Lineage (GTDB taxonomy): Bacteria > Verrucomicrobiota > Verrucomicrobiia > Chthoniobacterales > UBA10450 > AV40. The sequence goes on along the minus strand of DATBCV010000069.1, from coordinate 4,478 downwards.
CTTGTGCCGATGTTCTGCTCGGAAATGGACGGCATCGATTCGTTGAACGACGTCGTGATCATTCTCGCGTCAAACCGCGCGGACTTGATCGACCCCGCGATCCTGCGACCGGGCCGGATCGATCGAAAGATCAAGGTGAATCGCCCGAACAAAGTGGGCGCGCGAGAGATCTACCGAATTTATCTGACGCCTGAGCTTCCATACGACGGCGTGCTCGCGAAAGAAGCAGAGAATCTTCCCGCGGCGATCGACAAACTCATCGAGCGTTTTGTTGATTGGCAATTTGCGCGTCGTGAAGAAAACAAATTCGTCGAAGTCACGGTCCGCAGCGGCCGGAAGGAAATTCTTTACCGCAGCGATCTTATTAGCGGCGCGATCATTGCCTCGATCGTCGAGCGCGCGAAAGCGATCGCGATTAAACGCGCGATTGCGACACAACAGGACGAAGGCATTCGCGAAACCGATCTGCAGCTCGCGTTCGACGCCGAATATTCCGAGAACGACATCTTTCCGACGACCGACATCACGGAAGATTGGCTCAAGCTTGTCGATTACGATCCGGAAAACGTGGTCAAGGTCGCGCCGGTCCGACCGATTGCTGATTCAGCGACGCAATCGGGATCGGGAGTCATTTAATTTTTGCCGGCAGCATGAACCGCGTCTTTGGGCTCGAGACGGAATACGGTATCACCGTCAACGGCGCGGAGACTGTCGATGTTGTAGCGGAGTCCATCGAGCTCGTGCGGCGCTACACTGATCATGGCGCGCACATGAAATGGGATTACGAGCTCGAGGACCCGCATCTCGACGCGCGCGGATTTCGCGCGAAGGCGTTGATGCAGGACACGGACGAATCGGCGTATTACGAGATCGACAAGAATCGCCCGCTGAGCTTCGAGGAAATCAAAAGCGATCTCGTGCTTTCGAACGGTGCGCGGTTCTACAACGATCACGCGCATCCGGAATATTCCACTCCGGAATGCACCACGCTTCGACAGATCGTGACCCAAGACAAAGCCGGCGAACGGATCCTCGCCGAATGCGCGCGTCGCCGAAATTTGAAGTTGCCGGACGGCCAACAAGTTCGCCTTTATAAGAACAACACCGATTTCTTCGGGCACAGCTACGGTTGTCACGATAATTATTTGATGAGGCGCGATGTGCCGTGGGACCGAATCGTCGGCGCGATCCTGCCCTTTCTGATCACCCGCCAGATTTTTGCCGGCGCCGGCAAGATGGGAGTGGAAGGCGAGGGAACTTCGGGACAACCGGGCGTTTTCCAGATTTCGCAGCGCGCGGATTTTTTCAGCGTCGTCGTCAGCATCGACACGATGAATCGCCGTCCGCTCATCAACACGCGCGACGAGCCGCACGTGGACGCAAGCCGGTACCGCCGGTTTCACGTCATTCTTGGCGACTCGAACATGAGCGAGTGGGCGACCGCGATGAAGATCGGGACGACCGCGCTCGTTCTCGATCTGATCGAGCGCGGTGAAGCGCCGCAGCTCGAGATCGCGCAGCCGACCGACGCAAACAAATCGATTAGCCGGGATCAAAATTACGATTGGATCATCGAGCTCAAGGATGGGCGCAAGATTTCGGCGATTGAAGTGCAACGACTCTATTTGCGCGCGGCGGCGAAGCTTCAGCAGGAAACACCGGCCGAAGATCGACAATGGATTTTGCAGGAATGGGAAAATGTTCTCAACGATTTGCAGCGTGACGTCATGATCACGCGCGACCGCGTTGATTGGGCGGCCAAGAAATTTTTGCTCAACGCGCTCCAGGAAGAAGAAAAACTTTCCTGGAGCGATCCGTGGCTGCAATCGATCGATCTCGAATATCACAATGTCGATCTTGAATCGGGCTTGTACTACGAGCTGGCGCGGCAGGGATCGATCCGGCGCCTTGCGAAAGAAGAAGAAATCAAGACTGCGATCTTCACGCCGCCCGAAACAACGCGCGCGTTCTTTCGCGGCCGATCTGTCGCGCGCTTTAACGATCAGATCGCATCGATTCAATGGGACGAACTCGTCTTCGCAAACGGATCGCTCTCGCGCCGCGTCGGACTTCCCGAAGCCTTCGCCGACGCGCGCCTCGAAGCGCTGAACCATGCCGCCCGCAACGGCAAAGATTTCCCCGAATTTATCCGCGCTATAAGTGCGGTTGACTAATTAGGTAGGGGCGATCGCCCTCAATCGCCCGAGTTTTCGGCTTGCCGAGCTTCCCGCTAGCTCTAACATTTCTGAAAGAAAATCCTCCCATGCTGAACGTTCGTGGTCTCATTTTTGTTGCCTTGATCACGCTCCCGTCGGCGGCTCACAGCGGACCGCTCCAAATACCGACTGACGGCCGCGTAGTTATTCCTGGCCGTTGGAGGCCTTCAGGAGGTTACATGGATGTCGCGCTCAGATGTGCCGCGTGGTTTATCGAGCATCCTGATGTATCCGATCGCTATGCGTTGAGCCAGATCGCGTTGATCCGCGAGCACGCGGGCGAATATCGAGTGCAGTTCATCGGAACTTTCCGCGACGGTCACACGGTGCTGCTCTGCAATTTTTTCCCGGCACAACTCCCCGGACAAAAAGAAGATCCTTTCTCGTATTGGAAAACGAGAAAGGTCGAAGCGACCGGCGGCGGGTTTCGTTTCTGGCGACTCGAGTTCGACAATTCGGTCGGCCGCTGCACGAATTTCTCGGTCAACAGCGACAAATGATCAGAGTTGCGTGCAGTTTCGCATCTAGTTTTGCCCGCGAATGCAGGCAGCATCAGCAGTTGTAGTAGCAATTAACAGTCGATAATCGTGCAAGTTTTGATGGTGACGATCCTGCTATTCGACCGGCGATAAGGCATGCAACTCGCCGACATCGCTTTCCCGGAGCTTCTGCTCGCCGGGCGACTTCTTGCATGGTGGATTGTAATTGTCGGGCTCGCGATCGAGCTTCCATTTGTTCGCCTGATCACTGGTTCCCCAATCAGACGATGCGTTTTAGCGGACTTGGCGATGAACGCTGTTTCTGCGCTCGTCGGTTTTGTCTTAATTTCCATCCTTGGTCTCGGCTGGGAGCTCGGCGGTTCGCAGGCGTTGGGCCAGCAACGCTTTGAGACAGTTCACTGGGGCGGAACTTTCCTTCTAACCGTGATCGTCAACTCAATCATTGAGCTCAGTGTACTTCGTTTTGGTTTTAACCAGAAATTTACTTGGCGAGGTTTTCTCTGGCTTTCGGTCGCGAACTCCCTAAGCGTTGCCCTCGCGCTTTGGTCATTATTTCACGATCCTCCGAAACTTTATAACGGTACCCCAGCGATAAAGTGAATGACGAGCGGTCGTCCTGAAACAAACTCACGACCACGCGATCAAGCGCAGCTCGTGCCCTTGCATCATGTTCGGATGCGTTGGGACAACTCGGACGCTGAAGCCGTAGGCGCCGCTTTCGGAGGCGGGGACTGATCCTTGATAAACGTAACTGCCGTCCCCGTTGCGGCCGCTGGCGTTTAACACACTGACGGATGGATTTTTGATGCCGCCATTCTCAGCTTCGCCGTGGTACGCTTCAACGCGGACGTGGTTTGGATCGACATCGCCGAGAAAAACGTGCGCGCTGACCTCGAGCGCTTCGCCAACCTGGATATTTTGTCGATCTTTGTTGCCGACTTGCACGTCGTTGATCCGGACTTGCGGCCAATCTTTGCGCATGCGCGATTTCCAAATGCTCAACTTCGTCGCGGGCTCGCAACCGTTCTGCGCGAAATTTTCGTGTGACTGCGCCGCAGGAAGGTAAAGACGCTCGGTGTATTCCTTGACCATGCGATGCGTGTTGAAGATCGGCGTGACGCTGCGGATGGATTCGCGCATCAATTGCAACCAGGCGAGCGGCAAGCGGCCGTCCGGTTTCGCATAATAAAGCGGGATGATTTGGTTCTCGAGCAATTGGTAGAGACTGTTCGAATCGACCGCGGTTTGGAATTCAACTGCGCCGTCGTTGATTTCGGGGGCAATCGCCCAACCATTCGTGCCGTTAAATCCTTCGTGCCACCAACCGTCGAGCACGCTTAAATTAATTCCGCCATTGGGGCATGATTTCATTCCGCTCGTCCCGCTCGCTTCCAACGGCCGCAGCGGCGTGTTCAACCAAAGATCGACACCTTGCACGAGTCGACGCGCGATGTAGCTGTCGTAATCTTCGAGGAACACGATGCGGTTCTCGAATCCAGCTTCGCGGCTGAACCGGTAAACTTCCTGGATCAAGGCGCGGCCGCCTTCGTCGCGCGGATGCGCTTTGCCAGCGAAAATGAATTGAACCGGGCGCGTGGTGTCGTTGAGCAGACGTTTCAGACGTTCCTTGTCGCTGAACAAAAGCGCGCCGCGTTTGTAAGTGGCGAAGCGCCGCGCGAAGCCGATCGTCAAAATTTCCGGATCGAGAATGCGACCGACGTTGCGAATTGCTTCCGGCGATTCGCCAAGCCGCTCGTGACGC
>DATBCV010000068.1:0-14919 GCA_036270275.1 Chthoniobacterales bacterium | reverse complement strand
CGAACAAAGATCGCCGTTTGGAGCGCGAACGACAAAGTGGATCCGGTGGGCGCGTGTGTCGGCATGCGCGGGTCGCGGGTGAAGAACATTGTGCGCGAGCTCAACAACGAAAAGGTGGACATCATTCGCTGGAGCTCGGACCCGAAGGATTTTGTTCTCGAAGCGTTGAAGCCGGCAAAGGTCAAAGCCATAACCTTCGATCCCGAAAAGAAAGCGGCCCAGATTTCAGTGGACGAAGACCAGCTTTCTCTCGCGATCGGCAAAAAAGGACAGAACGCACGGCTCACTTCGCGATTGACCGGTTGGGAAATCAACATCGACAAAGACACGTCGGCGACGACCGCGGTCGAGCAAAAAGTTGCGCAAGCGGCGCAGACGCTGGCGAAGGAATTGCCGATCAGCGATGAACAGGCGGTAACGCTGGTGAAATCCGGATTCACAAACCTGGAAGGCTTGCACGCAGCGGATGTTCAGGATTTGATAGACATTCTCGGCGTGGACGAAACAAAGGCGCGTGAGATTCACGATGCTGTTCACAAACAGGATGCAAAAGAAGAAGCGGGCTCAGCTCAAGAGGCTTGAGCCATGAGTAATTTTTCCACATGGCAACAAAATCGAAACCAGCGGCGAAAAAACCCGCCGCCCGCAAACCAGCCGCCGCGCACCATAAGCTCGCCACGTCGAGCCCGGCCCACCGCGGACCTGCCGCGGCAAAGGATAAGGTTTCGAAAGAGCCGGTAAGATCTCCCGCGAAGCCGGCGCATGCTCATGCGCTCGCAAAAAAATCAGCGCCGGCCGCGGAACCAAAAGCGCCGGAGAAAAAAACACCTGCGAATCGCGCGCCGGTCGCAAGCGTTTCGTTGATCGACAAGAAACAGCCCGAGAAAAAATCGACTGACGGCGAGCTGAAAAAGAAAACGACGGTGCTGCCGCCGATTTCGCGCATTCGCGAATCACTCGCAACGCCAGCTCCCGCGCCGCCAAAAGCGAAAGCGCCCGAACCCGCGCCGGCTGCGGCAACTTCTGCCGAGCCGACGGTGGAATCCGCCGCCGAAGAAACGGAAGCGTCTTCGCAAAAGGTCATTCACATCAAGCCGCCGATTATCGTTAAACAGCTCGCGATCGATCTCGGCGTGAAACCGCACCAGCTCATCGCCGAGCTGATGAACTACAACATTTTCGCCAACGTCAATCAGACGATCGAGCCCGACATCGCGTCAAAGATCGCGGAGAGTCACGGTTTCGTTTTGGAAAAGGAGCGTCGTGAAAAAGGCGCGGGCGTTCACAAAGTAGAGCAAGTCGTAGTCGCGCCGCCGCCGCCGGTCATTGAAAAACAGGAAGAATTAAAACCGCGGCCGCCGGTGATTACGTTCATGGGACATGTCGATCATGGAAAGACTTCGCTCATGGACGCGATCCGCAAAACGCGCGTGGCGGCGGGCGAAGCCGGGGGAATTACTCAGCACATCGGCGCTTACAGCGTCGAATACAAAAATCAGACGATTACGTTCATCGACACGCCCGGTCACGCGGCCTTCACCGCGATGCGGGCGCGCGGCGCGAACGTCACCGACATTGTTGTCATCGTAGTCGCCGCGGACGACGGCCTGATGCCGCAAACGGTCGAGGCGATTAATCACGCGAAAGCGGCGCCGCACGTCGAGATCATGGTTGCGATTAACAAAATCGATTTGCCGGGCGCGAACATCGACCGAGTGAAGAAACAACTTCAAGAGCGCGATCTGACGCCGGAAGATTGGGGCGGCAAGACGGTGGTGTGCGAAGTCTCGGCCACGCGCGGCACCGGCATCGATCACTTGCTCGAGATGATGTTGTTGCAGGCCGAAGTGATGGATTTGAAAGCATCGCCGACGGCGAACGCGCGCGGCACAGTCATTGAAGCGCAGGTCGAGCCCGGACGCGGACCGACTGCCACCGTGATTGTGCAAATGGGCACGTTGAAAATCGGCGAGCCGTTTATCTGCGGCAATTATTCGGGCAAAGTGAAATCGCTGATCGACGATAAAGGCAAGCCGGTAAAACAAGCTGGGCCTTCAACGCCGGTGAAAGTTTTGGGCTTCGCGGGACTGCCGAACGCGGGCGACGAATTTCTGGTGATGGACGAGGAGCGCGCCGCAAAAACTTTGAGCGACGAACGATTGGACGCGAAACGCGCGGAGAAACTAAGCGTGCCGCAACGCGCAACGCTCGAAACTTTACTCGAAGCTGCGGACGGAAAGAAAACGCTGCGATTGGTTTTGAAGTGCGACACGCAGGGATCGGTAGAAGCGATCGCCGCCGCGCTCCAACAGATCGAGAGCAAGAAAATCGAGCTCGATATTATTCACGCCGCGGTGGGGCCGATTTCGGAATCGGACATTTTGCTGGCGAGCGCGTCGAACGCTGTCGTCGTTGGGTTCAACATCAAAGTCGAGAGCATGGCCGTGACGGCGGCGAAACGCGAAGGCGTGCAGGTCAAGCTTTACAGCATCATTTACGAGTTGATCGACCAAATCCGAGACGCGATGGCCGGAATGCTCGATCCGGAATTCCGCGAGACGATCATTGGACACGCGGAAGTGAAACAAGTGTTCGAGCTGAGCAGAGGAATTGTCGCTGGCTGTTTGGTAACCGATGGACGAATCGCGCGGACCGCGCGCGCACGGGTGACACGCAAACGTCAGCCTGTTTACGACGGCGGCATTTCCACGCTGCGCCGTTTCCAGGACGATGTGAAAGAAGTCCGCTCCGGTTTGGAATGCGGTATCAAGCTCGGCGATTTCAGCGAGTATCAGGTCGGCGACATCATCGAGTGCTACCAGCTGGAAGCGATGGCTCAGAAACTTTAAGGGAATGAAAGGGCGTCATGAAACATCGAATGCTGCGCGTCAACGAAGTTGTAAAAAGAGAATTGAGTGGAATCATCGCGCGCGAAATAAGTTTTGAAGGCGCGCTCGTCAGCATCAATCACGTCGACGTCACTCCCGATCTCAAGAACGCGCACGTTTTTGTCAGCGTTCTCGGATCCAAAAGCGGTGAAACCGTGATGGGCAAATTGGAAGAACAGCGCGTCGCGCTCCAGGGCGAGCTCGCGCGCCGCGTCGTCATGAAGTTCACGCCGCATTTGCTCTTCCACCTCGACGAATCGATCGCCCGCGGCTCGCGCATTGTCGAGATTCTGCAAGAGATCGACAGCGACGCTGAGAAAAGCGAGTGAGCGAGAAATTCGAGCAAATCGCCGAGGCCCTTCGCGAAAATCAGAGCTTTGCGGTCTTGAGTCACGTACGACCCGATGGAGACGCGCTCGGCAGTCAGCTCGCGATGGGGCTGGCGTTGCGAAAGCTGGGCAAAGACGTTCGGATTTGGAACGAAGACGGCATGCTCGAGAAGTACAGCTTTCTGCCAAACGCCGAGCTCCTTACAAAACCGCCGGCCGCGCCGGAAGATGTCGATGTTATCCTCGCGCTCGACACCGCAATTCAAAACCGATTGGGCACTGCCCTGCCCGCGGTGAAATCGAGCAAGCTTTGCATCAACATCGATCATCACCCGAGTAATCCCGGCTACGGCGACATTGTCTGCATCGATCCGAAAGCTCCCGCGACCGGGCAGATTCTATTCGAGCTGATGAGCAGCCAGAAATTGCCGATCGATTCCAGCATCGCGACAAATCTTTACGTGGCGATCTCCACCGACACCGGATCGTTTCAATATCCGAACACGACTGCGCGCACATTTGAAATCGCGGCGGAGCTCGTGCGCGCCGGTGTCGACGTGGGCCGCGTCAGCCAGTTGACCTACGAAAATTATCCGCGGCGTCGCGTCGAACTTTTGCGCGATCTGCTTGGAACAATGCGCTTTGATGCGAACAATCGCGTCGCGAGTTTCAGTTTGAGCCTGGCGACGGCAAAGAAGCTCGGCGTTTTGCCGGAAGATAACGAAGGACTGATTGATCACCTGCGCGCAATCCAAGGTGTGGTCGTCGCGATTTTTTTTGAAGAGCTGGCCGATGGCAAAGTTCGCGTGAGCATGCGGTCGAAAACCAACAAGGTGAATGTCTGTGCGATCTGCGAAAAATTTGGCGGCGGCGGTCACGTGCTCGCGGCGGGCGCTCGCGTCCGTGGAACGCTGGCGGAAGTGGAACAGAAAGTTTTGGAGGAAGTTCGCAATGTCGTTAGTCGCAGCTCTTGACGGCGTTCTGCTCGTCGACAAAGCCGAAGGAATGACTTCGCATGACGTCGTCGCGCTGGTGCGCCGGCAGCTTGGCATTAAGAAAATCGGGCATTGCGGAACGCTCGATCCCATCGCAACCGGATTGCTTCTGTTAACGATCGGCCGCGGCACCAAAGTTCAGGATTTGCTGATGAGCGAAGACAAGGAATACGTGGGCACGCTCACGCTCGGCGCCAGCACCTCGACGCAAGATCGACAAGGTGACGTTCTCGAAACAAAACCGGTCCCGCCGTTGAGCGACGAACAAATCCGTGCGGCTTTCGAGAAGTTTCGCGGCGATTTTTATCAAATGCCTCCGATGGTTTCGGCGAAAAAGCACGGCGGAGTTCCGCTCTACAAATTAGCGCGCCAGGGAAAAGTGGTGGAACGCGAGCCGCGCTTTGTTCACGTTTATCGATACAGCATCAATGGGGTCGCGTTACCCGATATCGATTTCACGGTGCTTTGCAGCAAAGGGTTTTACGTTCGCACTTACGCGCATGACATCGGCGAGACGCTCGGTTGCGGCGCGCATTTGAAAGCGTTGCGACGGACCACTTCAGGCCGATTCAATGTCGAAGGCGCCGTCACAGTCGCCGAAATCAAAGAGCTGCCACGCGAAGAGCTCATACGACGCGTGCTTTCCTTGCCGCAAGTGTCCCGGATGCGCGGCGCATGACTAAATGACGAGTGTCCAATTAATGACGAAGCAAACACGAAGGCGTATTCGCCAAATTCGTTGTCATTCGTCATTCGGATTTATTTCGTCATTCGTCATTCGTCATTCGTCATTGTCGTGATGGAAGTTCTGCATTCCATCCCGGAGCTTGCACGACTCCGCGGCCCGTTGTTCCTTGCCATCGGCGTCTTTGACGGCGTTCATCTCGGACATCAGGCGGTCATTTCCACTTCTACCGAACACGCCCGCAACGCGAATGGCACGCCAGTCGTCGTTACTTTCGATCCGCATCCGGAAAAAATTCTGCGACCCGAGCGCGCACCGCATTTGTTGACCGCAACGCAACATAAGATCGCGCTCATTCGCGAACTGGGCGTCGCACATTTGCTCGTCATCAACTTCGACAAAGAATTCGCCGCCACCGAGCCGGAAGATTTCGTCACCGCGCTGGTCGATCATTCAAAGCCGCTTCGGGAAATTTGCGTGGGACATGAATGGTCGTTTGGCAAAAATCGGCGAGGCAATCTCGATCTTCTAAAGAAGCTTGGCGCGAGCTTGAACTTCCACGTGATCGGAATTTCGCCGGTCAAGATGAATGGGGCTGTCGTCAGCAGCACTGCCATCCGGCGAGCCGTCGAAGCGGGCGATTTCGCCAAAGCGGCCGAGATGCTTGGGCGCGAGTACACGATTCTCGGAGCGGTCACCCACGGCGACAGCCTCGGAAAAAAAATAGGATTTCCGACCGCGAACCTGAGCGCGCACAGCGAGCAGTTTCCGCCGAACGGCGTTTACGCGGCGGAAGCGAAGATCGACAATGAAGTGCATCGCGGAGTGATCAATCTCGGTGTTCGTCCCACCGTGAGCGGAGGAAAATCAGAGCGGGTCCTCGAGATTCATCTGTTCGATTTCGATCGCGACATTTATGGACGGGATGTCGAGGTCCGGTTCCTCAAGTTTCTCAGGCCCGAAAAGAAATTCGAAAACGTCGAGGCGTTGGTCGCGCAGATCCGGCGCGATGTCGAACAGGCGCGCGCGATCTGAGATTTATCGCAATTGGTATTTGGCGACGCCGATCTTTTTGATCCCGCGCACGTTTCGACCCGTGCCGTTAAACCAGACGTAGAGATTCGCGCTCGGAACTTTGAGCTTTTTTGAGAGATCAGCGACGGTCGCGCCTTTTTTTCCGGCGGTGCGCAAAGTGCGAATTATTTTCTCCTTCAAAGCGCCACGCTTGCTCCGGGGACGAATCGGTCCAAGGCGGGACTGAGAAATAGTGACGGCGGCGCGTTCGTCCTCCCGCGCCGGAATGCCGAATTTTTTCTGGACCCGCAACATTTCGCGATCGATTGCCTGAACTTGCGAGAGCAGGGCTTCTTTGCGTTCAGTGAGACGCACCAGTTCCTTGAGGACCGAGCTGGGAATGTTTCTTAGCATTCCCTAACTTACGGCTAAGATCGACAATGCAACTCTAAGCTGAGTCTAACATTGGAGCAGAACGCTCCCTGGACATGGCGGCCAAAATGCCGCCGGCCATGACTAACATTCCGCTGGCCAACGCCAACGCTACCACCCAAACCGTGGAAATGTTCGTGAGCTTGAACATTTCCACGATGATGAATCGTCCGCCGTCGGACAAAACATAAGTTAGCGCGCTGGCGAATGCGCTCGCTCCAACCAAAATAAACGGCCGCAGAAATTGCAACCGCGGTTGTGGCCGGGGCAGTCGATGGAGAACACGGGCGGTGAACCCGTCGTCCTCGATGTAAGGCGCCGCTTCCTGCAGTTTGCGGTCCAGCCAATCTCGTTCGATTTCCTCGTTCATCACTCCGCCCAGGCTACTAAAGTTTTCTTCAATTTCTCGCGGCCGCGCAACACGTTTGTTTTCACGGTGCCGAGCGGAATATCCAGCACGCGCGATGCCTCGTCGTGAGATAATCCTTGCTGACAGCAAAGTAACACCGCCGAGCGCTCGTGGATCGGCAATAAGTTAAGCGCGTGCATTAGGTCCTGTCTTAGTGCTGGGTCGACAGTGTGCGGGTCCTGCTCGGCCTGCCATTGCTCTTCGTTAATGCCGACCAGCTCTTTTCGTTTGCGGGCATCTTCGCGAAAACAATTGTAGGCGATGCGATAAAGCCAGGTCGAGAATTTCGCGTCGCCGCGAAAGCTGCGGATATTTTTGTAAGCGCGAATAAATGCTTCTTGCGCGAGATCGTCGGCCAGCGCGGCATCACCCCGCGTGAGCTGGCGCAGCAAACCGCGGACGCTCGATTGATGACGACGAACCAGCTCGCCGTAAGCATGCTGGTCGTCATCAACAATAACTCGAGCGACAAGGCCGGCATCGGTTAACTCCACACGAGCAGACTACGAGGTGGGCGGCGGAGGCGGAATCTCGTTCTTCTTCCCGCTCTCGAGCTTCCAAACGAGTAGATAACCCAAACCGATGACGAATGGGATCACACCGATGGCCCAGGCCCCGCCTTCCCAGTCATTCCACGCGCCGAAACAAATCATCAACCCCAAACCCACCATCACCAGGACGATTCCGCGACGCATGTCTGAACGCTGACGAATCGCCGGAGTCGGCGGCGCGAGCAGCGCAGCCGGAATTGGCTGACCTTTCTCCGCCATCATGCGGATGGTGCGATGCATTGCGCGGTTTTTGGAAAAGCCGAAATACATGATGAGCGCAACGATCACCACCGGCGCGCCAAAGATCGTGAGCATCGTGATGGCGACGATCGGGATGACGAATTCTGGGATTTCGTCGGATTTGATGTTGGCGACATCTGAGTCGTCGCCATCAATCGTGAAGCCATGATGGCGATGCTTTTTCTTGTCGAGCTTTTGATGGAGTTTGTCCGCCAGATTTGAGGCAGGCGAAATAGTCGCGCTGGCCGAAGCCGAGAGCGCCGGTGACGGAGCGGGCGGCGGAGCGGGAGGCGACGGCTGCGCCGAAGCCATAACCGCCAGCGCGATTGAACAGACCGAAAGAACCAATGTTTTCATATTCATCCTTTGGGAGTGAGATGCAGTCCGGCACTGCTTTGGATTCAAAAAAAGTCAGACCGGAGTGGCAGTTTCGTCTCAGGCCAGCCTTCAGCGCAAGCCTGGAGCGAATTGCTCTTCCTCGGTCGACCCGCAAAGCGCGGCGGTCGAACATTCGCCGCCCGAAATCGCCTGGGCCACGGCGTCGAAATAACCGGTGCCAACTTCGTGCTGATGTTTGGTAGCGGTATAACCGTCGGCCGCGGCGGCGAATTCCGATTCCTGGAGTTCCGAATACGCGGTCATGCCGCGCTTCGAATAACCATGCGCGAGTTTAAACATCGAATAATTCAACGTGTGAAATCCCGCGAGCGTTACGAATTGGAATTTGTAGCCCATCGCGCCGAGCTCGCGCTGGAATTTCGCGATCGTCGCGCGGTCGAGTTTTTGTTTCCAGTTGAATGACGGCGAGCAGTTGTATGCGAGCAATTTGTCCGGGAACTCCGCGTGCACGGCTTCGGCAAAACGTTTCGCGTCTTTCAAATCGGGAGTGCTCGTCTCGCACCAAATCAAATCGGCGTAAGGCGCGTAGCTTTTTCCGCGCGAGATCGCTTGCTCCAAACCATGTCGAACGCCGAAAAATCCTTCGGGCGTGCGATCGCCGGTCAAAAACTCGTGATCGCGCTCATCGATATCGCTTGTCAGCAGTTTCGCGCCGTTCGCGTCGGTGCGCGCGATGATGATCGTTGGAACATTCGAAACATCCGCCGCTAAACGCGCGGCGATCAAATTGCGAATCGCCTGCCGTGTCGGCACCAGGACTTTGCCGCCCATGTGCCCACACTTTTTCTCGCTCGCGAGTTGATCTTCGAGATGAACGCCGGCCGCGCCCGCTTCGATCATCGCCTTGATTAATTCGAAAACGTTGAGCGGACCGCCGAAACCCGCCTCAGCGTCGGCCACGATCGGCGCCATCCAATCGATGTCGATCTTGCCGTCGGCGTGATCGATCTGGTCCGCGCGCAGGAGCGCGTTGTTGATGCGTCGAATCACCGTCGGCACGCTGTTTGCCGGATATAAACTTTGGTCGGGGTACATTTCGCCCGCGAGATTTGCATCCGCCGCGACTTGCCATCCGCTGAGATAAATCGCTTTCAACCCGGCGCGGACTTGTTGCACCGCCTGGTTTCCGGTCAGCGCACCGAGCGCCGCGACGAAATCTTCCGTGTGAAGCAAGTCCCACAATTTCTCCGCGCCGCGACGCGCGAGCGTGTGCTCAATTTCCACCGTTCCGCGCAAATGCTCGACCTCTTCCCGCGAGTACGGCCGTTCGATTCCAGCAAAACGATTCCCATTCGCTTCCTTTGAGCGCTGCTTCTTTGCGGACTTAGCTCCGTTCCGTTGTATTTTCATTTTCCTAATCGAGATGCTCGTATGCCGGGAGGGTCAGGAATTCCGCGAACGCGTCATCCGTCGTGATTCTCTTAAACAATTCGTGTGCGAGGGTGAATTTGCGCTTGTCGTAGGCCGATTTTCCGATCTGCGTCTCGATCTTTCCGAGCTCCTCCTCCAGAACAGTTCCAAACAATTCCTTCGTAACTTTTCGCCCGTCCTCCAATCTTCCGTCCGGATGGCGAATCCACTGCCAAACCTGTGCCCGCGAAATTTCCGCGGTCGCGGCGTCTTCCATTAAATTAAACAACGGCACCGCGCCGTGCCCGCGCAGCCACGCTTCCAAATATTGCACACCCACGGAAACGTTCTGCCGCAGCCCGGCTTCCGTGATCGGCCCGCGCGGACCAAAATCGAGAAGATCGCTCGCACTAACATCGACATCGTCGCGTTTGCGATCGATTTGGTTCGGCGTTTTCATTCGCGCGTTGAACGCTTCCATTGCGAGCTGCACCATTCCGGGATGCGCGACCCACGTGCCGTCGTGGCCGTCGCCCGCTTCGCGTTCCTTGTCTGCGCGAACTTTCGCGAACGCTTCTTCGTTCGCCTTCGGATCGTTTTTCACCGGAATCTGGGCCGCCATGCCGCCCATCGCGAACGTGTTCCGGCGATGACAAGTCTTAATGCAAAGCAACGAATAGGAATGCATGAAATGCGTCGTCATCGTGACGAGCGCCCGATCCGCCAAAAGAAAATCCGTTTTCGCGCGGAATTTTTTGATGCACGAAAAAATGTAATCCCAACGGCCGCAGTTTAAGCCCGCCGAGTGATCGCGCAGTTCGTAAAGAATCTCATCCATCTCGAACGCGGCGGGGATCGTTTCGATCAATACCGTGGCGCGGATGCTGCCACGCGGAATTTTCAATTCATCCTGCGCCAAATTAAAAACGTCGTTCCAAATGCGCGTTTCGAGGTGGCTTTCCATCTTCGGCAGATAAAAGTACGGGCCGCTTCCGCGATCGAGCAGCTCGCGCGCGTTATGAAAGAAATACAAACCGAAATCGAAAAGCGGTCCGGTGATCGCTTTCCCATCGACGAGCACGTGCTTTTCATCCAGATGCCAACCGCGCGGCCTAACAAGTAAGACCGCGGTCTGCTCGTTCAGTTTGTAATCTTTTCCTTCCGGACTGCGAAACGCGATCGTGCGCCGGACCGCATCGCGCAGATTGATCTGCCCTTCCACCATGTTTTGCCACGTCGGCGAGTTCGCGTCTTCAAAGTCCGCCATGAACATTTTCGCGCCGGAGTTCAGCGCGTTGATCACCATTTTGCGGTCGGTCGGGCCCGTGATCTCGACGCGCCGGTCTTGCATGTCCTTCGGAATTGACGCACAGCTCCAATCGCTCTCGCGGATCCTCTTCGTCGCCGGCAGAAAATCGGGCAGCTCGCCGGCGTCGAAACGTGATTGTCGATCTTGCCGCGCACGAAGCGCATCATCCCGGCGCGAGCGAAATTCGCGTTCCAGCTTCGCGACGAATGCGAGCGCGTCGGGCGTTAAGATTTCACCAAACTCCGGGGTGATCTCGGCGTTGGTTTCAACGCCTTTTGGCAACGTCGTTTGCACGTTGTTTAATCGCGCAACGGCGGGCGATTGGTCGCATGGCGAAGAATGGAGCGGGTGAAGGGACTCGAACCCTCGACATTCTCGTTGGCAACGAGATGCTCTACCACTGAGCTACACCCGCGTGAAAGGGACAGAAATAATGCCGTAGCGGGCTTAATCCGCAACCGCAAATTGATTTGAGAGACGGGCTCGTCCACGTCCGCCTAAAGTTTGGGACGACACGGAGGTCGTCCCTCCATAAATTCACTGTTCTATGCGTCGAGGACTCGAACATTCGATCTCGCCTTCCCGCCATGAGTTCCATGAGCTCGCAAAACGTGGGAATCTTGTCCCGCTTGTTGTCGATCTTGTCGCCGATGTCGAAACGCCGGTCTCTGCTTTTGCCAAGATCGACAATGGCGAGCCGTGTTTTCTTTTTGAATCGGCGGAGCGCAACGAAGAGCTCGGGCGGTTTTCATTTATCGGCTTCGACCCGTTGGCGATCTTCAACAGCGTTGATTGCAAACAAGATCCGCTGAGCGCGCTTCAACAAACGCTCGCGCGTTTTCAATTCGTGCCGCCCGCGGACGTTCCGCATTTTATCGGCGGCGCGGTCGGCTACATCGGATACGATGTCGTCCGTTTTTTCGAGCCAACCGTTCCGATCCATCCGCGCGACGATCTAAAAATCCCGGAAATGATTTTCATGATCCCGCGGATGCTGCTCGTGTTCGATCATCGCTTTCGGAAATTACAGGTGATCTGTAACGCGCACATCAACGCCGAGAATTCTGTCGATCAAGCGTACGACAACGCGATTGCGGCGCTCGAAAAAGTAATGACGCTGCTTGAGCAACAGCGCGCGCTCCCGGCAATCGACGCGAAACCGCCCGCGAATCTCCCCTCGCCCGCGAGCAATACGAGCCGCACTGAATTCGAGGCGATGGTTACGGCAGCAAAGGAACACATCGCCGCCGGCGATATTTTTCAAGTCGTGCTTTCGCAGCGCTTCGAAACGGACTTCAAAGGCCACGCGCTCGATCTTTATCGCGCGCTACGATTCGGAAACCCGTCGCCTTACATGTTTTGCTTGCGATTCGATCCAAACTTCGTCGTACTCGGCAGCTCGCCCGAAGTTCATCTGCGCGTTCGTGATCAAATCGCGCAGCTTCGACCGATTGCTGGAACTTATCCCCGCGGAAAAGATTCAGCGGAGGACGAACGACTCGCGCGCGAATTGATTGTCGATCCAAAAGAACGCGCCGAGCACGTGATGTTGATCGATCTCGGCCGAAACGATCTCGGGCGCGTCGCGGAGTTTGGGAGCGTGAAGGTGACGGAGCAAATGGCGATCGAACGCTACAGTCACGTCATGCACATCGTCTCGCACATTGTCGCGCGGTTGAGTGAAGGCAAAAATGCGTTCGACGCGATCCGCGCGACGTTTCCGGCGGGAACGGTTTCGGGCGCGCCGAAGATTCGCGCGATGCAGATCATCGCCGAGCTGGAAAAAGCGCGGCGCGGATTTTACGCCGGCATCGTGGGCTACTTCGGGTTCGATGGGTCGCACGACAGTTGCATCGCCATTCGCTCGATCGTTCTGAAAAACGGCAAAGCTTATTTGCAAACCGGCGCCGGCATTGTCGCCGACTCAGATCCGGCGCGAGAATTTGACGAGTGCATGAACAAAGCGAAAGCGATGCTGGCCGCGATTGCGCGAACCGAGAGCATGAGCACGAGCAAGAGGAAGCAATGAAACTGCTCGTCATCGATAACTACGACTCGTTCACCTACAATCTCGTCCAACTTTTTGGCGAGATGGAGAATGTCGATCTTGTCGTGAAACGGAATGATGAGATTTCGATGGATGAAATCAAAAAATCGAACCCGGACCGAATCGTGATTTCGCCGGGGCCAGGCCGTCCGGAAAGCGCCGGCGTAAGCTCGGATTTGATTCGCGAACTTGGACCGCGCGTTCCAATTCTCGGCGTTTGTCTCGGTCACCAATGCATCGCCCAGGTTTTCGGCGGCGAAGTTGTCCGCGCCGAAAAATTGATGCACGGCAAAACGTCCCAAATTCATCATCAACATCGCGGCGTGTTCAAAGATTTGGCCGAGCCGCTCGAAGCGACGCGCTATCACTCGTTGATCGTGAAACGCGAATCGTTCCCCGATTCACTCGAAATCACCGCCGAGACGGACGCCGGCGAAATCATGGGATTGCAACATCGACAGTTCCCGATCCACGGCGTCCAATTCCACCCCGAATCGATCCTCACGAGCGAAGGCCGCAAACTGCTCGCGAATTTCTTGCGAGTCTAACGAACGCCGTTGCGCGCGATGACGTCGTGGATTTGGCGGACTTCGCGCACCATTTGTTCGTACTCGTCGAACATCAATGCTTGGACGCCATCGGACAGCGCTTCGTCGGGCTTGCCGTGCACTTCGATCATTAATCCATCCGCGCCGACCGCGACTCCGGCGCGAGCGAGCGGCGTGACCATGTAGCTGCGTCCGGTTCCGTGCGCGGCATCGACGATCACCGGCAAATGTGAAACTTTTCTCACCGCCGGCACCGCGGCGAGATCGAGCGTGTTGCGCGTGTGCTGCGCGAACGTGCGCACACCGCGCTCGCACAGGACGATATTGTAATTGCCCTCGGCCATGATGTATTCGGCGGCGAGCAACCATTCCTCCAACGTCGCGGCCATTCCGCGTTTCAAGAGCACGGGTAATTTCGAACGGCCGACGCGCCGCAGCAGCGTAAAGTTCTGCATGTTGCGCGCGCCGATTTGAATCATGTCGGCATATTTCTCGACAAGATCAACATTCCCTTCATCGAGCGCTTCGCTCACGATTTTTAAATCGAATTCCTTTCGAATGTCCGCGAGAATTTTTAATCCCGCTTCGCCAAGACCGGAAAACGCGTATGGCGAAGTGCGCGGCTTAAACGCGCCGCCGCGGAAAAATTTTGCGCCGCTGCGCTGAACGACGTCCGCGATCGCAAATGCCTGCTTGCTGTTCTCGATCGCGCACGGCCCGGCGATGATGGCGAGTGAGCCGTCACCAAATCGCGCGCCATCGCCAAGATCGACAATCGTACGATCGGTTTTCAGATCGAGCGTGATGAGCTTGTAAGGCTTCGTAACGCGAATCGCTTCCGCGACGCCGGGAAGATTTTCGAAGCGCGAGAGATCGACCGCGCCCTGATTGCCGGTCACGCCGATCGCCGTCCGATTCGCGCCAGGCATAACGTGCGCGCGAAAACCAAGCGCTTCGACGACGCGCACAACGTTGTCGACTTCGGCTTTGCCCGCGCGGGCTGTCATTACGATCAGCATTGGGTGAAAAGGCGATTACTTACCGGAGATTATAGCCTGCGGTCAAATTTAACCCACGCTTTTCGTTTTTGGCCCTGGCGAAATCGGCGGAAGCGCATGCTCGATCTCCGCCCGATGCTGCTCGTATTGGGGCGGCAGTTTCAATGTTTCGCCGAGATGCGCGGCCGGTTCGTCCACGGTAAACCCCGGCCCGTCGGTCGCGATTTCGAACAAAATTCCACCCGGCTCGCGGAAGTAGATTGAGTGAAAATAAAAGCGGTCGATGACCGGTGTCACGTGCATGCCGAGGTCAATCATTTGCTCGCGCCAGTGCAATTGTTCCTCATCGTCAGCACAGCGAAAGGCAATGTGATGGACTGTGCCGGCGGAATTGACGCCGAACGTTCCGTCACTTCGCTCAACTAAATCGATTTGAGCGCTGGTGAGTTTTGAATCGACCGCAAACCGGCGCCGCGAATCGCTTTCATCAACCAACTCGAACCCGAGCGTTTTCAAAACGCGCTCGGTCGATTGTGATTTTCGCACTTCGAGTGTAGGCGCGTGAAATCCGTGGATCGCGAATTTCTCCGGCACTTCGCTTTCGTACTCAAGATCGACATCGTCGAGCTGCGCCGACTCGATGAGCTCGACCAACAGGCCATCGGGATCGGCGATACGAATTGCCTCGGCTCCGAAGCGCGCGGGAATCGATTCGCCGAAAACGT
>DATBCV010000067.1:0-2643 GCA_036270275.1 Chthoniobacterales bacterium | reverse complement strand
TATTGTCTGTTTGCAGGAAACGAAATGCCCGGACGAACAATTTCCGGCGTTGGCGCTGCAATCGGCCGGTTACGATTCTGCTTATCACGGCGAAAAGTCGTACAACGGCGTCGCAATCATTTCGAAAACCAAACTCGCGGAGGTTCGCGCGTCGCTTTGCGATGAAGTTGTCGATCCGCAAGCGCGCGTGATTGCGGCGACGGTTGGAAACTTGCGCGTCTATTCCGTTTATGCGCCAAATGGACAGGCCGTTGGTTCGCCGGCGTATAAATACAAGTTGGAATGGTACGATCGATTACGGAATTGCCTGACCAAAGAGAAAGATGTCGATCTTGTGGTTTGCGGCGATTTCAATGTCGCACCGGAAGATGTCGATGTTCACGATCCAGAACTTTGGCGCGGCGCGATCATGTGCTCCGACGGAGAGCGCGCTGCTTTTCAACAGCTATGCGGAATCGGGTTGCGCGATACACTGCGATTGCATCCGCAGGAACCCGGCGTTTTTACCTGGTGGGATTACCGGATGCTTTCGTTCCCGAAAAATCGCGGCCTTCGGATCGACGCGGTGTTGGCGAGTGAAGAACTCGCCAAAGAATGCACGGCATCGGGAGTCGACCGCGAAATGCGCAAAGGAAAGGATCCTTCCGATCACGCGCCAATTTGGGCGGAATTTTAAATTGTAGCGGCGCTCTGTGAGCGTCGCATTATTGCAAAATAAGAGTGCGACGGTCGCAGACCGCCGCTACAGAAGAAACGATGACCGAGCGAACGCGTCTCCGCGTCTCAAATCCGCCGCCAAAGCCGCTCATTATCTGGGACGGCGATTGCCATTTCTGCAGGCGTTGGATCGAGCGCTGGCGCGAAATCACGCGCGGCGCGGTCGATTACGCGACATCTCAGGAAAGCGCCGAACGATTTCCGGAAATTCCGCGCGAACAATTCGGGCGCTCGGTGATTTATATTGAAGCCGACGGCAGCGTCTTTTTCGGAGCGGAAGCGGTCGTTCGATCGTTGCGATCTCGATCTTCGAAAAAGTGGCTGGCCTGGAGTTACGACCACGTGCCTGGTTTCGCGGCCGTTTCAGAGAGCACTTACAGAATTATCGCGTCTAATCGGAGGTTCGCTTCGGCGATCACGCGACTTCTTTGGGGTCATGACGTTCGTCCGCCGACTTATTTTGCCGCGCGAAGGTGGTTTCTTCGCGCGGTCGGTTTGAGTTTTCTGATCGCGTTCCTCTCGCTCTGGGTCCAAATCCACGGACTGATTGGGTCGAACGGAATCACTCCCGTCAGCGAATTCCTGCCAGCAGCCCGCGATCAACTTGGCGACGGTGCATTTTCGATTTTTCCAACGCTCTGCTGGTTCAATTC
This sequence comes from Chthoniobacterales bacterium, assembly GCA_036270275.1. Lineage (GTDB taxonomy): Bacteria > Verrucomicrobiota > Verrucomicrobiia > Chthoniobacterales > UBA10450 > AV40. The sequence goes on along the minus strand of DATBCV010000067.1, from coordinate 1,273 downwards.
GAGCGATGCGTTTCTGCATTTTCTCTGTGGCGGCGGCGTCGCACTGTCGGTCCTGCTGATTTTCGGAATCGCGCCTGCGCTATCGCTGATCGTTCTCGTTGTTTTTTATCTGTCGCTCGCGATCGCCGGTCAAACGTTCCTCAGCTTTCAGTGGGATATTCTTCTGATCGAGACCGGCTTCTTGTCGATCTTTCTCGCGCCCTGGCGGCTCTGGTCAAAGCGCGGAACGGACCCGCCGATTTCTCGCGCCGCGCTTTTTTTGCTCAAAATGCTGCTCTTTAAACTGATGATCATGTCGGGTGTGGTGAAACTCACGAGCGGCGATGATTCATGGTTGAAGCTGACGGCGCTTGACTATCACTACTGGTCGCAGCCGTTGCCGACCGTGCTCGGATGGTGGGCCGATCAAAGTCCGCTACCGTTCAAGAAATTTTCGGTCGCGTTCTGTCTCGTCGTCGAAATCATCGTCCCGTTTTTCATTTGGGCGCCGCGGAGATTGCGTTTGCTTGCCTGTGGGTTGCTCGTTTCTCTGCAGATCATGATCGCGGCCACGGGCAATTATTGCTTTTTCAATCTGCTGACCGTCGCGCTCTGTTTGTTGCTCGTTGATGATGTTGTAGCCGCCTCGCTCTGTCGAGGCGTCCGCCTTGATCGGCTTAAGCACACGGCGACAGAGCGCCGTGGCTACAAACTCTCGATATCAGACCGATTGTCGATTTACGGCGCGATCATTGTTCTCATTGTCACTTTGCCGCTCAATGCGAGGCTGATTTACAGCGCGTTCAAGCCGGAAGCGGAGTGGTCGCGTCTGCTCGGGTCGGTTTACGCGCGAGCGGAAGCATTTCGAATCGTAAACGGCTACGGTCTTTTTCGCGTCATGACCAAAGATCGCCGTGAAATCGTGATCGAAGGGAGTGCCGACGGACTGAATTGGAAGCCTTACGAATTCAAATGGAAACCGGGCGATGTGATGCGCGCGCCAGGCTGGTGTGCGCCGCATCAACCGCGGCTGGATTGGCAAATGTGGTTTGCCGCGCTCGGCTCGTATCGGCAGAACCCGTGGTTTGTCCAAACGGTGATCTCGTTGTTGCACGGCAAACCGCAAGTCGTGGCGCTGTTCGAGCGAAATCCCTTTCCGCAAAGTCCGCCCCGGTATGTTCGCGCGACCTTCTATCGCTACCGTTTCACGACCGTCCAGGAACATCGAGAAACCGGCGCGTGGTGGAAACGCCAGGAGCTTGGTGAATATCTGCCGGGCGTCTCGCTCGAAGAC
>DATBCV010000066.1:0-7821 GCA_036270275.1 Chthoniobacterales bacterium | reverse complement strand
ATCGTGCACGTTGGGCAATTTTCCGGCTCTGCTCGTTTCTGGGTCACTCTTCGCTATTTTCCGCACGTTCGCCTCTCTGGACGAAACCAATTCCGCCCGCGCGCGGCGCAGCCCGCTCGTTAGTCCGATCTTGGAGAAACTCCAAATCAACCATTTCGTCGGATCCCAAGCCCATGGCTTTACTCCGTTGCGATAGTCGTGCTGAAATTCGTGGTGATAATTGTGGTAGCCTTCGCCGAGGGTAAACAATGCCATGAAAAACGAGTCGCGCGCGCTGCACCGGGTCGAGTACGGCTGGCGACCAAGGCTGTGACAGGCTGAGTTGATCAGGAACGTGCCGTGTTGAAGGAAGACCACTTTGGCCACGCCAGCGATGAGAAAACCGCCGAGCGCGCCGATCCAGCCGTCCCAAAGCGCGCCGAGTAAAGTCGGAAAAACAAAACTCACCAGCACGGCGAGCAAATGAATATGTCGATGTTGCCACATCACCAACGGATCTCTTCGTAGATCGGCCACATTATCGTACGGCGGCTGCGGCCAGAGCTTGAACAGAAGCCAGCCGATGTGCGCATGGAAAAATCCTTTGGTGATGTCGTACGGATCTTCGTCGTGGTCCACATGTTTATGATGCCGCCGATGATCGCTCACCCACAATAGGACGGAATTTTCAAACGCCGCCGCGCCGAAGATGAGAGTGAACAAGCGCACGGGCAGCCGCGCGCGAAAAGTCGCGTGCGAAAACAACCGGTGATAACCGAGCGTGATACTGAATCCGGTCGCAACCGATAACACTGCGAAGGTCGCGAAATGAAACCAATCAAACCCGAAATACCACAGATATAGAGGGAGCGCGGTAAGTGTTAAAACGAAAGTGCCGATCAAGAACGAGCTGTTCGTCCAGTTAATGCGATCGGTTGGGATACGGAAAATCACAGGAAAGAATATCGCCGCCCAGTTCTTAAAATCAGCTAAGGAACCGCTGAAACTTTCGCAGTTGCGAACAGCGCGGCGCCCGTCTGAGCGCCGGCTGTAAAATCAACTCCGGACTTTACCGGCGATTATTATTCGCGAACGAGCGCCGACCGCCGCCGCCGCCGCCGGGACGCGGACGTTCCTCGCGAGGACGCGCTTCATTTACGGTTAGCGCGCGGCCGTTGAGTTCGTGGCCGTTAAGCGCGGTCATCGCGGCACTGGCGTGCGCGTTGTCATTGATGGTGACGAACGCGAACCCGCGCGATTTGCCAGTCATGCGGTCCATCATAAGGCGGACTTCATCGACCTGGCCATGTTGTTCGAACAGATCCTGAAGATCGTTCTCGGTGGTCTCAAAAGAGAGATTTCCTACGTATAGTTTCATTGTGTTTGAATTTTGGAGAGACTAGGAGCTACAGAGCCGTTCCCGGGAATCGGGTTTCAAACCACCAATGAGCGACGCTCATCAGACGATCTTCCGTGCAGTGAAGTTAAACAGAGTGTTCCAATAAGAGCCGCACTATCGCAGGGATTTACTAAAACACAACCGGTCATTTCCTTTTCAATAAAACTGCCGGGACGCCCCGTTTTGACGCCAACATTGTAGTGGCCGCTGTCCTCAGCGGCAAAAGTCGCCCGCGCCGGCGACCGTCACACAACTCAAGAACGCGTTGCCTTGACCTTGGCTATCACTCGCTTGAGCGCGCCGGTTATCCCGCTCTCTTGTTCGTTAGGCTTGGGCGCCTTCTTCGCTTTTACATTGATCAGCGACCGCGCGAGTTTCGTCAGCTTTTTGTCCGTTGCGGCTTCTTCGTTCAAGCTCGTGTCGAGCAAGCGCGCGCCTTGTTTATCACGGAGCAACTGCGCGTACGTGCGTGCGCAACCGTATCCTGCGATCTCGTAATGCTCGACGCGTTGCGCGGAGGCGATCAACCCCGCATCGCGCACGTCGTCTTGCGCATCTTCCTTCGACATCTTGTCGCCTTCCTTGATTAATCCTTCCATCCCTTCGCACTTCGGGGCGCGTGTCGATTCGTCGTGCCGCTTCAAAATTTGCTCGAGCCGTTTCGCCTGCTGCTTGGTTTGATTGAGATGTTGATTGAACGCCGCGGCCAATTGTCGATTTTTCGCCGCCTTGCGCATTTTCGGCAGGGCCTTGATCAATTGGTTCTCGGCGCTAAGCAGGTCTTTCAGCTCATGAACGTAAAGATCGCGTAATGTTTCCAATTCCATACACCAACCAATCGCATTCGACGCCGTCAGCGGTTCTCTAACATCGAATCGCTAATCAAGATTTGGCACACTCGTCACTTCGATTATTCTCGATCTTCACGATTTTAGCGGAGCGGCCGTCCTCCAGCGTGATCCAACCCCCGATGTCCGCAGCGAGAAGCGTTTTGCCAATCGCTGAAATCCAGCTCACGGCGTCCGGTTCGAAATCGAGTTCGTTGACGCCGACGATCGTAAACTTTTCCGTTCGTTCTTTTTTATCCTTCACCGTTACAGTCGCGCCGAAACTCACGCTATTCGACGGCCCGTCAGGTGGATCGACAATGTGGATCGATGCGAGAACCTGTTCCAATTCGGTCACGCGCTGGCCACTCGTTTTTTCCGCGCGAAGTTTTTGAAGTTCGTCCCGCAAACGTTTCGCGCCGCGCGCAGTGATGTAATTCGTCGCGCCCGGCGGCAACCCCGACGCCGATCGCTTCTTGCCGCTTCGCTCCGGAAGATCGACATCTTCCCTGACAAACGCCCTGCTCATCCGTCGAGCTTTCGCACTTTTGTAATTTCTAGGGTGCGGCGTCCTCGTCAAGAGTTCGCTTGCAATGCGGAGCGGACATGCGACTATCCGCGCATTGAGTTGAATTGTTAGGCAAGTTCAAATCTGGGTCTGTTTGTAAGTCCGCCGTGGTGCATTCGCACCGGGGATCCGAAGTTACTCTTCAGCCATCGGCACACGTCCTGCTCGAAAGTTGGTTCAAGTGACTGTCCTGATCGTATTGTTTCTTCTCATAGTTATCCCGGCGGTGGTTGCCTTTGTTTCTGAGAGTTTACTTCTCTCGCGTTCTGGAATCAGGACCGTGTTCGACATCGGCGCGCGCGTTGTTTACCAACAGCAAGAAGTTTCTAATCGCCCGATCGCCGGCGCCCGCGACATTCGCCCTTCAGCGCGCGGTGAGTTCTATTATTACAACCTGGTGAACTATCTCCGTGTGACAGAGGTGTTGGACGACGGTCGCCTCATTGCCGTGGCCAGTGACAACAAGCGGATCTGCTTCTGGCCTCACGACTCGCAGTTTCGCAAAGCGCGCCTAATCGAGCGCTTCAGCTACCGCTGGCATTTTCCTTATTATTAAGAGCGCGCTCGACGCGGTTTGAAACGACGACGTATTGTTGTCCAGCGTAGTAACGCCGAGCTAACGCGAGTTTGAGCGTGAGCGCGGTGCGTACATTGCTTCCCAGAGGCGGCAATGGAAATCCAACGCACCGATAACGGATTTGTCACCACGCTGCGCAGCACGGGCCTCGGCAGATTTTTTGGCGCGGCCTTTCTTGGTGTTTGGCTCGTGGGCTGGCTCGCGGGCGAAACGTTCGCACTTTGGATGCTCGGCGCCGGGGGATGGTCTTTCTTTACCGGTCAACCGCCGAGCGCCGGACGCAATCCGGTTAACCTTGGAGTCGCTATCGCCGGAGGACTGTTTCTCTTATTTTGGCTTAGCTTTTGGACGCTCGGTGGCGTGGCAGCGATCTGGGAATTTCTGCGGCTGCTCTTCGGCAAAGATCGATTCGAAGTGACTTCGGACGCCGTTAAGATCGACAACGGCTATGGTCTCTTTCATTCGACCAAAGATCTCCGACGCGATGAAGTGGTCCGTTTTTATAATCGGCCGAATCGCGCGGCACTGTGCGCGGATACCTTCCGCGGTTCGATCGAGCTCTCGCGAGTCGGCACTTGGAAAGACAGAGTGGCTCTGGCACAAGAGCTCAATACTCACTTCAGCATTTCGCCGGAACATCGTGAAGGCCAGTTGCCCTCCGGTTGGTGCGAAATTTCTTCACCCGAACGCGAAAGCATTTTGGTTAAAGATCCGGCAACGCGCCGCAAACAAGCTCTCTTCGCGTGGACGATTTGTTTCATTCTGAGCTTTATCGCGGCGTATCTCGTTAATGCCGCCGGCGAACGGCCAGGTCTGTGGGCGCTGGCGATTTTCATGGTGATCGTCACCGCGCTCGTTGCCTGGGGTGCGCTCTGGTTAAACATCGGACGAAACGAATGGCTCCTTGATCGCGGTCGCATCACTCTGCAACGGCGTTTCAGTCAAGTGCGCACAAAGAAATTTGAAGCTGCCGCGCTCGAGTTGATTGAAGAGAACTCCGGTGACAACGGTCCTGATTACGAACTGATCGCCGTTGCGCCCGGCGCAGAACCGCGCCCGTCACATTCGTATCGCCTCGGCAAACAGCGTCGCATTATTTACAGCGAGCCTAACGACCCGACTGCGCCGCGGAATTTAGGTTTGTGGCTCAGCCAGCATTGTTCAATTCCGCTCACCGACGAAACCAGCACCGAAGCAAGAGCCAAGCAACTCGCGGAAATCCGTGAAAAGCTAGCGGGCTCGGGACGCATCGGCCGTTTCACACTGCGATTGATCGACAAAATCGCCACCGGTCCCGCGACCACCGACGTGCCTCAATGATTCGCATCACTTTCCCGCAGCGATATCGGACAGATTCTTGGCCGCATCACGAGAGTAGCAAATGTTAATGCTCTGACTTCCGCGGGACGCCGGCAAAAACGGCAAGCAGTAGCTCGCCCAAAGGGTACGGGAACTGCATTCCGAAGGCGGATGCATTTGTCTCGTGTCCGTTTGCCCATGATCATCCTGATCGCAGCATTGGCGGCGTGCATTTATCAGCCCGACCTTTCCGCTTCATTAGTTATCGACGACACGTTTACCGGACCGGATAACACGGCACTTGTCGGACGACTGCCTTCGCCCACTAACGTGCCTGGAAATAGTTATGACGGAAATGGAAACGTAAGCACAATCGGCGGCCCAACCGGCGGCACACCGTACGAAGCGGATATTCAAAACAACGCGGCCGTGCTCGGGGGCGATGCCGGAGTTGCCGTGAATTTGAATATCGCCACGCCACAACAATTCCAGCTTTCAATCGACTTCAACATCAGCGCCAACACCCAGACGCAGGCCGACAACGCGCATCGCGGCGCCGCGCTAGGGTTTTCCGCCGCCGTCGCGATCGGCTCCGGTGGTGCGTCTCACGGCTTCAACAATTTCACCGGGCTCACAGTGGATACCACTGGCTCTGTTCGACTCATCATTGGCGGAGCTGACAGCGGTATCTTTACAACCGTCGCCGGCTTCAATTCTTCCGTGACTCACACTCTCACCTATCAAGTGAACACAACCAGCGGCGTCGGAACGATCTCGAACATTGTTCTCGATAGTGCCAGCATAACCCTGACCGCGCCGATCAACACTTTTACGCTCGCTCGAACTGTCTACGCCGGCTTCTACAATTCTTCCGGCGGCAATACTGACCTTGCGACGTTCGACAATTTCTCAGTTGCCATTGTTCCCGAGCCGGCGCCGTTCGCCGCGGTTGTTATATTCGTGCTGCTCGCCTGTATCGCGGATTACCGATTCGCGCGAGATCCGATCCGGGCTAAGAACGAATCCCTCGCGTGACTTAATAATCGTCTTCCTGCGGGCGGGCAGTATCTCCCGCAGCTGTTTAATCCTTACCTCCGAATTCGGCGACCAGTTCGACTAATTTCTTAACCGCCTCTTTTGCGTCCGGACCGTCCGCTTCGATCGTTGCACTGTCGCCGCAATTCAGGTTTGCCGTCAGAACTTCCATGATGCTTCCGGCGGAAAATCGCTCCTCGCCTTTGACGATCCAAATTTGCGAACGAAACGCTTTGCTCGCGCGCACAAATTCGGCCGCGGGCCGCGCATGGAGGCCTGCCTGATTCGTGATTGTGATTTCCTGTCTCACCAGATTTGTCGTTGTCATGATTCAAATCCCGTATCGTTTCTCCTGAAGACGAAGTTCAGGTAATTCGGCGATTTCGCGCGGCGAAACGCCTGCAAGGAGCGACCAGCACTCTTTGCCCTATAATGTTGCTGACGAGGTTAGCTGTCGGGCTAGAGCCATTAAATACTCTCGATGCCGCGCATCGTTCGCCCCAATCCGGTCCGGCCTTCGCCGTACCAGAAACTCGGTTCCCCCGTTGGATCGACAACTCGTCGCTCCATTAAGCGAAACAAAGAACAACGCCGCTCTGCGGCAACTGCAAACTAAGAAAACGCTCCGACTGTTTCTGCTTTCGTCAACTATTTCCGTCCCCGGCCGCAGCGTTCCAAAATCTTGAGCCCTTCCTCCACAACTCTTCGCTCTATGTTTAACGCCGGAAACATCGTGATCGCATTGTCGGATGAAGTGACAAGTAATCCGCTTTTCTCGCAGCGGCTTGCGAGTGCTTGCGCGTAATCCGAGTCGTCGAACTCCACTGCGATCGCCAATCCTTTTGCGCGAACTGTTGGGCGCTGTTCAAATTCAATTTGCGCGAGCCGCTCCTGGAAGAGCGCGCTCATCGCATTGACCTGCGCGAGCAACTTTGTTTTGTGCCGAATCCAGTAACGCACATTCGCGAGCGCTGCTTCGACCGCGAGCGGATGCCAGCCATAGGTCGAATAGAAACTTCCATCTTTCTCCGCCGATCTCGCCACCGCGGCCGTAGTCATCACTGCGCCCATCGGCGCGTAACCGCCAGTGATCGCCTTCGCCAGGCACATCATGTCCGGCGCAATCCCGAAATGTTCGGTCGCGAACAATTGTCCGGTGCGACCGAAGCCGCACGCCACTTCATCCATGATGAGCAGCGTTCCGTATTTTTTGCAGAGGCGCGCGAGTCCGGTCATGAATTCTTTTTCCGGCACCAGCACGTTCAAGTTACAACTGATCGGCTCCATTATAAACGCGGCCACATCGCGTTTGCGCAATCGATTGTCGATTTTGTCGAGCGCCTTACGATTCAACGGCGGCGAAATGCGAGAACAGTGCGGGAGAAGATTCGAGTAGGTCTCGCGATTGCTCGCTGCGCCGACGCTAAGTCCGCCAATCGCGTTGCCATGATACGCATCTTCGATCGACATGAACGCGCGTCGGCCGGTGTGGACCATCGCGATTTGCAACGCAATCTCGACCGCCTCGCTCCCGCCGGTCGCGCGAAACGATTTCGTTAGGCGACCCGGCGCGATCTTCGCCAGCAATTCCGCGAGCTCGACCCAAGGCCGGTAAAGAAAATACGGATAGACGTAGGCGGTAGATGTCGATCTTGTCAGCGCGCGCGCGATTTCCTTGTTGCCCCAACCGAGATTGCCCACGCACCAGCCGGCAAGAAAATCGATATAACGTTTCCCATTCGCATCGAAAACGCAGCTGTCTTCGGTGCGCGTAACCTGAAATTCCTCCGCCTCCGAATCGCGACCGAGAAATTTCCGCGCGCGTTGCTCCAGCTTCACAGAAAGAGAACGACTCCGGCGGTCGATATAGCTGTGCGATTCTCATTTGCTATCCGCGCAAGTGAGTCGGCCCGCGCATCCAAAGTTCACGCGATTGTTACGAGGCCGTCGCGAAATTGCGTTATTCGATCCCTATGATCGCGCGCTCAACCACCATTATGAAATCACTCTTGTTCCGTTTCTCTCTCATCACCATCTCGTTCCTCGCGCTTACACAAGTGAATGCCGCGGTGAGTTTCCTCGGCGTTTCTTCCGGCGACGCTTCCTCGGATGGAGCCATCGTTTGGACGCGCGCCGT
>DATBCV010000065.1:0-1655 GCA_036270275.1 Chthoniobacterales bacterium | reverse complement strand
GGCCGAGATATTAGAAGCATGCTGAACAGCTTCTTCGGTGGAAAAAAGGATCGGCCGAAAAAGAAAAAGGTCGCGGAAGATGCGACGACCGCTGCGCCGTCGCCCTCTTTGCCGCCGGATGCAGCGTTGCACGAAGCCACCGCCACGCCAACTCCAGTCGCATCACCATGAGGGTAATCGCCGGCAGCGCCGGCGGAATCCGCCTCGCAGTTCCGAAGCGCGGTGTCCGCCCGACAATGGACCGCGTAAAGGCGGCTATTTTTTCGAGCCTGGGTGACGCGATCATCGGCGCGCGAGTGCTCGATCTTTTCGCTGGCAGTGGTGCGCTTGGAATCGAAGCGCTGAGCCGGGGGGCCGCCTCCGTAATATTTGTTGAGGATGACCGCCAATCGGCAGAAGCAATCGAGAAGAATCTCGCCAAGACAAACTTAAAAGGACGCGTTCGACACCAGGATGTTTTTGATTTTCTACGTCAACGAACGAACGCCGACAAATTCCAAATCATTTTTGCGGATCCGCCTTATGAAAAGGCCAACGGCGGTGAAAGCCATACTGAGACGCTTTTGAATAACGAAAGCTTGCCACAATTGCTCGAGCCAAACGGTATTTTCGTCTTGGAGAAACGACCGAGCGAGACAATTTCAGAATTGAAACTTTGGCGCGTGATTCGCCAGAAAACCTACGGCGCCACCGAAATCCTGTTTATGAGTCAATCGGCGTTCGGCAATTGGCAATCTGCAATCAAGTGATTCGCTTCATCTATAATCTGTTTTGGCCGCTCGGGCTGTTGATCTTTTTGCCGGGGTATATCGCCAAAATGATTCGCCGCGGCGGTTATCGCGAGAAATTTGGCCAACGATTCGGGATTTATGACGGCGAGGTGCGAAACCGACTTTCGAACCAACGCTCAACATGGCTGCACGCAGTGAGCGTAGGTGAAGTAAATGTTGCCTTGAAACTTGCGAATGCGTTGCGCGTGATCGAACCGGATTTGCAGTGCGTGCTGACCACAACCACAACGACTGGATTCGCGTTGGCGCGAAAAACTGCACCAGCTTGGGTCGAAGTCATGTACACGCCGCTCGACTACTGGCCAATCATGCGTCGTGCGTTTTCAGTAATTCGTCCGGCGCGGATTGTTCTTGTGGAAGCGGAGGTTTGGCCGAATCTCGCCGCCGCAGCTAACGCGCGCCGGATTCCTCTCGCACTCGTCAACGCGCGGTTGTCTCCGCGCTCTGAGCGACGCTATCGACGATTTCAATTTTTTGTCGCGCCGATGTTCCGGCTCCTCGATTTGGTGTGCGTACCAGAACCGCGCGACATCGAGCGATGGACAGCGCTCGGTGTCGCACCAAAGCGCATCCATGTGACCGGGAGCATCAAATTCGATCCTGATGTTCAGATACAAAGCCACACTATAAGTAGAGCGTGTTTGGACGGATTTAGTCCGGACTCACTCGTTCTGTTTGGTGGCAGTACGCATCGCGGCGAAGAAGAAGTCCTCGCCAGCGTTTTTCTTCGGTTGCGGGAGCAATTTCCATCTCTGCGGTTGTTCATCGCGCCGCGTCATGTTGAGCGGCTGCAAGAAATCAGTACACAATTGTCTGCTTTGCCATTAAGTGTGAAGCTCGCCACTGAAACCGTCGCCCAGGGCG
>DATBCV010000064.1:0-3111 GCA_036270275.1 Chthoniobacterales bacterium | reverse complement strand
CCTTGCAATGTTGGCAATGAAAGAAAATATCGGGGTCAGCCTCGACTTTGCGGATTGAATTCACACGCACCAAACGAGCAGGCGTTATGCCGCGGTGTCACACATTCAGCGGTACCGAGAATCGAATTCGTGACGCATTGTCGCGTTTCGAGCAACTCAGAATTTAACGCAAATCCCCATTTCTCCCTCGAAAACAGCCGCTTAGATCGACATTCGCCGCTCTGGCAGGCCCTGTGCTAAAGACGCGCTTGGTTAAAAAACTCGCCGCAGTTCGAGGTCGTATCGCGGCGAATGATCAAGAAAGGAAGTTTATTTTATGGCAAAAGTTTTAGGTATCGATTTGGGAACCACCAATTCCTGCATGTCCGTGATGGAAGGTGGCGACCCGGTAGTTCTGGAAAATTCTGAAGGCGCGCGCACCACGCCGTCGGTTGTCGCGTTTACAAAGAGCGGCGAGCGACTGGTCGGCCAGGCCGCGAAACGTCAGGCGGTGACCAATCCGCAGAACACAGTTTTTTCAATCAAGCGATTCATGGGCCGCAAGTTCGACGAGATTCACGAAGAAGAACATCGCGTTCCGTACAAAATCGTGAAGGCGGCGAACGGCGACGCGCATGTCCAAGTGGAAGTCGGAGGCGAACGCAAAACATTTTCGCCGCCGGAAATTTCGGCGATGATTTTGTCGAAGTTGAAAGCCGACGCGGAAGCGAAGCTCGGCGAAAAAATCGCGCAGGCCGTGATCACAGTGCCGGCGTACTTCAACGATTCACAGCGCAACGCGACCAAGGACGCGGGCAAAATCGCGGGTCTCGAAGTGTTGCGCATCATCAACGAGCCGACCGCGGCGTCGCTCGCTTACGGTTTGGACAAGAAGAAAGACGAGAAGATCGCCGTTTACGATTTGGGCGGCGGCACGTTCGACATTTCCGTTCTCGAAATCGGCGATGGCGTTTTCGAAGTGAAAGCGACCAACGGCGACACGCATCTCGGCGGCGACGATTGGGACGCGAAGGTGATGGATTGGATCGTGGCCGAGTTCAAAAAGGAGAGCGGCATCGATCTCAGCAAACAACCCGACGCGCTTCAGCGCATCAAAGAGGAAGCTGAGAAAGCGAAGATCGCGCTCTCGAGCTCGCAGGAATACGAAATCAATCTGCCGTTCATCACGGCGGACGCGAGCGGGCCGAAACACATTCAGAAAAAACTGACGCGCTCGAAACTCGAGCAGCTCACTGACGATTTGATTCAGCGGACGATTCCGCCGGTCAAAGCGTGTTTGAAAGACGCGAAAATTTCAGAGCGCGAAGTGAACGAGCTCGTGCTCGTCGGCGGCATGACGAGAATGCCGAAAGTTGTTGAGACGGCGCGCACTTTGATCGGCAAGGAACCGCACAAAGGCGTGAACCCGGACGAAGTCGTTGCGATTGGCGCGGCCATTCAAGGCGGCGTTCTGCGCGGCGACGTGAAAGACGTGCTCTTGCTCGACGTGACTCCGCTCACGCTCGCGATTGAAACCGCGGGCGGCGTAGCCACACCGATGATTCCGCGCAACACCACCATTCCGACTCGGAAGTCGCAGATCTTTTCGACTTACAGCGACAACCAGCCGGGCGTGGAAATCAAAGTGTTACAAGGCGAACGCCCGCTCTCGCGCGACAATAAAAATCTCGGCACGTTCCATCTCGATGGAATTCCGCCGGCCCCGCGCGGTGTTCCGCAGATTGAAGTCACATTCGACATCGACGCGAACGGCATTCTCCACGTCTCCGCGAAAGATCTCGGTACCGGCAAGGAGCAAAAAATCTCCATCACCGGTTCGAGCGGCTTGAGCAAGGAAGAAGTCGAGAAGATGAAACGCGAAGCGGAAGCGCACGCCGAAGAAGACAAAAAGGCGAAGGAAGCGATCGAGATCAAGAACAACGCCGACACCCTCGCGTATCAGTCCGAGAAACAACTCAAGGAGTTGGGCGACAAAGTTCCGGCCGACAAACGCAAATCGGTCGAGGACGCAATCGCCGCGGTGCGCGAAGCGATCAACAAGAACGACACCGACGCGATCAAGCGTGCTTACGACGACTTGCAGAACAAGTTCCAGGACATCAGCGCCGAGCTTTATAAACAAGCTTCAGCGCAAGCCGGCGGTCCACAGTCTGGTGGTGCAGGACCGCAACCCGGACCTGAAGCCGGCGGCCGTCCCGGAACCGAACAAGGCGCAGGCGCTAAACGTGGCGACAACGGCGACGTCGTCGACGCGGAGTTCGAAGTCGTAGACGAAGATAAAAAGAAATAAGGCGAAACAATTTGCTGGCGGCTGTTGCAACATCGACAGTCGCCGGCTCAACCCAAACAACAAAACCAAGAAGGAGTTAACCAACTTATGGCAGCAGTTAACGTAAGACCGCTCGGCGATCGGGTGCTAGTGCAGCCGATGGAAGAGCAGGAAACCAAAAAAGGCGGGATCATTATTCCCGACACTGCGAAAGAAAAACCGCAGGAAGGCAAAGTCGTCGCCCTCGGCACCGGGAAAGTGAACGACGAAGGCAAGAAAGTCGATTTCACAGTGAAGAAAGGTGACAAGGTGCTGATCTCGAAATACGGCGGCACCGAAATCAAAATCGACGGCGACACATTTCTGATCATGCGCGAGGACGACATCCTCGGCATCATCGGCTAATCCGACTCTCAACTCTCAATCAACAATTAAGAACTAAAGAATATGGCAGCTAAACAATTACAATTCGATGAAGCAGCGCGGCACACTTTGCTGCGCGGAGTCGAGAAACTGGCGCGGGCCGTCAAGGCCACGCTCGGACCGAGCGGTCGCAACGTGATTCTCGACAAGAAATTCGGCAGCCCGACGATCACCAAGGACGGTGTGACGGTCGCGAAGGAAATCGAGCTCGAAGATCCGTATGAAAATATGGGCGCGCAGCTCGTTCGCGAAGTCGCTTCCAAAACTTCGGACGTCGCGGGCGACGGCACGACCACGGCGACTGTGCTCGCGGAATCCATTTACCGCGAAGGTCTCCGCAACGTCACCGCCGGCGCCAACCCGACGTCGTTGCAACGCGGCATCATGAAAGCCGTCGAAGCAATCACCGAGGAGCTGAA
>DATBCV010000063.1:0-23774 GCA_036270275.1 Chthoniobacterales bacterium | reverse complement strand
TGGTTCTTGCGTTGCATCGGGCGGGCGATAACGCAGCGCCGCATTCTTCAACTGCAGCACGTTGTCCTTGTGGGCGATGATGATTGAAACGTTCGCCGTCATGCCCGGTTTCAATTTCAAATCCTTGTTCTCGACGCCGATGACGGTGTCGTAGGTCACGACGTTCTGCACCGTGATCGGGGCGTTGCGCACCTGCACTATTTTTCCGTGGAACGTGCGTGTTGGGAATGCGTCGACAGTAAAATCGACATTCTGCCCTACTTCGACCGCACCGACGTCCGCTTCAGCCACGTTCGAATCGATCTGCATCTTCGTGAGGTCGTTCGCGATTTGAAAAATCACGGGCGCCTGCAAACTCGCCGCAACGGTTTGGCCAACATCGACGTTGCGCGAAATCACGACGCCATCGACCGGCGAAGTGATCCTGCAATGGTCGAGGTCCGCCTTCGCCCGATCGAGTGCGCCTTGTTTGATTTTCACATTGCCTTCCGCCTGGTGCAGCGTCGCGATGGCCGAATCGAGATCTTGCTGGGACGAATTTTTCTCGATGAAGAGTTTTTGAATGCGCGTTGCGTTCAGTTTCGCCAGCTCAAGCGCGGCCTGCGCAGTCGCGAGGTCGCCTTCTGCTTGCGTGACCGCCGCCTGAAACAACGCCGGATCTATCTGCGCGACGACCTGACCGGCTTTCACTTCCGAATTAAAATCAGCGAAAAGTTTTTGAATGTTGCCTGAGACCTGGCTGCCGACCTGCACGTTGGTCACCGGATTCAACGTCCCAGTTGCAGTAACGAGCTGAGTGATCGGCCCCTTCGTCACCGCTGCGGTTTGATAACCGCGGCTGCCACTCGAGGTGCATCGCCTAACGACAAAAACAATCGCGAGAAGCCCAAGAGCGAGGACGACGATGGGCAAAAGGCGTTTCATGTAAGTGCGATTTGACTTGGGCTCTAATTGAAATGACAGCGAAACGTGCTCCGGCGTTACATTGACATCTACTCCATCATGCTTCGCAACTCCTTCATCCGCGAGATGAGTGTCGCAAGCCATAGCGCCAAGCCGCTGAAAGCTTCAATCAAAAGTGTGTTGCGCGCGCCAAATCCGGAAGTCTGCGCCGGCTTGCGGTGGAAGAAATCGGGTCACACGGAGTCGAGCGTGGTACCATGGCCGACCTAAACCTATCAACGGCGACGTACTTCACCTGCCGAAGGCGGTTGGCCGCGTGTTATCAAACGGTTATCAAAAAAGCCACCGTCGGCCGTTTAGCTAGGCAAAACGTGGCAGCGCGTACGGGAGTCGAACCCGGATCATTTTCCCTCTCACAGAGGTGAATTTACCCCTTGCATAGTGCCAGCAGATGCCACAAAGTGCCAACAATCTGCTATGAAACGCTATGACAAATTGCCTCGCACTTTTCCGCACCTGGTTAAGTCGGGAGCCGTTTCGGTGAAGATCTATCGCTGCAAGAATCGCGGATACAATTCTTTCGCGGTCATGTATTCGTTAGGCGGCAAACGCCGGCAGAAGAATTTCGCGAAGTTCGAAGACGCCAGGTCCGAAGCGCAGGAAATGGCTACGCGAATTGCGCGCGGCGATGCGGACGTTTTGCAGTTGTCTAGCGCCGATCGGTCCGGATACCTCGCCGCGATGGATCTCTTGCGGCCGCTCGGGATACCGCTTCACAGTGCGGTTGAAGAATACGTCGCAGCTCGGGCCCATCTTAAGGGCGAATCTCTTCTGACAGTTGCGAAGAGTCAGGAAAACCGACGTCGGCAGGTCACAGACAAGGAGGTTGGCGAAATTGTCGAAGAATTATTGGCCGCGAAGAAGCGCGACGGATTGAGCGATCGTTACTTGGAAACTCTTTGCAGTCATCTCAATCGGTTCGCCAAAGCGTTCAAGACAAACATTGGCTCGGTCGCAGCGAAGTTCATTGAAGAATGGCTCGCCGCTCGAAAGGTCGGACCGCGAGCTCGCAACAATTTGCGAATGTCGATTGTCACTCTTTTTAATTTCGCTCGCTCGCGAGGCTATTTGCCTAAAGGCCAGCCGACGGAGGCCGAGGAAGTACCGCGCGCGAAGGACCGCGGCGGAAAAATCGGAATTCTAACGCCTAAGCAATTGAGCGATCTGCTCAGTTCGAGCGGAGAGGAATCTCAGCTTTATTTCGCTTTGGGCGCCTTCACCGGGCTTCGATCGGCGGAGTTGCTTCGCTTGGAGTGGGAAGATGTGAATTTCGGCCGCGGTCATATCCAGGTCGGAAAAACGAAAGCGAAAACTGCAACGCGCCGGCTGGTCCCAATTCAACCGAATCTGATGCGGTGGCTTTCGCCTTACCGAAAGAGATCCGGAGCGATCTTTCGAAGCGATCGATCGCGAGCCAATGCGGCTTACCATGCGATTGCGGAAGCAAAGAAAATTCTTGGCGACTGGCCGAGCAATGCGCTCCGGCACAGTTATGCGACGTATCGGCTTGCTCACTGCCACGACTCCGCGCGCGTTGCGCTCGAAATGGGAAATTCCGCTCAAATGCTTTTCCGTAACTACCGCGAGCTCGCGGATGAGCAGGACGCGACGGCATGGTTCGCGATCGAGCCGCGCCCCACGCCTGGCGTGATTTCCATTGTCTCGGAAATTCACGGCCGCAGCAGGTAACTCGCAAAAAAAATTCCGAGAAACCGAAAAAAAGGCCTTGACGAAGATTCGCTCAAGAATTGCGAAACGGAGTGCTAACGGAGTGCTAACCGAGCACAGGAAATCGCCGAAAATTACCATCTAAGCGGTTTCCGTTAACACTCCGTTTCACTAGTAAACGCTCTTTTAATGGCCAGAATCGATTGTGCTGGCTTTGCTATGGTTCGGCCAGCGAATGCCACCGTCGGCCAATAAAACGAGATCATCTGACAAACTGGACGAACTGCTCACGTCCGAAGAGCTCGCACGAAAGCTTAAGATCGGTATTCGCTCTCTTCACCGATACACGGCCGGCAAACGACCGCGGTTGCCGTACGTTAGAATTGGTAAGTCGAAACGCTTTCGGCGGATCGATGTGGACCGCTTTCTCGAGAGTCACGTTATTGGCAAAGCGGCCTAACGAATGGAATCGCAATCTCAGCGAGATCTCTTCGGAGATGAGCTGCCTCACGCGGCGAATCCGCATAGCAATTTCGAGCGCTTTCATCTGCCGGGCGGCAAGATCGTAGAGGTTCCTTTTTCGGTTTGGAAGGATGGCCGAAAGCGTTTCAATCTTACCGACCTTGGTGGTGGAATAATCACGTCGCGCAATGCGGCAAGCGCGTATCAACAAGCGGAAGATGAGCTGCGCGGGATTTTTCGGGAACGAGACGAAGCTGTTCGTCAAGCCGATCAACGCGCGATCGAAGTCGTCCGCAAATTTCAGCAGGCGCGCGAACAGAAAATCGTTCGAACCCGATCACGAAATAAACTCGCGCGCCAACCGCGCTCAAGAAAAGGCGAACTTCGATTCATTAACCCGAAGCCTTTGATTGGAAAAGACTCTGATTGGTGTTTTGGCCCTCGTTTCGTGTGGTTAAACAATGTGCCCGAGATCACAGGCGCGGAACAAGACTGCTATTCGTGGATGGTCTTTCGTGCTTCAGACGACGGAATTTTTCGCGGTTCATTACGCCAATTAGCAAACGATGTGCGTTGTTCCCGCGAACATTTGCAGCGCAATGTAATTCATTCGCTGTTAGATCGACTTTTGATTGAGCGCATCGACCGCGGACGAGGCCGAGCGGCATGGTTTCGATTTGTCGACCCGGAGCAGCTTGGGTGGCGAACTAAGATCACCACTCCGCCCGGCGAACTGCCTTCGCCACTACTGGCGAACTTAATGCCCCGGCCTGGCGAAGAGACTTCGCCACATAAAGAACGAGTAAAAGAACAACCTGAAAGAACGATTAATCGTGCTACTCGCGCTCAAGATGAGCGGGATTTACTCGAACAAATTCGCAGGATCGTTGGTAACCTCGAGATGAGTGAAAATGGTGGCGCGTGGAGAATGCGAATCCGTCATTGTCGCAAGGCTGTTCAATTCGCGATCGAGGACTGGAAAATGCGGACGCCGGCGAGCCCTTCGATCAAAGTTTCTCCGGCAGCCTGGCTAATGGACCGTCATGCACGCGCGCTCGTCGAAATCGACAAAGCAAAAGCGCACTCGGCATAATGCCGAGCAATTCGAATTTTTCTTCTCGCCAGCGCCGGATGATGTGAAATCAATCCAGCTCGAGTTTCCGTGGCGAATCCGATCTGTTCGTTTCGCGACTCGACCGAATTTTTCTGAGTTCAAACGTCTAGGCGCGATGCTGCGCTTGCAATGCCGTACGGGTCGAAACTGAAGAACAGATTACCGGCGCCGATAATTATATGATCCTCGAGAAAAATTCCTATGAGCTTACCCGCTTCGCGCAGGTCAGTCGTAAGTTCTAAGTCGGCTTTACTCGGCTTCGGATCGCCGGACGGATGATTGTGCATCAGAGCGATGCTATAAGCGTTAAGCGCGATCGCGGGTCGAAAAACATCGCGCGCATGCACAATCGATTCATTCAAAGTGCCGATAGATATCAACGAAAACGCCGTAACCTGGAGCTTCGTGTTCAAGATCAGGACGACAGCCATTTCTTTCGCTTCGTCGTACCATGGAGCGAGTCGGATATACCTGCGCCACAACTTAGCAGCGGATTTTGGCGAATAATGGATGGGAGTTACAACGGCAACTCTGACCTTCGGAATATGACAAAGCTTGTATGCGCAAAATGAATAATTGCGTTTTTTGCATACCACCGAGCCGATTTCCTGGTCAGCGGCGTAGCCGAGGCCAGGAAGTCTCTTCTTAATCAAATCGGCTTAGTTTTGTTTCGGCTCATCAAACGGGAGTCATGATGCGATTGGAGGCCGCGCGGATGCAATCAGAATCTTCTATGCATTCAGCGGATATATGCGCGAAGTGAATACGCGCGAAATCATTCACGCTGACCGGCGAAGCTCGACCGAGTTTTATCGGATGATCGGACGGCGCAAGCCTATATGGAAGATTCAATGCGGAGTTGCGACCAAAAGCGCAACGCGTTGCGCATAGTTGGCGTGATTTTGAGCTACTTAAGGAGCTTAAACGACACATGGTGTCCGGAAAATGCGCGATTCAAATTCGTCCTGGAAAACCGCAAACCGAATCACAAAGGAAATGTGAAATTTCCGCGACTGGTTTCGTTCCTGACGGGCCGCTGCTTTACGGGATCAGTTCCCGTGCTTCATCAATAAGCGCTTCGAGATCGGCCGCGAAGTCCTGATATTCGGGCCAGTCTGGCGGGAAACGAAGCGCGCAACGCTTAAAATAATTTGCCTCATCAATGAATCGCTGTGCTAGCTGCGCGCCTTCCGTCGCTCCGAAGTCCGGCTGCTGCTTACACGAATCGCGAAGCTGCGGAAGAATTTCTTTCGCGTCCTCAATCCATTTCCGCATCTGCGCCGCAGTTTCTTCGTGTTCTTTGTTTCGGCTCATTTATTGGCAAAGTTCATCCCTTTAACAGCACCCACCAACTCGTGAAGGATCGCGGCGGAATCGACACCCATTCGCACCGCCATGCTCATGTCTTTATCCGAATCTTTGAGCGTCGGGATCTGACTCATCAGGTCCTGTGCACGAGCCATGTGCTTTTGCGCTTCCGCGACGCCTGCTTCGCCTCCAATCGTATTGCGCGCATTTTTCGCGGCTTGGATTTCTTGCTGCGCTTGCTGCGCGAGCTGGCTTTCCCACCAGGCTTGCGAAGTCATTTTGTTCGGATTTCCCTGACGCGTGAAATATTCGTCCGAGCGATTGAACGAATCGGAACCTTTAGCGAGCTCTGGCTTCGCGCGATCGGCAATCTCCGCGAGCGTTCCCTGCGCGCGTTCGCGATTCGCCTGGGCAATGTGCTCGGCGATGTCTTTGAAAATGGATTCCAGCTCGTCGCGCAGCGGCTTGAGCATTAACTGATTTTCATCCGGACTCCCAGGCGTGCCGTATTTCTTTTTCTTTTCGTTGTAATCTTCCTGCGCCTTTAACGCTTCGCCCAGGAACGCAGGCTCACCGACGCCTTTTCCGTAATGCGAGATCGCAGACTTTCGCGCGTAATCGTCGGCCGCTTTTTGCGCGCGATCGCTTTGCGCTTCGGACAATGTCGAAATATCGCCGCGTCTCTGCTTGCCGATGTCTTCCGGTGAAGTTTCGTCGAACTTGCTTAGCGCGGTCCAAAAGTCGCCGGCATAGCGTTTCATTTTTCCCCAAAAGGTTCCGCCGGCGCTTTCGGTGCTCTGTAAGTTTTGGAGTTCCTCGCGGACCCGCTTTAGCTGTTCTTCGAACGGCTTGAAAGATTCCGCGCCGGATCCGAGCTGGCCGGGGCTGGCGAGAAGCTCATTGATTTCTTTTGCGAGCTTCTTGTACTCGTCACGTGTCTTAGCTGCTTGCCCGATAAGAACGCCGCCGATGGCCAGGCCGGCCAACGCACCGAGCGGAAGTCGCAGCGCGCGCTCCAAATGTTCGAGCCCGGAAGCCATCAAAGTTGCGCCATCGGCGCCGGTCACGGCATCGCGTGCAAATTGCGACATGCCGCGCGCCACACGATGACTGCTCATTAGAAGTCGATCGCCGGACGCGGTCACGCGATCGAAACTGCGCTGGCCGCTAGCTCCGAAGGCCTCTAGCTTGGATTCGATCGAAGCAAGACGGGCGTCGAAATCTTTCGCATCGAGGCCGAGACTGACCGAAGCATCACTCATTAGAGTTTCGCTTTGAGTCGAAAATCACTCCCGCTACTCACGCCGGGTAGACTCAAAAAGAGATGAGCTCCTTTTGTCCGACGCTTTCGCGGGGTGATTCAAATTAGTTGTTGGCGAGCTCCGCGAAAACATCGCCGGGGATGTCATGCTTATCCGCGAAAATGCGCATCGTTCGTACGTGCGCATTCAGTTCCTCGCGTCGAGCTTGTAATCCTTGTTCCAGGATGGGCAGCGCCAGATTACCCTTCGCAGCTTCAATTGCGACTTCGACCACTGGCTGAAGCGGTCCATGCAGCTCACCCACGCGAGAAATTGCGATCTGTTCGATTGCTTTCGCATTCTGACGAAGTTCTTCGACGGTGGAAGCAGCTCTCTCCACGGATGATTTGAATCGTTCGTATTGGTCACCCAAGCTTTCCCATTCAAGTTGGATCGCTTCAATCGAACGAAGGTTAGCTGCCGCCTGGGCGCGTAGCGCCTCTGCCGCCGCGAGTTGATCCCGCGCAGCATTTTCCGCTGCGAGTGCTTTCTTAAATGAGTGTGGAGTAAACTTTTTCATATTTTTTTTATTTCGCCTGACGATGCTGTGGTTCGTTTCTGACTTGGAAATTCAAATTCGCGCGTGCGCGTCGCGACAGCGGCTTGGCGGCCGTCATGCAGATTATCGCGAGACAGCTCACGTCAGCGGCGCGAGCGGACAGAGCTGCTTCATTTTTGCGCCAGAACTCGCGACGTTGATCGTCGCTCGTTAGTCCGTCGTATTGCTGGCATAACGCGCGGGCGGCTTTTTTTGCTGCTTTGGTAGCCATAATTTTTTTAGCCGCAGACTTTTCTTTTTGAGATGTGCACGCGTTCATTCGCGAAAGCGTGTGCCGCGCGTTTCTTTTGTTTCTCGAAAATTTCGACCAACAGCGGCGTGAGTTGGATGCCTTTGCCTATCGCGCCGTAAAAGATCGAACTCGCGAATTCTGATTTGCGTAGGAGCTGGCCGTGGGCGTGCGCAAACTCTGAACGCTGTTGGTCCGTCCTTAGTGTTAAGTAATACTCGATCAAATTGCCGGCTCGCGCGTTCAGGGCTTTTTCACTTTCAGCCAGTTTTCTGGCCAATTCACCAGGCGCAGCGTTCTTCGGCAGCCGCGCGAGCTGATAGGCTGGCGAGCAGGCGTCGATAAGCTCAGCGTCTAGGGAATCAGTAGTTACGGTTATCGATGCATTCCCAGTACTGCCACGCTTCGCTTCAAATAGAGCTTGTTCCAACGCCGGGATCGATTCAGAAAGAACGACCCGAACTTGGGAAAGTGGGATGGCGGATGCGCCAATCCGCAATCTCGCAGCGTCGCGTCGAATTTTCTTACCTAACCGAATTTTGTCGATCAACGTTGCGCTCGTTCCTTTGCCTTTCAGGCGATCGAGTTGCTCGATAAGTGAGCGTTCTTTACGCTCCATCTCCGCGACTCCTGCGATCATTTTCATAGTGCTCCGCAGACAACGGATGGCGGCAGAAAAAGCTTTTGTTGCCCAATTCGCTTCACCGTAAGCGGCGAGAAGAGATTCGCGGAGTTTGCGATAAAGTCCGGCCGGACAGTTCCTCTATGCACTGCTCTCGCAAGTCTCTGTCGCGTAATATTCAGCGCTCGCGCCGCTTCTCTTTGCGTAAACAATGGCAACGGCTCTTTCATTTCGCTGCCTTAGAACACGACGCTGAGCGTGCCGCTTTTGGCCGTACTGTCGCCGCCCGCGGCGTCTACTGCCTGGTCGAGCTGAATGTAGCGGCGAAGTCCAATCGGCAGCTTAAATTGATAATTGATCGCGGCGCCGCCAGCTCCGCCGGCGCCAGTCGTGACTTGCCCGGGAACGTCCGTAACGGCCGCGAACGTGTTGTTGTCCGCGCTGTCTTTCAAAGTGAGCGTTACTTTCTTTGTGTCGGCGAGGTTCGGCGTGGCTGGAAGGTCGATGAGCAATTCAACGCCGGGCACGCGGCCGGCGTTGATGGTGGCGAGATCAATCGAACTTGACTGATTGCTCGCGCCGGCTGTCGGCAACGCTTTCGTTACCTGCAGATTCGCGTCCCTGAGTGAGCGTGTATTGAGCGGCATAAAGTTTTTTCCGTTGTCCCGTCCAGGACCGTGTCAACTGGCACGGTTGGCCTCAGTCTCTTTCGTGGCCGAGAGCGATCGGAGATAATCGCCGCGCACTTTGTCACCTGTGCCGCTAAAGAACCGTCCGAAGGGTGCGAAATAGAACGGCTTTTCCCACTGCCTACGCGAGGTGAAGTGAGAAGTGGGAAATGGTTTTTCGCACTCCGCGCGCGAAAACGACGACAGTTGGAACAACCCCGCGTGGCGACCGCGAGAAGCAAAAGTTATCTCCCGGGGGGTGGTGGGTTCGAATCCCCCCATTAAACAACCCATCAAATAAGGCAAGCCTCGTGTGACGCGTCACAACTGACGATGAATCAGTTACTTATGAATTATCGCGCTTGACTGCGAAGGGATTTTACAAAGCGCTTTGCACAAGCCAATCAAATAAGAACGTGAGACCTATGCCCACCTATGCCACCTATGCGTGCCCCAGCTCTGATCAGGCCCAAAAAGGTACATATTTGGCATACTTTCGACCCTGCTTCGGATCCACTCGTTTAATCCATCCCTCGTCCATTGCGTCTGTGATAATTCGGGAGGCTGTCGCGCTATTGTGCGCGGCAATCCCAAAACGTTCTCGCAAGCTTGAATTGGTCATTGGATCGCGTTGGACCTGTCGGAGACAGGCGTGCAAATAACAAGCCCTTGTGCGATCCGATTTGTCCATTTGTCTCAGCGGCTTGTGCGCGAAGAGAACGACTTTAGTGCAGCCCTCGGCCGTCTCAATACTGGGCGCGGGTAGCTGGTAGAATTCCGTTTCGAATACGACTTTGTCGATTCCGCTGCCGCGCTCTTCGCAGACACCCATTCGACGTAGGAATGAAGCGAGAGCTTCGTTTCGGGAACGTGGCGGCGCGTCGAGAAACCGATCGGTTCCGACAAGTGGCATTCCCGGATTTGTTATCTCTATCCTGTCCGCAAAAATTTCGATCATCGGTCCCATGCCGGTCACCGAAAGCTCCTGATGTATCAACGCGTTCGCCACCAATTCGCGGACGGCTATGTCAGGATACATCGGAACGTCTTTCCTTAAAGCTTTTGTCATGACTTCGTTGCGCGGCAGCAAGGCTGTAATGAATTCGATCATCCTTGCGAAAGCAGGCGCGTATCCTAATTTGCCTGTCTGTTCGCGAACCGTTTTTCGTCGATCACGTCCTTCGTACACAATTACTCTTGGCGGCTTTCGAGCCAGAGCTTTGAAAGTACTTAAATCTTTCGCGAACAGAATCGCGCCAAGATTGGTTACATTCCAATTGCCTGAATCATTCTGAATGATCAGACGCTCGTGCGCGAGTGCCCCAATAATCTTAACTTGGTCTGTAGGCGGATCGAGTCGCAGCAGTTCGAAATACGAAGGGTAGTCCAGCGATTTCAGAACATTGGCGCCGTTCAGATTCTCCGCTGCGCAATGTTCCTCGAATGAAGTCTCATCAAATCTTCGCCAAAGTTCCTTTTCGATTTGCGGATGGTCCTTGAGTTTCTGTACGTAGCTTCCGACACGGACGAATTCTGTGCCTTCAAACTGAACGGGCCGGCCAATCGCGCGCGGAATTTCGAGTAGCGCTATCGGCTGATTTTCGCAGGTGAACTCGTAGAACCGAAAGTAGATCCGCGGGGTAAGCAATCGGAGCAGCCAATTCTCGAGATCCTCGTTCCCCTTTTTCGCGTTGTTTGGTTTAAATGATGTTCCGGTGACCGCGTGAGTTTCATCCTCAACGCCCCAAACGATGTAAGCTTTGTCCTTTCGATGTAGCGCCGCTGAATTACTAAGTGCAGACAGATACTGTCCGATTTCCTGCGGATTCGCATAGTTTTGCTTGAACTCGAACCAGGGCGTCTCCGACGGCAATTTACGTAGTTCAGCTACGAGTTGAATCAGGTCGGCATCGTTCATTCTGGAAGCAGGAACAGTTGTTCCAGCAATCGAATGGAAGCCGGTCGCGTCGCGCAAATAATTATGGCCGTTCGCTTGCCGTTCGCGTCGCGTTGATCCTGGTAACTCAGGCCCACTCCCATTTCCGTATGAAATGCTAAGTCGAACAAGCTCTGATCTTCCCAACTAAGCCAGAGTTCGGGATCCGGCTGTAGATCTAGCGATTTTTCGATCAGGCCGATCTCATGGGCGCCAGTCGCGCAAACAATAAGGAATATTCTTTTTCGGCCAGTCCTCGAATCGGTCCGAATGCTTTCAAATGCAGAACCATTCAACTCGCGCTCAGCGGCAGCTTTGAAATCGGAGAGTGTGATTTTGCGCCAGCGTTTGCTGAGCAATTCTCGCAGCTCTGCCTCAATATTGCGCATGTTTTATTTCCATCAGATGGGCTATCCCGTTACTCTTTCGGCCGCGTTGGCGAGAAGTGAAATTTCTGCAAGTGGTTCGAATTTGACGGATGCCTTGAGAAAGTCGCCGATCGCATCGCGACGTCCATGAGCCCAGAGGTATAATTCTAGTCCAATCGCTGACGCAGAGTACACTATGCCGGCCTCGTTGTTGGAGGTGTGAAATTCTTTTTGTAGATACTGCGGAGTACCGCTTCCCCAATGATCGCCAATAAGCTGTTCGCGCGCCAATCCGTTCATGGCATGCGAAAGCAGAGCGGAAAAATCCTCGGAGCGAGAAAAGCCCATCGCCTCATGGTACGCCGACAGTCGAAAAAAAACTTTAAGATTCGCGCGTTCTCGCGAGATCCCAAGATTTGCGGGCTCACGATCATATAGAAATTTAAACGCGGTGTAGAACAGATAGTGTGATCGAAGTTGGTACGTCGAAAGCCGAGAGATTAGCGACAAAATTGCGGCCCCGCGGTCATCGCGAGGAACTTCGCTGCGAGAGCCGGCGAGAACTCCGCCGAAATATTCAGCGCCAAGTTCGTCGTCGCAAAAATAGCCTTCGCTGAGAATCCCCTTAAGCACTTTCGGCGCGACTTGTCCTTGGTCATTAAGCTTGTCTCCGAGTTTAGTTTCGGCATGCGAAAATATTCGGCGCAGATTCGTCGCTCCCTTTTTGGTGTAACTCTGAAGCTCGCCGCCTAGGTACTCCGCCGTCGGACCAAGAATCTTCACAACGATTTCTTTTGAGCCCAGAATTGCGAGCCCGGTGCCAATTGCCGTTGAGGGATCCATGATTTCTGTCCCGAAAAGGAACCATCCGCGCGATGGGTTGCAATGGAGTTTTATGAGCTCACAGCGCTATGAATCCGCTATGAAAAGAACTATTTACTCGGGTTTGCGTGGCAGCGCGTACGGGAGTCGAACCCGTGCACCGGCCTTGAGAGGGCCGTGTCCTAACCACTAGACGAACGCGCCATCGCTCGATTCGAGCGTCTAGAATAACGCTCGCTTCACCGCGAGCAAGATTTTCGCGCCGCGCAACGCTCGCGCGTCTACGCGCCCCCCTTCCGGAATTTGTCGAGCCGCTTGTTTCCTTTCTTTTTCTTTGGCGTCGCGCTTGGCGTCGGCAATTCGCTGTCGGTCTCGTGCCGCACGCGCGCTTGCGTGAGCTGACTCAGATGCGTCGTCTTCAATCGGTCGAGCGCTGTTTTCATTTCCGCGCTTCGGGCCATCACTCGCATTCGCCCATAATAAAGTTCGTAGTAATCACGGAGGCGCTCGCGTTTTTCGTAATCGGTCCGCGCCGTATCGGCCGCGTGTTTGGCCGCGAGAATGTCGCGATCGTTTGCGAACTGGTTTTGCAATTGTCGCCACTCGATGTGCAGCCGGCGTTCGTCCGCCTCCTTGCCTAACGAGGTCTCTTTGAAAATCTCGTCAATCTGCGCGCGCTCGGGAACTTTTGGCGGCGTGGGCGAGCTGATGGCCGGGGTCGCGCTTTGTTCCGGCTCGGCGGGCAAATTTTGGTCGGTCGCGACTTGCGCGCTCGCGATTGGCGCAAAACCAATGAGCATTGCCAGATTGAGCAGACAGATCTTCATCGTCGGTGACCAATGTAATGAGATTTCGGGATGCGAGAAAGGATGCTTCGTGGTAATGATCTCGCGTTTCCGGGGCGTAGCTTAGTTTGGTAGAGCGCCTGGTTTGGGACCAGGAGGTCGGAGGTTCAAATCCTCTCGCCCCGATTAGAACCCCGCCAATGAACTGCACAACCTTCGATCGAGCGGTCGCCGCGGCGACAGGTCGGAGTTGCCGTACCGCCCCGAAAGATTCGAATTGAATTCCGTCCCGCGCGTCAAATAGTGAAGGCAGGGCTGGAACCGAAGACAAAGCGCCCTTTGGGGAACGCAACCACGGGAGGAATGCGATGGAACAACGGAAAATTTTCGATCATTACGGCATCTGTTACGACGACCAGGAAAACCCGGTCGAGCTCGGCCGCGGGACAACCGCGATAACCTACAAAGCGGAGGACCTGAATCTTCACCGCCCGGTTGCGCTCAAAGTTATTGATGGCGCCGCTTTAACGCCGGAGCTGCGCGCGAAATTTGAAGAAGAAGCGCGCGTCGCCGCGATGCTGCGCCACCGCAACGTGGCGGAAGTGCATCACCTCGGCGCGGCCAACGAACATTTCTATTACGCCATGGAATTCATCGATGGCGAAACGGCCGAAGCCTGGGTGGAAAAGCACGGACCGATGCGAACGGCCGATGCGCTGACGGTCGCCTTCCAGGTGGCTCGCGCGCTCGCCGCCGCGGAAAGCAGGGGCCTGACCCATCGCGACATCAAGCCGTCGAACATCATGCTTTGCAGTGGCGAAGACGGGGAGTGGCCGGTCGCAAAAGTAATCGACTTCGGACTGGCAACGGTCAGCTCGCAATCGGACACGTCCATTTCTGGTGACGGCGGTTTTCATGGGACACCGCAATACGCCAGCCCCGAGCAGGCGCAGCAGCATCCGGTCGATATTCAGTCAGACGTTTATTCGCTGGGCTGCACCCTTTGGTTTCTGCTCACGGGCGCGCCAGTTTTCGATGGCTCGCTTGCCTCGATTTTTGCGCAACATCTCAACGAAAGAGTGCCGCTGGAAAATTTGTCGCACGTTCCGAGATGTGTTCGCCGATTGCTCGCGGACATGCTGCAAAAAGAACCGCAACGCCGTCCGCACCCCGGGCAGCTTTCGAATCAAATCAACAATTGTATTGTCAAAATGAAGCGCAGAGACGCGCTCGGTTCGTCTCTCGTCGCGCTAAAAGGAAAATGGAAATCGTTTCGGGTGCCGATTCCGGTCGCAGCGGTGGCAGTGGCGTTGCTCGTTGTCTCGGCGCTGCTCGGGATCCCGCTGATCCAATCAAATTCGACCCGCGGTCCGCAATCCGCAGCCTCTCGCCCAATTGGAAAACAGATTGGCGTCGGTGAAAGTCAGCATCCTCCGGTGATCGTTCGGACCGCTCAAGCAAACGCGCCAGCGCGAAATCCCGCGAGTGAAAACAAGCCAGTCACGGCAAACGCAACGCAAACCAACCAGCCGATTGTCGCCAAAGCAGCGCAGCCCGCGGCGCCGGCGGTGACAAGATCGACATCGCCGGTCGATCCCACGCTCCCGCCGCCACCGAATGCCCCGTCGATTACCGACACATCTCTCGCGGCGGCATCGGCAGAGCGCAGCAACGATGGAAGGCCGCTGGCGCTCCAGCCAGGTGAATCGAAAGCTGATTTAAATAACAACTTGGGGCGCGGGCAAGTGCTCGCCGCATTCAACGGCGTGGCTCCGGACGGACGATGGATGTTCTCGGTGCCGCAGCAAGGCAACACGACAGAATTGGCGAAGAACGACGATGTCACGAAACGACGCTCGGCGCGGGGCGGACAGCGATCCCGCAGCACAGCGCGCCGCTCGGGTTCACCCCGATTCGCGCATGCCGCGAAAAAGGTCGTTGGTTTCCTGAACCCGTTTAATTAATCGCGCGGAATTTCCAGCGAGTCGGCTACTTCGCTTCCGCGAGCGGATACATTCGAAACATCGCTTCGAAAAAGTGCCAGAAGGTCAATGATTCGGCGACGCCGCGTTCGTCCCATTGCCCGGGGCGACAATAAAGCAGCCCGATGAGCGCGCGCTCCTGCGTGAGCGACATTCGCTCGAGTTGCAATGTCAGGGCGCCGTTCGATTCCGAAACACTCGCAGGAACTTGAACGAGCCCAAGCCCGGGAACGGTCAGAGTCAGCGGACCGTTAATTGTCTGGCCGCGATTTTCATTGGCGCTCTTGAGCACGACCTCTTTGTCGGAAATGGTCTCAGTAATTGCCTGAAGCGTACCATTACCGTGTCGAATGAACCCCGGGACCTGGTACTTGAATCCAAGATGCACTCCGGAATGCGGAACATCGAATGACGCCTGCAAGCTGAGCCAGGCGAGGAGCAGGGAATAAACGGACCAACCAATCGCCAGCGCAAAAATACTTTGGCTCGGATACCACGCGGCATGGGCGATCGCCCAAAGAATGGCTGGAACGTAAAGCGCGATCAAAATCACGAGAGGCAGGCCGACGACCGGGTTAAAGATCAACCCTTTGCGGTTAATCGTTTTTCCCGAGACTTTGAAAGCGCGCCCGAACGGCCTAACGAACGTGGTGAGGATCGTTATCGTCATCGGCCAGGCGAGCAGGGTGTCGTAAACTTCGGACCAAAAGGCGGAACGATGTCCGCGCGAGATCCAGCCGAGCGCGAGCAACTGGCAGCACCAATACGGAAGAAAAAACACGAGAAGCATTTCCGCGGTGGTATCGAGCGGCACGATGCCAAAAAAGAAAAAGAGCAACGGCAGCAACAAACAGAAGGCGCGGCTGAGGTATGGGAAATAGTTGAGCGGGCCGCAAAGATGGATCAGGCGTTGACGAAGGCGGAGTCCGGGGACGGTGATCGGATTTGTCGAAGCGAAGAAGGACTGCAAAGTCCCGCGGCACCATCGCACGCGTTGCGTGACAAATTCGCTGATCGATTCCGCGGCCAGACCGGCCGAGAGCAGCTCGTTCAAGTAATAACATTTGTAGCCGAACGATTGCAGCTTGATCGACGTCGCCCAATCCTCGGTCAGCGTTTCGCCCGGAAAGTTTCCGACCGTCTCGAGCGCGCTGCGCCTGATGACGAAACTGGTGCCGTGACAAATTGGTGCGCAAAATGTGTCTCGTCCCGGCTGGGCCGCGCGCATAAAGAGTTGTTGTTCCTCGGTGATGATTCCGGCGAGGCCGAGATTTCGCGCGATGGCGTCGACGTTGTAAAAATTTTGCGGCGTTTGGACGAGCCCGACTTTTGGATCGACAAAGAAACCGGCCGTGCGCTCGAGGAAGTCCTGCGTCGGAATGAAATCCGCGTCGAAACACGCGATCAGCTCACCCTGCGTGGTGGGCAATGCGGCATTTAGATTCCCGGCTTTCGCGTCGCGATTGTCAGGCCGATCGCGATACTCGCAACCGAGTTCCCGCGCGAGGGCGCGCATCGCGGGCCGGCGCTGATCGTCCAGCAAGTAGATCGTTTTGCGCGGATAGATTAAATTTTGGCAGCCGAGGATTGTCCGGCGCAGCATTTCGACCGGCTCGCTGTAAGTCGGAATGAAGATGTCGATGCTCGGCAAATATTTCCGCGAGCGAACGAGCTCGGCCGAGCGGTCCGCCTGCTCGCTGCGATTCGTCAGCCAGAGCATTTGCAGATTTCCCGAGATCGCTTTGAGGTAAATCAAGATCTCGGCGAGCAGAAAGAGGACACTAAAGGTGAGATTGACCCAGCCGCCGAAGTTCAACGTCGCAAAAATGCGGAAGGCGAGATAGACCGTGTAAAGAGCAACGAGCAAGAAGATGACGATCGCGCGCGGCCAGCGTCCGCCATCTGGAAAGAGCAACATCAAACAATAAACGAACGCAACACAAAGCGCGCTCGGCAGAAGCACGCGAACAAGCGGCGTGGAAGCGCTAACCACTTGAAATTGCGCGGAGATCCAGCGCAAAACTCCAAGCGCGTTTTCGACAAACTCGTGACCGCTCGGGCTAAAAAGAAACGCAGTTACGGTGAGCGCGGTTGCCGCTACCACCAGCAATCGCCAAAGCAAATTAGACGGGGCAGCATGGTTCACGATTTCGCCGAGCTAATCCTTCTTTGTGACGGCGAACCGTGGATCAGCCGGTTCCACTTTTCCCTGAGCAGTCCGCCCAGGGTTCGCCGCGCGTCGTATTTAGTGAAGGTGACTTCAACGCTGCGACCGACACCGTAAAATTCTACCGGACTAAATGGCTTGTCCCAGTTCGGTGTCACTCGCACCGCGATTTGTCGTTTAACCATCTCCGGCGGCGGAACGGCAACGTTCGTATCGAACGCCATACGGCCAACACCAGCGCGGATCGTTTGCAATGAACCCCGCCACGATGAGGTGCCATCAAGCGAACGAATGATCGCGGGCAACCCGGGCTTCAGAGATTTCACATGGCGCTCCGAAAAGAATGCGTCCACCCAAATGCGCGACGGATTGACGACCTGAACTACGAGCTTGTTCGCGTCCATGTGCTCGCCAGCTTTGCCTGCAACCGACCACACGATTCCGTCGATCGGCGCGGTCACGACCGAATCCTTTTGCAAATCCATCTGCTTTTTCATTTCGGCCGTGCGCTGTTCGCTGCGCGCGAGCTGACGTTTTTTCTCTTCAATAGTCTGAGACGCGACATCCCTTCGATAATGCGCCTGGTCCATTTCCACCTTCGAGATCACTTGCATCTTGAACAATCGCTCGGACCGCTCGCTTTCAACTTTGGCCAATTCGAGACTCTGCTGCGCGCCCAACAATTCGCTTCGCTCCGTTTCCACGAGATTCTGCATGCCGTTGTATTGAGCGACGCTCTCGCGATCTCCAAAACGCGCATTCACAATGTGAAAAAGCGGATCGCCAGCCTTCACCGTCATCCCCGGACGAATGTCGTGCATTTGTAACTCGCCCATGATTGGAGTGCGAAGTTCGACGATCTCGGCGTTAATGACCGCTTGTTCGCTTTGCAACGAAGTAAAACTATGGCGCAACCAAACGGCCGAGCCGATCAGGACCAAAACGACGGCCACGACACGAAGCACACGAAAAATGCTGCGGCGAAGATCGACAGGTTGGTCTGAAGGGGCGGGGAGAAATCGCGTCAGCTCGAGCTTGGACAATCTGTCGCCGAGCGCTCTAAGCCGTTCCGCAAAGTACTCGTAGTCGATCTTCGTTCGCCAATCGCTGACAATGTTGGAAAAGCGCGCGCGGTTCATCTCGAGATTATTTTGGATTGGTTTCCGTCGCCGGCGCGGCCGAAGCCGGTGTCGGAGTGCTTTCGATCGGTTGCGAGAGAATGAAATAAATAACGAGGGCGATGATCGTCCCGATCAAGATTTCGAAAAGATATTGGCGGCGTGGCGGCTCGGTGACCGGCTCGCGCGTGGCCGAAACTCTCGGCAGCTCCGGAAGCGGTTGCGAAGGAAAGATGATTGGAGCGGCCACAGATCTTTCGCCGCCTGATCCGTTCTTGCCGCCCTCAACTTGGGCAATGCAACGCTCCATCTCCGCGACTAAATGCGCTGGAGTGGCCGGTCGGCGCAGCGGATCTTTTTCGAGCATATGCGCCAGCAATGTCACGATCGCCGGGTGAAAACCTGCGAGTTCTTCGAACGGCGGCGTTTCCTGCAAATGTTTGGCCATCACTTGCGCCATCGCTCCGCGAAACGGCGGCCGCCCTGCCAACAAAAACCACAAGGTCACGCCTAACGAGTAAATGTCCGACGTGCTGTCGAGCTCCTGCTCGTTTAATTGCTCGGGGCTCGAGTAATCCGGCGATCCAACAAATCCGGCGAGGGTTACCGATCCGAGCCCGTCCGCGTTCGCCGCTGCGCTTTTGGCGAGGCCGAAATCGATGATCTTCGCGTTCCCATCCGCCTCGAGCATGATGTTGGACGGCTTGATCTCGCGGTGGACGAGATTCAGTTTCTTCAACGCAACCAAAGCGCGCGCGACCTGCAAGGCCACATCGAGCGCCTTCGCCGTTTCGAACGGGCCGTCGCGCTGAACGATCGATTCCAAAGTTTCGCCGGTGACGAATTCGCGGGCATAGAAACAATTGCCGTCCTCTTCGGAGAGACGATAAATCGTCGCCACATTCTGATGCCGGACCAGCGCGGCCGCGCGGGCTTCGCGCAGAAATTTTTTACGTGCTGTCTCGTCTTCCAGCGCCTCGGGGCGAATGACCTTCAGCACGACTGGCACTTGAAGATCGAGATCCAGCGCCTTGTAGGTCGACGCTCTCGAACCCTGTCCCATTCGATAAAGTGCGCCGTCTTCGCGCGACATTACTTCGTATCGATCAAACCTCATAAATCCCGTTTTCCCATGAGGCTTTCGCATTTGGATGAAATCCTCCTTGGCCGCCGGCGGGCGGCAACAAATCTTCTGCCCTGGTATCGATTAGAGACGGCGCATCGGCCCTATTTGTTCAATACCTTTTATACGCATTATCAATGCGTGGCCGACGCCGTGGCGCGATTGGCACTCGCGGACAGATTCGCGCTCCGCACCGGCCCGAGCAAATCCCACTTTGGATGATCGCAGATGTCGATCAACCCGAACGCATAATGTTCCCCCAAGACCAACTTCTCGCCCACACCCGGACCGCGCCCGGTAATCGGCTGGTCGCGGTACTCGAAGTAAATCGTTCCGATGC
Source organism: Chthoniobacterales bacterium (assembly GCA_036270275.1). GTDB lineage: Bacteria > Verrucomicrobiota > Verrucomicrobiia > Chthoniobacterales > UBA10450 > AV40. The sequence goes on along the minus strand of DATBCV010000063.1, from coordinate 4,239 downwards.
AATAGCGGTTCTGCGTCGCATCACCGATCCATTGTGCGTAATATTTTCCCGCCTCCGCGTCGCTGCTCGTCCAGCTCGGATATGTTCCGAATCCGCGTTGCCCGGAATAGGAAGGCGGAAACGAGAACTCGCCGCATAAAACAGGCTTGTCCGAATCCTGCATCAAACGATCGAGTCGGCTATCGGAAAAATTCAGCGCGTAACGATCGTAACCGATCACGTCGCAGTGCCGCGCGATGAGTTGCCAGTCGTCTTCGTTTTCCAAGAGACCGGGCACGATCCAAAAGCCAAGATAAAGATGGTTCGGATCAATCGCTTTCACCGTGCGGTAGAGGTAATCGTAATATTGGTCGGCAAAAAATTTGCGCATCGCCGCGACGTCTTCCGCGGGCGGCTGAACAGTCGACGCGTAAACATCCTCTCTGGTTGCGGCATGAATGTTCCAGTGGATTGCGAGTTGAGCGACGCTTCCGCCGTAAGTTGTGCTCAACACATTGTCGATCAAAGCGCGCTTCGCCGGCACGTTCGCGCCCATTGCCACAATTTGTCTGATCTCGTCCGGCGTGACGAGCTCATCGAACTCATTTCCAACCGACCAACCGACGACCATTGGATCGTTCTTGCGCGGCGCGATTTGTTTTTCCAGTGCCCCGCGGAACGCGCTTTGGATTGCGGGATCAAAAATGTCCGGATGCCGTCCGACCAGCGGAACATTTCCGCGCTTTAACACGACCGTTTCAGGCAAGCCCGAGCCGCCATCGACCCATTTGCCGAGGCCACAAAATCCCCACGCTTTCAATCGCTTTGTCGTTTGCTGCGCAAATGTTTGCTGCCACGTCCTGCCGTATTTCCGAACGAGATTAGCCGCGCTGAACGAAAAGTAATCTCCCGTCTCGCCGACGCCCCACGGATCTTTTCCCCAGGCAACATCGAAAGGCGAAGACTTCGCGGGCAGCGATTGGAAAAGATAATCGCGAGACGTAATCAGCGTTTTTTCTGTCGCCGGATTCGGCGCAGTCGAAACGCCGGTGTAAAAGCAACGGTTGCCCGCCGGCGAAATCAGCCACCAATACGCGCCTTGTTTTTCCACGCGAAAAAATCCGGTCGGCTTGGGTTTTGTGCCGGCTTCTTTCAAACCGCCATACGCGTCGCGGTTCGTTGGCGCCGGCCAGTTCCTCAATTTCTTTTGTTCGTCCGAGACGTCCGCCGTCAAATCTGAATCGCGCGCGATTTTTCCAGCCCATCCTGTACCCGTCGCCTGTCCATACTGATCCACCACGCTCCCAAGCGTGCGCACGTTCGGTCGCGGGACGATCTGGATCGTCGCGTCAATCGTCAGTCGCTGATTTTGCGGCGCGGTAAAATCAACGCGCCTGGCGCTCTCGGGATCGAACATGAACACGGGCAGCGCTGTCAGCCCAAAGTTGATGTCGATCTTCGGTGTGCCGCCACTCACGTGGACCTCGCTGACACGAATGACGTAACTCAGGTTCCAATCCGCAAATTCCGGGATGCGGTTCATCGTCAAGGGCCCGTTGAACGCCGAAATTTGTCCGCCCGTCGCGGCCGCGATGTTTCCGTCGATCGTGATTGTGTTGGACGTTCCGTCCAAGGTTGCGGTCACGTGATAGTCGTGATTCACCTGCCACGGCAGAGTCGCAGTCGCGAAATGCCAGGCCGCTCCGTCGCCCGCGCCGAGCACGAGCTTGAGATTATTTAAATCGTCGGCGCCATCGTTTTCGAAATCCAAATAAAAGCCGCGGTTTGACTCGTACGAATGTTGCGCGGCAATCCAGAAGCGATTGATCGCTTCGCATCTGAGCGTGCTCGAAGCCAAGAGCACGATTGCGGAAAAAATTATTCGGCGCACAAGAATTTATCGCTCCTGCGTCAACGTGCGGCTGGGCAACGTCGATTTCAAAAAAAGATTACGGATTCGCTTCGTAGCCAAGATTCGGTCCAAGCCGTCTCTCGATCACCGAAACCGATTCGCCCCGCCTTTGCGCATAATCGCGGACCTGATCGGGCCCGATTTGCCCGACGCCGAAGTATTTTGAGTCCGGGTGCGAAAAATAAAAGCCGCTCACGCTCGCCGCCGGATGCATCGCGTACGATTCGGTGAGCCTGATGTCGATCTTGTCCTCGGCCTGGAGCAAATCGAACAGCGTTCGCTTGTCCGCATGGTCGGGACAAGCCGGGTAACCCGGCGCCGGCCGAATGCCGCGATATTTTTCGCGAATCAAATCGTCGTTCGACAATTTTTCATCGCGACCAAAGCCCCACGCGATCCGCGCTTGCTTGTGCAGAAACTCCGCGAACGCTTCCGCCAATCGATCGGCCAGGGCCTTGGCGATGATCGCGCTGTAATCGTCCTGATCGCTTTTGAATCTCTCGGCCAGCGCGTCCGCGCCATGAATCGAAACCGCAAATCCGCCTATGTAATCCGAAGCGGCAACGTAATCCGCGAGGCAATGGTTGAATTGATCCGCCGGTTTTTGCATTTGCTGCCGAAGAAAATAAAACGCGCCGAGCTTCTCGGTTCGCGATTCCTCCCGGAAAAGATCGACATCGTCGCCGTTCGCTCGGGCCGGCCAGAATCCGAAGATACCGCGGGCCGCGAACAAATTTTTGGTCGCGATCTCGTCGAGAATTTTTTGCGCGTCATCGAAAAGCTCCCGCGCTTGCTTGCCGATTGTTGCGTCGTCAAAGATCGCCGGGTAGCGACCGCGCAATTCCCACACATGAAAGAACGGCGACCAATCGATGTATGGGCGAAGATCAACAATCGACGGCGAGACTTCGCGCACGCCGACGAACTCCGGCTTCGGTGGCGCGTAATTCGACCAATCGATTTGCGGCCGGTTCGCACGCGCCTGCTCGAGCGTAAGCAATTTCCTTTCGCGTGTTTTCGCGCTGTGCGCTTTTCGCAGCGCTTCGTATTCGGCGCGCGTCTTCGTATCGAACGCGGCTTTTTGTTTCGCGTTCAGCAAGGAATTGACAACGCCAACCGCGCGCGACGCATCGAGCACGTGCACCGTGCTCTCGCCATAATGCGGCGCGATCTTCACCGCGGTGTGCGCGCGACTTGTCGTCGCTCCGCCGATCAACAGCGGCAATCTAAAATTTTCACGCTCCATTTCCTGCGCGACGTGGACCATTTCGTCGAGGGACGGCGTGATTAAACCGCTCAAGCCGATTGCATCGGCGTTCTTCTCGCGCGCGGTTTCCAGGATTCTCGCGGCCGGAACCATCACGCCAAGATCGACAACGTCGTAGTTATTACATTGCAGAACGACGCCCACGATGTTCTTGCCGATGTCGTGCACGTCGCCTTTCACCGTCGCCATCACAATTCGTCCCTGCGGTTTTGCGCCCTCGAGTTTTTCGGCTTCCATGAACGGCATCAGATACGCGACCGCTTTCTTCATGACGCGCGCGCTTTTCACGACTTGCGGCAAAAACATTTTGCCGGCGCCGAACAAATCTCCCACCACACTCATGCCGGCCATGAGCGGACCTTCGATGACGTCGAGCGGGCGCACCGACTTCGCACGCGCCTCTTCCGTGTCGCTTTCGATGTAATCGGTGATGCCGTGAACGAGCGCGTGCGTCAATCGTTCCTCGACATTTTCCTTGCGCCACGCCGCCGTTTCCGCGATGTCGATCTTCGGTTTGCCTTTCACGCGCTCGGCGAAGTCGATCAATCGTTCGGTCGCGTCGTCGCGGCGATTCAGCAACACGTCCTCAACGCGCTCGCGTAATTCGGGCTCGATCTCTTCGTAAACCGCAAGCTGGCCGGCGTTCACGATCGCCATGTCGAGCCCGGCGCGGATTGCGTGAAACAAAAACGCGGCGTGCATCGCTTCGCGGACGTTGTTGTTGCCGCGAAATGAAAACGAGATGTTGCTCACGCCGCCGCTCACGCGCGCGCCGGGCAAATTCCGTTTGATCCAGCGCGTCGCCTCAAGAAAATCGACCGCGTAATTGCGATGCTCCTCCAAACCGGTCGCGATTGTCAGAATGTTGGGATCGAAAATGATGTCGTTAGGCGGAAAATCAGCGCTTTCGGTGAGCAACTTGTAAGCGCGGGCGCAGATGTCGATCTTGCGCTGAAGATTGTCGGCCTGGCCTTGCTCGTCGAACGCCATCACGATCACCGCCGCGCCGTAACGCCGGATCAAGCGCGCTTCTCGCAAAAATTCTTCCTCACCATTCTTTCACGAGATTGAATTTACGACC
>DATBCV010000062.1:0-60587 GCA_036270275.1 Chthoniobacterales bacterium | reverse complement strand
TGGAAGAGGAACCCGTGACCGCGCAAACCGTCTTCGGCCATTTGAGCGCGAATGCTGAAGCTGCGAAACGGTTGTTGGTGGAAGCTATTCCGCGAATTCCGCTGGAGCCGGATTGGCCGGAGCACCGGGCGCTCGACGCCGCGCTGACCACGGCACGTGAACTGTGGCCGAAGGAGACCCTCGAAAAACTGGGACCGATTTTGGCCCGTTTTGCGTGAAACGAAAAAAGTTCTTGCCACGCGCTCGCGGATTATAGTAATTATAGGAGCGTCGCTAGTAACCATCTTTCCGAACGAACATGAAAATCGAATCCGCTCTCGCTCTGCTTAGCCTCGCCCTCTTGTCTGCGTGCACGACGACGTCCCAAACGACGGCTGCAAATCAATCTCTCGAGCAGCGTTTGATGGCTAAACATGCCACCTACGCCACCGCGCCAACAGTCGGAGCTGAAGAACCCGCTCCTCCAGCCGAAGGTCCGGACGATGTTCCAGCGGACGCGCCCGCCGATGTTGATCACAACCCGGCGTTGATGCCGAGCCCGCTTCTTCGTTATTGGGCCGCTTCGCGCACGCCGTAAGTCAATCGCGGTTTACAATCGCAGCGAATCACGGTGATCGACCGCGCGTAGATGTCGATCTAAGGCCGCGCGCTGAGTTCGCGTTAGCCTGCTGAAGGATTCCAAAGCGCCCAGGCGAGCAGCGCGCCGGCGTCGCGCCAGACACCGGAGTGACTGTCGCCCAGTACGACAACAATGATATCGCGACCGGGTCGGGTCCCACTTGCGATCAGACATTTACCAGCGGCTTCGGTGTAGCCGGTCTTCATTCCATTGCAATACGGCAATCGTTTCAAAAGCTTGTTTGTGTTTTCTAATTCGCGCGTCCGGCCATTTGCGTAGCGAAAGTTCAATTGCGGCAAACAAACGATCGATCGGATCATCGGATTGGCGTAAGCGACGCGCGCGATCGTTGCCAGGTCTCGCGCGGTGGAAAATTGCCGCGCATCCGGTAATCCGTTTGGATTGACCCAATGGGAATTGCGCGCGCCGAGAGCGAATGCGCGCTGATTCATTTTCTCGGCGAAAGCTTCGATGCTGCCGGCGTTATCGCGCGCGAGACAGCGCGCGACATCGTTCGGACTCTTCACAAGCAACGCGCGAAGCAGGTCGATCCGCTGATAAACCTCGCCCGGTTTGATATTGAGCTTCACCGGCTCCGCCAATGTGTCCACCTGCGCGACCGTGACGGGTCGGTCGAGATTTCCGCTCTCGGCAACGATCAGGCCGGTCAACAATTTCGTGGTGCTCGCCGGCGCGCGGACTTGGTCGGCGTTTTTTTCGTACAACACCTGCCCGTTGCTCACATTGATCACGATGACGGAACTGGCACTCGTTTTTGGAATCGATCCCGGAACCGCTTGCGTCGGAACAGAATCCTCGTCCGAGTCGTGCGGTTTGGCGGCGTGCCGGCGAGCTCGTCGAGGGCGAGGAGTGGCGCTGGAGCTGTCATCGGCATCTGAACGCGCGCTTGCTGATTTCGAGCTCTTCTTAGCTTTGTGTGCAGGAACGCCACTTGGCCGGACCGCATTCGAATTGTCGTCGTCCGGCGAAATGTTTGTCGGCTCCGCCGCGAAACTTGAAAGCGCGAGAGTGATCGCGAAACAAGCGGAGAAGAGGCGAGACCAGCGCTTCATGCGGCGGCAATTAGCGATAAAGATTCAACGCGCGCAAGCTGCGGTTACAAATCTTTCCCGCGCTGAATGAGCTCGATCTCGTAACCTTCCGGCGCGTCGATGAATGCGATGGCGCTTCCGCCGGAAGTTTTATGCGGTCCGTCGGACAATGGGTAACCTTTCGCTTCGGCTTCGCGCGCGAATTTGTCCAAATCGTCCACCTCAAAGGCGAGATGCGTCAGGTCCGGACCGACCACGACCGGTCCGCTTTCGTCGAATTTGCAGAGCTCGATCTCCTCTTCGCTCTCCGGCGCTTTGAAAAATACTAACTGCGAACCCCGCCCCGAAGTGTGGCGTCGCATCTCCTTCAAGCCGAGCACGTCTTTATAGAAGCTGACCGTCTTCTCCAAATCGTTTACGCGATACCGCGTGTGTAAGAGTTTCTTGACCATCGTGTATCTTATTGCCCCCTTGGCGGATTAAATTCAAACTTCTTCAGTATGAAACTTGTTTTGGCCGCGACCGGCGCGAGCGGTTCGATTTACCTGCAACGCTTGCTCGATCAAATCGATCCTGCCGCGCACGAAGTCCATCTCGTGATGAGCGATTACGCGAAACGCGTCGCGAAACACGAGCTGGGCGCATTCAAAGTTCCAAAAGGAATCGCACAGCATGGCGAGAACGACATGAACGTGCCTTACGTCAGCGGCTCGGCCAAATTCGACGCGATGGTCATCGCTCCTTGTTCGATGTCGACTCTCGGGCGAATCGCGACCGGTTCGGGCGAAACCGCACTCTTGCGCGCAGCCGATGTTTTTTTGAAAGAACGGCGAAAATTGATCGTCGTCCCTCGCGAAACACCCTGGAGTTTGATTCACGCGCGCAATGTCGTCACGCTTCTTGAAGCGGGCGCGGTCGTGCTGCCGGCAATTCCGTCCTTTTACAGCCGCCCCGCCGCACTTGTCGATCTTGTCGACACGGTCGTGTGGCGCATTCTCGATCAAATCGGTCTGCCCACGTCGCGCGCTTATCGTTGGGCTGAGAAGAGCTCGCGCCAGGGGGCGCGCAAGAAATCTTGAAGCTGGAAGGCTGGCGTGCGCGATGGCTCATTGCGTTGGGATTTCGTTTGCTGAAAATCCTCGCGCTCACCCTTCGCTATGAAATCGAAGACCGCGCAAATGTTCTTGGAAAACCGGTAGAAGGAAATTACATCGCCGCGCTCTGGCACAATCGGCTCCTTTTAATTTCCGTCGTCCTCAAAAAATATTTTCCGCAACGCCCGGGCGCAGGTTTGATCAGCGCCAGCCGCGACGGCGATCTGATCGCCGATGTTACGAAACGTTTCGGCTTCGACGTCGTGCGTGGATCGAGCTCGCGAATGGGCGCGAGCGCGCTTCGGGAGTTGGGCGAAGTGCTCGCATCCGGCCGTGACGTTTTGATTACGCCCGATGGCCCGCGCGGACCTGTCTACGAGCTTGGGCCGGGGATTATTTATCTCGCGCAGAAGACCGGGGCGCCGGTCGTGCCGGTGAATTTGGAATACTCGAGCTGCTGGCGGGTAAAAAGTTGGGACCGGTTCATCATTCCGAAACCGTTTTCCAAAGTGCGTTGCGTCATCGGCGCGCCACAACAAATCAGATCGACATCCACTGACGAAGAGTTCGAGCAGGAGCGGTTGCGGTTGCAGAATGTGATGATGTCGCTGGTTGAGCGGCGGTGATTCGTTAAGTTGAAAACAATGACGAATCTGATCGACGGCCGCGCCATCGCCGAAAAAGTTTATGTCGATCTCCGCGCGCAGATTGCCGATCTGAAATCGAAAGGTGTCACGCCCGGAATTGCGGTGGTTTTGGTCGGCGATGATCCCGCATCGCGCGCGTATGTCCGTTCAAAGGACAAGATGAGCCGCGAGCTCGGTTTGCATTCAGTGAAGCTCGAGCTTCCTGCTTCCACTTCACAAGACGAGCTGCTCGCTCGCGTCGACGAATTAAATCGCGATCCGCAGGTCCACGGAATTCTGGTGCAATCGCCGCCGCCGAAACAAATCGATGAAGCTGCGATTGTCCGCGCGCTTGATCCGCGTAAGGACGTTGACGGATTTCATCCGCTTAACGTAGCAAAGCTGGCCATGGGCGACCAGAGCGGTTTCGTTCCTTGCACACCGCTTGGAATTCAGCGCTTGCTCCTCGAATCTAAGATCGACATCGCCGGCGCGCACGTTGTCGTGCTCGGCCGAAGCATGATCGTCGGCAAACCGGTCGCGCTTTTGCTCATGCAAAAAGCGAAGGGCGGCGACGCGACGGTCACGGTCGCGCACTCGCGCACGAAGAATTTGGAAGAGATTACACGCTCCGCGGACATTTTGATCGCGGCGATCGGCCGCGCGCACTTTGTTAAAGCGGAGCACGTCCGCGAAGGCGCAGTCGTGATCGACGTTGGAATTAATCGCGTTGAAGACAAAACGACCGAGCGCGGTTATCGGCTCGTTGGCGACGTCGCCTTTGATGAAGTCGCGCCGAAATGCAGAACGATCACTCCTGTCCCGGGCGGCATCGGCCCCATGACGATCGCGATGTTGATGTCGAACACCGTCAAAGCCGCCCTCCAAATGTTGTAGAGGCCGCTGTCCTCAGCGGCAATTTATCGCACGATTTTCCGCGTCAGCATGGAGAGAAGGAATGGGCTGAACCGCGCAATCGGAACAAGCGCAGACGCAACTCTAGGCGACAACACCGCGGCGCGCGCCAGTCGATTAATCAAAAGCCGGCCGCGATACATCGCGCGATGCGCACGCACAAATTCCCGCAAAACCGGTTGTCGATCTTCGCCGCGAACGATCTTCGCGATTGCGTCAGCGGCGAGGGCGCCTGAGCGCAGCGCGTAATAAATTCCTTCGCCGGTGAACGGCTCGACAACGCGCGCGGCGTCGCCGATAAAAAAAAGATTGTCGTGCGCGGCCGGGACCGGATCGCGCGTAAGCGGAGTGATTGTGCGCCACTGGTGGTTCGGTGCGAGCTTGAATTCTCGCTCCGCCCAATTGCGCAATGAGCCGATCGTCGGCGGCATTCCAACCAGGCAAAGATTCAGCTCGCGTTCGTTCACCGGCGCCTGACCCGAATAACCTTCGGGCAAAAATTGCAGCACGACGCGATTGCCAAAATTTTGCGGCAGCGGAATGTGCGCCTGCAACGCGACCCGTTCGCGCTCCGGCCGCGGCAAGAGATTGCACAAGCGCGCGACGCTCGAGTTTCTGCCGTCGGCGGCGACAATCACGCGCGCCACGACTGTTTCCCGCACGATGTCGATCTTCCAGTTGTCCGCGGCGGTGCGATGCAGCGCCACAACCGTCGTTTCCTCGCGGACCTCAGCGCCGAGAGAGCGCGCGCGATTGAGCAACAATTGATCGAAGAGACTCCGCTTGATTGCGATTTCTCCACGCCCGTGACGCGGCAGATCGACGCGAAGTTTTTTTCCGTTGATCGCAATGAACTCGACTGCACCAAGAACGCCGTGCGGCAATTTCCGAATGTCGCCGGCAAGATCGAGTCGCTCGAGGACCGGCCAGCACGCGGGATTGATGCAGTCCCCGCAAACTTTCTCGCGCGGGAATTTCTCCCGCTCGATGATGAGCGTGCGCAATCCGGCGGCCGCGCATAACGCCGCGCAGCTTGATCCAGCCGGTCCGCCGCCAACGATTGCAACATCGACAACTTCCATCCGGTGAAGTGTGAATTGTCCGCGCGGCGTGTTCAACAGCGCTGGCGCGGGATTCAAAACGCAACGACAGTTCGTTCATGAGCTGGTCCATTCCGATCTTTCGTGTCGCAGGGATTCAACTGCGCGTCCACGTGACGTTTCTGTTGCTTATTGGATTGCTGGCACTCGGCTCGGCCGGTGCCGCGATTTTTTTGTTACTTTTGTTTCTCTGCGTGGTGCTACACGAATTCGGTCACGCGTTTGCGGCGAAAGCATTCGGCATTAATACGCCGGATATCACTTTGCTGCCGATCGGCGGTGTCGCGCGACTCGAACGCATGCCTGAAGAGCCGGTCCAAGAATTGATTATCGCTGCGGCCGGTCCGGCGGTGAACGTGATCATTGCGTTGTGTCTTTTTCTTACGGGCGCGTCGTTTGTTTATCCGCTGACACCGAGCATGCGCCTCAACGATGTAATCCTAACGATCAATGTCGTCCTATTGCTCTTTAATTTGCTTCCGGCATTTCCGATGGATGGCGGTCGAGTGTTGCGTGCGCTTCTCGCAACGCGTTTGACTTACGCACGTGCGACGCAGATCGCCGCCAGCATTGGTCAGGGATGCTCGTTTATTTTCGGTTTTCTGGGACTTATGAATGGCAACTACATGCTCATCTTCATCGCACTCTTCGTTTACATCGGCGCTTCGCAGGAAGCTGCGCTCGCGCAAATGCGTGACGTCTCGCGGCGATTTCCGGTCTCGAGCGCGATGGTGCGGGAATTTCGAACCCTGCCAGAAAGCGCGACATTGGAGGAGGCGGTGGATGCGCTGCTCGCGACCTCGCAGCACGATTTTCCGGTGCTCGACCAAAGCGGAAACGTCGCCGGCATTCTCACACGTCACGATTTGATTGCGGCTTTGCGCAAGAACGATCCAAGCATTCGCGTGGGAGATGTGATGCGGCGCGATATTCCGACGGTGACAACCGGAACACGGTTCGAGGACGCCTTTCGGATCATGCAGGAATGCAATTGTCCGGCGGTGCCGGTGTTGGATGGCATGAAACGTCTGGTTGGATTGCTCACGCCGGAGAACGTCAGTGAGCTGATGATGGTACAATCAGCGCTGCCGCGGCGACGCGTGGCGTAAGCGAATCTTTTGTAGGGCAGGCGCACCGCCTGCCAACCGCGACATCGGCAAGCCGTGCGCTTGCCCTACAATTCTCAAAGCGCGATTGTCGATCCTCCGATGGTTGCTAAAGAAAAACCGGATTTGCAAAAAAAAGTGCACGAGGTCCCGCACAAACCAGGTGTGTACTTGATGCGCGACCGGTTTAATCGCGTCATTTACGTCGGCAAAGCGCGTGATTTGCGGAAACGCGTCAGCTCTTATTTTCTTCCATCGAAACTTGCGCAGGCCGATTTGAAAACGCGGGCGATGCTCGAAGCGACGTGGGATTTCGAGACGCACATCGTCCGCAGCGAAGCGGAGTCGGTCTTGCTCGAAGGCAAACTCATTAAGGAATACCGGCCGCGTTACAATATTTCGTTTCGGGACGACAAACGTTTTTTGCTCGTGAAAGTGGACCCGACAGAAGAATGGCCGCGGTTTCGACTGACGCGTCTCAAGAAAAATGACAGCGCGCGTTACTTCGGGCCTTACGCCGGCGCCGGTGCTTTGCGGCAAACTTTGAACCTGATGCGGAAGAAATTTGGCGTGCTTACATTTGGGCGGGGCGCGCCGAGCGAGCGCGAATTAAAATCGTCCACGTATCAAGTCCCGGTGCGCCTGAGTGAGATTTCGGCCGAGCAATATCGTCAGCGCGTTGCGCAGGCCTGCGAGTTTCTGGAAGGCCACTCGCGCGAGATGATCGACGCGCTCGAAGAACAAATGCGCCAGGCCGCGGACAAACAGGAATTCGAGAAAGCGGCCGAGCTTCGCAACATGATCGACGACGTGCGCGCCACGACGAGACCGACGCGGCGTTTCACACGCGGCACTTTGCCGAGCACGATCGATCCAATCGCGGATGTGCAGGCATTGGCGGATGCGCTCCAACTGCCACGACTGCCGCGCGTCATGGAATGTTTCGACATCTCGAATATTTCCACGACGCACGTGGTCGCATCGATGGTTTGTTTTCGCGACGGCGCGCCGGACAAAAATTGTTACCGGCGTTACCGCGTCCGGACGGTTGCCGGCCAGGACGATTTCGCGAGCATGGCGGAAGTGGTGCGGCGAAGATATTCGCGAATTCTGCTCGAAGCGCGGGAGGCAAACCCTGAAGCAGCAGAATTTTCGCAAGAGGAAACGGTTGACGGCTTACAGCGGATTGAGAAGCAAACGCTCAACGCCCAACGCTCAACGCCCAACTTTGTTGCGGTTCGTCTTCCTGATTTGATCATTGTCGATGGAGGCAAAGGTCAGCTTTCGTCGGCGTGTCGCGAACTGCAACGGCTGGGTCTGCATGAGTTGCCGATCATCGGTCTGGCGAAGGAGCACGAGGAAATTTATCGGCCGGGTCGAGCAATGCCGTTGCAACTCCCGCCCGATTCAGGCGCACTACATTTGCTCCAGCGAATCCGTGATGAAGCGCACCGTTTCGCAAATGCCTACCATCAGTTGCTTCTTAAGAAGCGGATCGACGAAAGTATTCTCGATGATTGTCCGGGCGTAAGTCAGAACCGGAAAAGTCTGCTCCTGCGAAAATTTGGATCGGTGAATCGGCTGCGCAAAGCGAGCGTGGAAGAGATTGCCTCAACGGAAGGAATCGGCCCGAAGTTGGCCGAAGATGTGCATCGCTTCTTGCAGACGCACTAGTTCTCCAGAGATTCGGCAGATGTTTTTGCGTTCATTGTCGATCTTCGCGCTCGCGACAACGCTCGCCGCGCAAAGCCCAACGCCCGGGCCAAGCGCGGCCCCGGACGAGGAGACGATCATCCCGACGTTTGAAACGCAAAAGCTCGCTCGCGCTTACATTCTCGACATTCCCGCGCCGCGCGGACAAATCACGGACCGCACCGGATTGCCGCTCGCGCAAAATAAAGTCAGCTACAATCTCGGCGTCAGTTTTCCGACGCCGCTCGATTTCACGGACGCGAAAGCGCTCGCGTTCGCTCGCGAGAAAATCGCGCTGGCAACGAAATTGACCGGCCGCGTCGCCAAAATTTCGGACGATGCGATCCTGCGGCACTATCACAATCGCGGCATTCTGCCGTTGGAGATCGCGCAGAACCTTACCAAGACCGAGCACGAAGCGGTCAAAAATCGCGCGAAAGATTTTTTAGTGGTGCGGCCGATTTACGTCCGCACTTATCCGAACGGAAAATTTGCCGGACAGGTCATTGGTTACACCGGCAAAACCGGGCGAAATCTCGACAGCGTGATCGACAATCACGAAACGCTTTGGCCGGAAACGGAAGGGCGCGAGGGACTCGAGCAAACATTCAACGAATTGCTCACCGGCAAGCGCGGCGAATACAAGCTCACCTTTGATAAGGATGGCAGGAAAACTTCCGAGAAACTGATCAAACCGGCCGTGCCGGGCAATAACGTTGTCACCACGCTCGATCTGCAGTTGCAACAGCTCGCCGAGAAAACGCTCGAGAAAAGGGCGAAGCGCGGCGCGATTGTGATTGTCGATCCAACGGACGGCGACGTTCTTGCGCTGGCATCGTGGCCGACGTTCGATCCGAATCTTTTCGTGCCGAGCATCTCCGCGGAAAAGTTTAAGCAGTTGCAAGACGATCCGAACATTCCGCTGCTTGCCCGCGCTTTTCGTTCCACTTACCCGCCGGGCTCAACTTTCAAAGTCGCGGTGGGAATCGCCGCACTTGAAACGAGCGCAGTGCGACCGAACGATCTTTACCAATGCGTGCCGGCAATTCAGATCGGCAACCTGACCTTTCACAATTGGAAAAAAGGTGACCAGGGCGCTTTGAATTTCGTCCAGGCGCTCACGCAGTCGTGCGACACCTGGTTCTATCAAGTCGGGATCAAAACCGGCGCGCAACCGATTATCGATTGGTCGCTCAAGCTCGGCTTCGGCGCGAAGTGCGGCATTCCGTTGCGCGCAGAAGCGGACGGTCGCATTCCGAATGACGAATACATGAAAGCGACGCGCGGGCGAAAGTTGCTCAATGGCGACATCGCAAATTTATCGATTGGCCAGGGCGACGTGGAAGTGACGCCTTTGCAAATGGCGCAAGCGATGGGGATCGTCGCGAACGGTGGGAAATTTTATCAGACGCGATTGGTGCGGCAGGTTCAGTCGGTCGACCAACAAGTCATAACGGCTTACGAGTTGCGCGAGAAACGTTCCCTGGATGCTTCACCGGAAACGATGGAGCAGGTGCGCGTTGGAATGACTGAAGTTGTGAACGGAGCGAACGGGACCGGTCACGAAGCGGAACTGGACGGCGTTGAAGTCGCCGGAAAGACCGGCACTGCGCAATGGGGTCCGAAAAACAAGGAACGCACTGCCGCGTGGTTCGCGGGTTTTTTACCTGCGACCGAGCCGAAGTACGCGTTCGCCGCGGTTTATGAAGGTGACGTGGGCAGCAAAGTTCACGGCGGAACGACTGCCGCCCCGATGATCGCGGACATTTTCCAGGAAATTTACAAAGGCTCGCGCAAACGCGGCCAGCGTGAAACGACACAACCAATTCGCCGCGCGCAGCCGGTGGAAGAGGACGAGTCCGACTAGGCGGCCGCCGTTTCTTTCGGGACTTCCATTGTTCCCTTGAATTTCGGTTCTTCGGGCGCGAGTCCGAAATTCTCGCGATAGAGATTGTCGATCTTGGCGAAATCGTCAGGAGTCAGCGGCGGACACTCCGGCGCTTTCGCGAATTCAACGAGCTGTTCTTCGTTATAAATGTTCGGCAGCGTGGAAGCGACGCGCTCGTCGGCGAGAAGCCAAAGCAAGGCGGCTTGTCCAAGTGTCCGCTCTGAATTTTCGAGGAAACGCAACTGGTCGATCTTCTTGACGCCGTTGAGCAGCCAACTTCGCGGACGATGACTGCGATGATCGCTCGGAGGAAAAACTGTCTCCGCCGTGTATTTGCCCTCGAGCATTCCCGACGAATGCGTCACGCGAATTAAAAACATCGTGTCCTTGGCAGCCTCGGTCGCGGCGTCTTGCATCGCGCGACCGGGATGTTGCTCGAGCATGTTGTAAATGTGCTGCACGCTGGTGATCTCGCGCTCGCGAATGCAATTCACCCCTTCGTAAAGCCAGCCGACGGCCGGCCCAAGCGCGATGCCGTAATAACGAACTTTCCCGGACGCTTTTAATTTCTCGAGCGTTTTCCAAACGGCGTCGTCGTGAACCTGCTCCATCCGAATGTTGTGAAGCTGCAATAGATCGATTCGATCGGTTTTCAATCGCTTCAACGCCGCGTCCGTCGCGCGCTCGATCGCTTCCGGCGAAAAATCCTGCGGGATTTCGCGCTGACCGCGGCCGCGCCCTTCGCCATGCTGCACGAAATCGTAGCCGACTTTGGTGGCGATCACGATCTGGTCGCGTTGCTTCGGAAACGCCTTCGCGATCAGTTCTTCGCTCAATCCATTGCCGTAAGTATCGGCCGCGTCGAAAAGCGTGACGCCCAGATCGAGCGCCTTGTGCATGAGCGCGAGCGCTTCGCCTTCGGTGAAATTTCCCCACCAACCCGTCGAGATCGTCCACATTCCGAAACCGACTTCGCTCACGCTGAGGTCGGTGTTTTTGTAATTGCGGAAGCGCATCTCTGAATTTTACCACGAAGCTCACGAAGACCACGAAGAATTTTGATCACTCTGAAGCTTCGTGCTCTTCGTGTTCTTCGTGGTTAATTGTCGCTCGTGAATGACAGCGCAGACGTAGCCCTTTTGATCGTCGGTCACGGCTCGACGGTGAATCCGGATTCGAGCGCGCCGACATTGGCGCACGCCGCTGAAATTCGGCGCCGCAATATTTTCAGCGAGGTGCAATGCGCGTTTTGGAAAGAGGAGCCAAGTTTGCGCGACGCATTGTTTCTTTTTGATCCGGCGACGATCAAGACCGTTTCGGTTGTTCCAAATTTTATCAGCGAAGGTTATTTCACGCAGACGGTAATTCCGCGGGAGCTGGAACTGAATGGGCGCCTCACGAAACGCCCGAGCGGGCAAATCTGGCTTTACGGCGAACCGGTCGGCAATCACGAGATGATGACGGAATTGCTCATGCAGCGCGCGCGAGAGATTGCACCCGAGGTGCCGGAGTCCGAGACCACTTTGGTAATTGTCGCGCACGGGACCGACCTGAACGAAAACAGCGCGGTCGCGGCAAAACGCGAAACAGCGAAGATCCGCGCGCTCAACCGTTACGCGGATGTGTTGAACGTCTACATGGAAGAGGTTCCGCTCGTATCTGATTGGCGGACCTTGACCAAAACGCCAAACGTCGTGGTGGTCCCGTTTTTTCTTTCGGACGGACTGCACAGCTACGAAGACATTCCGGTTTTGCTTGGAATCGCCGGGCAAAGATCGACAACGGAGGGAAAGTCCCGGGCGGAGGAAATCTTTCAGCGCGGCCCGTTCGAGATCGACAATCGTCGCCTTTTTTATGCGAGCTCGATTGGAACCGATCCGCGCATGGTGGACATCATCTTGCAACAAGCTGCCGCCTGCGACGCCGCCGCCAATTAAGAATAGTTGCGCCCACGCTCAGCCTAGCAATCTTTGTGGCCCGCCACCGAGTTCGTTATGCATGCCGACACACTCAAGAAGCTTCAAGACATCGGGGCTTTTGTCCTGGCAAGCGGCTGCACTAAAAAGAGCATCAAACAAGTCGCGGAGATGGTCCGCGCCGCGCGCGATTACCGGTTCATCGCGATCTATAAAATTGTGAAGGACGAATTTGTCATCCTCGCCGGCACCGGCAACGAGCCTTCGGCATATCCGCGTTTTCCGACGTCCCAGGGTTTGTGCAGCGCCGCGCTTGAATCTGGCAAATCGATCGTGGTTGGCGACGTGCATAAGGACAAACGATATCTGCCCGCGTTTCACACTACGAAATCCGAAATCATCGTGCCGATGAAAGACGAACATAAGCACATCGTCGGAATGCTCGATGCCGAGAGCGACAAACTGAATGCGTTCGGCGACGAAGATAAACAATTTCTCGAGCGCGCGGCCGGTTTGATTGCGCATTGCCTGGCTTGAGGCCTGATGCGGATCGAAAGTGCGCTGGCCGCAATCCTGAGCGACAAAACCCGCATCGGGCAGGTTCTCATTCAGCGAGTGAACAACGGCGGCTTTAGTGTTTGTCATCGAGACGAAGAAAACGGCGCCGACCTGGAGATTTTCCGAAATCCGGAGGACGCGATTGAAATCGCGCGCTACGACGATCTCGGAAGTTACCGGCCGCTGAAAACCGCGCCGAACTTGCGACGCGGCTGGCAGCTGCAAGTTGTCGATCTTGGCGAGCTGCGCCGCGCGCTCGATTATTTTTATCCAGGGCGATTGGCGGCGCTCAGGGCGTGGACTGAAAATGCGTTAACCACGACAGCGTTGCGCGACACCTTGGATCGACAATCCGGGATGTATCGGATTGCGGCGAAGATTTCCGACGAACAAATCGACGCGGTCGTCGGGAACGTTTGCCGCTCGGATGGCGGATGTTTGCGCACGATTTTGTGGAAGCGCGACAAAATGGGCGCGGTGCCGTCCATGAAGTTGCCAGCGGAAAAATTTAATCCCGCGCACGATCAAACCGGACGCGGCGAAAGTGCGATCCCACTGCTTTGCCAGGAAGCGTGCGCGGTGCTCGTGAACGAGTGCCGCAAAGCAGTCAAAAACGAAACCACCGAATGATCGTTCGGGCGAAAATTGTCCTCACGATGGTTGGGCCGCCGATCGAGAATGGCGCGGTTGCGGTCGACGGCGAACAGATCACTGAGGTCGGAAAATTCCCCGAGCTGCGAAAATCGCGTCCGGCCGATGAGGTTGTCGATCTTGGCGAGCAAGCGCTGTTGCCGGGGCTGATCAACGCGCATTGCCATCTCGATTATACCTGCTTGCGCGGGCGAATTTCACGGCCGCATTCGTTCGCCGATTGGATTCGCGCGATCAATGCGGAGAAAGCGAAGCTCTCGCCGAACGATTATGTTCGCTCTATCCATGAAGGATTTGCTGAAGCGAAAAAATTTGGAACAACGATGATCGCGAACCTGACTGCATATCCCGAATTGGTTTCGCGAATCAAAGCGCCGATTCGAACGTGCTGGTTCGCGGAGCTAATCGACGTTCGGGATCCGTCTCGCGCCGGCGAGATTGTCGATCTTTCTGTGGAGCAATTGAAGTCGCACAAGAATTGGGGCCTCGCGCCGCACGCGCCGTTCACAGCTTCCGCATATCTGTACCGGCGTTGCGAAGAAATCGCTGAGCGCGATGAAATTCTTCTGACCACGCACCTGGCCGAATCGCGCGAGGAGATGTCGATGTTTCGCGATGGAAGCGGGCCGCTTTTCGAATTCCTAAAAGGAATCGGCCGGGACATGAGCGATTGCGGACAAGGTACTCCGGTCGAGCGCTTCCGGGCGATTGGGGGCAATCGCCCCTACCTGGTCGTACATCTGAACGAGATTTCGGGTGGCGATCTCGAGTCGCTTAAAAATTCGGGGCGGATCAATTCGATCGTTCATTGTCCGCGCAGTCATCGCTATTTTGGTCATTCACGCTTTGAATTTCAGAAGCTCCGAGACCTCGGGTTTAACATTTGTTTGGGAACAGACAGTCTGGCCAGTAATAACGACCTGAGTTTGTTCGCCGAGATGCGCGCGTTTCAGAACGAGTTTCCCGACGTCTCGGCCGAACATATTTTGAAAATGGTCACGCTAAATTCCGCTCGCGCGTTGCGACAGGAGGACTCACAGGGCACACTGCGAGCGGGTTTGATCGCAGATTTGATCGCAATTCCGATTACAAGATCGACATCGGTGTTTGATGAAATCGTAGCGTTCGATGGCCCGGTCGGGTGGTCTATGATTGGCGGGCGGATTTCGGCCTAACAGACGAAATTCTCAAAACCGCTTTCTTTTTCTCAAAATTGAAATATTCTCCGCGCTGAGATTTACCATGGCAAAAATCGTAATTATCGACGACGAACCGGCAATGGTGGAGGTCATCGTGACGCTCTGTCGGGAAAAAGGACATCAGGTTTTCCCATTCAACTCCGCGCCGAAAGCGGTCGAGCAACTCGACAGCATTGAGCCGCAGGTCGTGATCGCGGACATCAAAATGGAAACGATGAGCGGCTTCGACGTGTTGCGCCACGTGCGTGAGCATCACCGGCAAACGGCGGTCATTTTAATCACGGCCTATGGGACGGAGGAAACGGCGGTGCAGGCGATGCGCATGGGCGCTTATGATTACATCAAGAAGCCGTTCAAGATCGACGAGCTGCAACTAACGGTTCAACGCGCGCTCGATTATCAGGCAGCAGTCCGCGAAAACGTTTATCTTCGGAAGGAGCTCAAGAACCGCTACAAGTTCGAAAACATCATCGGCACGAGCGGGAACATGCAGCACGTTTATAATTTGATCGGCAAAGTCGCGGACACCGACAGCACCGTGCTGATCGTTGGTGAAAGCGGCACGGGCAAGGAGCTGGTGGCGCGCGGTCTGCATTTTAATTCCAACCGCCAGCATCATCCTTTCGTGGCGATCAACTGCAGCGCGTTGCCGGAGAATTTGCTCGAATCGGAATTGTTCGGACACAAAAAGGGCTCGTTCACCGGCGCAGTCGCGGACAAGCGCGGCCTGTTTGAAGAAGCGAATCTCGGGACCATTTTCCTCGATGAAGTGAACTCGATGGCGCCGCCGCTGCAGACGAAACTTTTGCGCGTGTTGCAGGAGCGCGAAGTCCGACGAGTTGGCGACAACAAAAGTTCGCCCGTCAATGTGCGCGTAATCGGCGCGACGAACGAAGCGCTGCAACCGAAGCTGAAGGACGGACCGTTCCGGGAAGATTTGTATTACCGGCTGGCGGTAATCCCGATCGAGATCCCGCCGCTGCGCGAACGGCTCGAAGACGTGCCGCTATTGGTGAATCATTTTCTGCAGAAACAAGCCAGTGCGACCGGCGGTGAGCCAAAGAAGATCGATCCCGAGGCGGTCGACATTTTGTGTCACTACAATTATCCCGGCAACGTGCGCGAATTGGAGAATGCGATCGAGCGAGCCTGCGCATTGTGTGATAACGATCTGATTTTGGCCACCGATCTTCCCCCGCACATCGTCAGTCACGCAAAAGGCGATAAACAGGACCAGGAATTGGCGAATATGCCGGTAGGGCAGCCCTTAGACGATTTTATCGCTCACCAGGAACGCAATTACATCGAAGCGACCTTGCAACACTGCGAGGGATCTCGCGAAAAAGCGGCGCAAATGCTCGGGATCAGTATGGCGACGCTTTATCGCAAGATCGAAGCTAAGAAGAAGTAACTGCTCCGCGCAGAAAATCCGGAGCGCTCATCCGGCGCTTTCCCTCAAGCTGAATTTCCGTTAGCGACAACGCGCGATCGCCTGTTCCAAACACCAACTCTTTCTCTTTGCGCAAAATCTCTCCCGGCTTGCCGCGAAGATCGACAATCGAAGCGGCGAAGACCTTCAGCTTCCGGTTATTGAACTCGGTGAATGCGCCCGGCCACGGATTGTAAGCGCGAATTTTTCGCTCGATCACTTGGGCCGGCTCATTCCAATCGATTCGCCCGCTCTCACGATTCAATTTCGATGCGTAGGTCGCGAGCACGTTGTCTTGTGGCGTGCGGGGCGCGTTCGGAAACATGTTCAACGCGTCGAGCAAACTGTCCGGCGCAAGACCGGCGAGGCGATCGTGCAAAGATCCGCCAGTTTCATTAGGTGCGATGTCGATCTTGCGTTGTAATAAAATGTCGCCGGTATCGAGACCTTCATTCATGTACATGACCGTGATGCCGGTCTCGACGTCGCCCGCGGCAATCGCGGCCTGGATCGGCGCCGCGCCTCGCCACCGCGAAAGAAGCGATGCGTGCAAATTCAAACACGCGATCTTTGGAATCTCGAGAACGTCACGCGGGAGAATCTGGCCATAAGCCATCACGACGATTAAATCCGGCGCGAGCGCGCGGATTTGTTCGATCGCTTCGGGATGTTTGATCTTTTCCGGCTGCAAGATCGAAATCTTGCTGCCGGCGAGCGC
Organism: Chthoniobacterales bacterium; assembly: GCA_036270275.1. Classification (GTDB taxonomy): domain Bacteria; phylum Verrucomicrobiota; class Verrucomicrobiia; order Chthoniobacterales; family UBA10450; genus AV40. The sequence goes on along the minus strand of DATBCV010000062.1, from coordinate 44,024 downwards.
GGCTTTGATCGGCGGTGCGGTAATTTTCTGTTCGCGACCGGCGGGTTTGTCGGGTTGCGTGACGACGGCGACCAATTCGTGGCCGGAATTTTGAAGTGCGCGCAAGCTCGGCACGCCGATCTCGCCCGTGCCGATGAAAACGATCCGCATTAGCGGTTTATCGAAGCGATCGAAGTGGAATGCGAACTTGTCTCCGCGGTTGGGATCCTTGCGCCATCATCTTTTCGCCGGCGGTGACTTCGCGTTGGCCGACGGATGATCCGCATTCGGTGCAGAGATAATCGAAAATTTCTTTCTCGGGCAAAACTAAGAGCAATCGCTCGCGCACAGGCGTCGTGGCCCGGCATTTTTCGCAGTAAAGAGTCGATGCGGTGAAATTTTCAAACTGCGATTGCGGCGGTCGCGGCGGCTGCTCTTGCTGGTGCAGGTTCATGCTTGATTCCATTGATGCTCGCTAAAATGTCGAACAACACTTTCGCGGGCGGCTGCATCGCGTCAATAACGGTGATGCATTCCTTCGGATATTCTGCCAGCACCGGCTTCGATTCCTTTTCGTAAATGTCGAGCCGCTTCTTAATCACCTCTTCATTCGCGTCATCGAGACGATTGTCTTTCAACGCGCGTTTCTTGAGACGCTGAAACAGAGTTTCGCGATCAGGGCACGCGAGATGAAAAACCTTCTCCACGTCGATCAGCTCGCGCATGATTTTCGCCTGACTCACGTTTCGCGGAATTCCGTCCAGAACGAGCAGGTCGATATCGGGTTTGAACTTGTGAGCATCAACCGCGGCGACGATCGCTTCTTTCCAAAGTTCGACCGTGACATTGTCGGGCACGAGTTGCCCTTTGCTGGAATATTCGAGAAATGCCTTGCCGACTTTGCTGCGAGTGTCGATCGAACGAAAGACATCGCCGCAGGGACAATGATAAAAGCGCGGAATGCTGCCGAGTGTTTTTCCCTGAGTTCCTTTGCCGCTGCCAGGCGCGCCGAACAAAATAAACGTGCGGTATTTCATGAACGCGTTCGTTTATACCGCAGTCGCGCGGAAACGGGAAGGTGAACTTATTTCGCGCTGAGAGGATCGATATTTACCCGCCGGCCGCCTCGATCGAAGCGGACGTTCCCATCCACGAGGGCGAAAATAGTGTAATCGCGGCCGAGGCCCACGTTTTTACCCGGCTGAAACTTTGTCCCGCGTTGCCGCACAATGATGTTTCCCGCGACAACCATTTCGCTGCCAAACTTTTTCACGCCCAGCCGTTTGCTAACGCTGTCGCGGCCGTTCTTAACGCTGCCTTGTCCTTTTTTATGAGCCATTTGAAGAAGTTGAGCTAAGCCTTTTTGGATTTGGAACCGGCGGTGATGCTTTTGATCTTCACGCGCGTGAGTTTGCGGCGGTGCCCGACCGTCCGGTGATAACCTTTGCGCCGCTTATATTTGAAGGCGATGACCTTTTTGTCTTTGCGCTGCTCAATGACTTCAGCGGTGACCTTGCCGGTATCGCCGATCTTTCCGCCGTCGAGGTGCATTAGCACTTCGAAGGTTGCAGTTTTGCCGGGCTCAACGTCCAAAAGATCGACATCGACCGTGTCGCCTTCCGCGACGCGATACTGGCGGCCGCCTGTTTTAATGATTGCGTAGGTCATAACGTCTTTTCCGGGGAGAAAAAGCCGCGCAACGTGTCACAGAAGGCAATGCTTGGCAAGCGAAAGGTGGATCGCGCTCTCCGAGCGCGATGAACGCGTTAGGGGCGACGCGTTCCACCTATCAGCAGCACGATCTCGCCCTTTGGCGGGTGCGCTTCGTAATGAGCCAAAAGTTCGGCAGCGCGGCCGCGGCGGAATTCCTCAAATTTCTTGGTGAGCTCGCGTGCGACGCATAGTTGTCGATCCTGGAGGATGTCGATCGAAGCTTTGAGCGTTTTCGTGAGGCGATAGGGCGATTCGAAAAAGATCGTCGTCTCTTCGCGCGCCGCCGCTGAGCGAAGCTCGCGCTCCCGGCCGCCACTTTTGTTAGGCAGAAATCCGGCGAAGAAAAATCTCTCGGCCGAAAAGCCCGAGCCGACGAGCGCCGTCAAGATCGAGGACGGCCCGGGAACAATCGTGAAATCCAATCCGCGTTTAATGCATTCGCGAATTAAACGCGCGCCCGGGTCGGACACGCCGGGCATTCCGGCATCGGTGATGAGGGCAATTTTTTCGCCCGCGGCCAGTCGTTCGACCAACTGTGCGGTGCGCATTGCTTCGTTGTGCTCGTGAAAACTGATGAGCGGTTTCGCGATTTGATAGTGCTTCAGCAAAATCCCCGAGTGCCGCGTGTCCTCGGCCGCGACAAGATCGACATCCTTCAAAATTTCCAGCGCGCGGAAAGTGAGATCGCCAAGATTTCCGATTGGGGTGGCGACGACGTAAAGCATCGAATTTGAATAAGGCTAACTCGTCTAACGAGAAACGAAAAGATAAGGGAGGAAATGATTATGAAACTACGTATTTGGATATTGGCGGTCGCACCGTTCGGTTTGATAGGTTGCGCCGACGAACCGGTCCCGGTAGCGACAACGACAACGGTCACGCGCGAAGTCTCCACGACTGGTCCGGTCGTGACCGAGCCAGTGGCAACTGACATGTATGTCACGCAAGCGCCGCCCGCCGTGCGCGTGGAAGCGCAAACGATCGCGCCGGGTCCGGGTTACTCCTGGACACCTGGATATTGGCGCTGGTCGGGTGCAAATTATGTATGGGTCTCGGGTTCTTGGGTGAGAGCGCCCCGTACCGCGGCTGTTTGGGTCCCCGGACATTGGGTGCATCGGCCCCGTGGTTGGGTTTGGGTGGCCGGTCACTGGCGATAAATCAAATCGCCCGCAAATCGGGTTTGCATCGCGTCGCACTGAACATTTTCTTGCGGCGCGATGTTTAATCCATCTCGCCGGACGACCGCTCGGAAAATATTTCGCTACGGCTTCGGCGTTTTTCTCCTCCTGCTGATCGCGTTGTCGATCTTGTACTTTCGGCAACACTCGCTGGTTTACCATCCGCGCCGGTACGATGACAGCTACGTGTACGCGCTCCCGGCCGACGCTGTTGAAATAAATTACACTGTCGCAAATGCGAAATATGTCGCGTTCTATGTTCCCGGAACCAAAGCGATGCCGGATCGACTTTGGGTCGCATTTTGCGGCAATGGCTCCCTTGCGCTCGACTGGACGACGATTCTCCGGCAATATCCGCCGAATGGTGACGCGTTTTTGCTCGTCGATTATCCGGGCTACGGCAAGAACCGCGGTTACGCGACAATCGCGAGCACGCGTTTATCTGCCGCCGCCGCGTTAAAGGCGACTCTTGAGCGGTTGCGAACCGATGAAGATCACCTGACGCTTTGTGCAATCGGTCACTCGTTAGGCGCGGCAGTCGCACTCGATTTTGCGGCGAACCACTCTGTGCAAAAAATCGTATTGATCGCGCCATTCACGACGTTGCGCGAAGAAGCAGCCAGCATTTTCGGCGGTTGGGTTTCACGTTTGCTGATCGAGAGCTACGACAATCGCGCCAATCTGCGTGACGCGCTCAAACGCAATCCGGCCGCGCGCGTCGCGATTTTTCACGGCACAGACGATGAAGTGATTCCCGTTCGGATGGGGCGTGAGCTCGCGCACGAGTTCCCGATTGTCCACTTCGTCGGAGTAAAAGGCGCAGACCACGTGAGCGTACTTAATCACGCCCACGACGAGATCATTAATTGGATGAATCAGTGATTAGCAGTGGCGATGGAGTTGAACGAAACAGCTCTTGGAACAATCCAAGCTGTAGAGACTCGCCGTGAAGCCGCATTTCCAGTTCGACGACCATCGTTTCCCGCGCACGGATTGCTTCTTCCACTCAGGGTCGGACCGCTGGCGTGGCTATTGGTCGAACGATGATGGACAATTTCGTCGTCGCAATGTCGGCCGCGAATATTTGATCGAAGCCGCGCGGGTGCGCACAAAAGAAATGGCGGTGCTCGGCATTCTGCTTTGTGCGGCGGCTTGGCCGAGCGTGTTAGTCATGATCGAAGTGGCCCGGCTTTACAAAAGCCACCGCTAAGATCGACAATCGCGTCAGCGCGGTGGAAGAAATTCGTCGCTATATTGCGGCGTTGTTTCGGGAGCGAACCCGTGCCGCGTAATATTTTCGGTGACGACACGCGGGACGACGAATTGCAAAAGATAATCGCCGCCGCCCGCTTTTGTTCCTCCGCCACTCATTTTGAATCCGCCAAACGGATGCCGGCCGACCACCGCGCCGGTACATGAGCGGTTGATGTAAACGTTTCCGGCAACGAGCTCCGCTTTCGCGCGTTCGATGTTCGCCGGACTGCGCGAGAAAAATCCGGCGGTGAGCGCGAACTCCGTGCCGTTCGCGATTTCGAACGCTTCGTCAAGATTGCGCGCTTTGATCACGCTCAGCACCGGCCCGAAAATTTCTTCGCACGCGATCTTCGCCTTCGGATCGACATTGGTGAAGATCGTCGGCGGAATAAAATAACCCCGGTTCGGAACATCGCCGCGTTGAAAGGCAAGGCGCGCTTCTTCTTTGCCGCTCTCGATGTAGCCGAGAATGTTTTTGTGCGCTTTGCCATCGATGACCGGCCCTACCGTGATTCCGGGCTCTTCTGGATTTCCAACGCGCAGACTCGCCGCGGCGCTCATTAAACGCTCAATCGCGCGCGGATAAATTTCTTCGAGAATAATCAATCGCGAGCAGGCGGAACATTTTTGTCCCTGATAGCCGAACGCCGAATAGATCGTGTCGACGATCGCTTCATCGAGATCGGCGTCCGCGTCGATGATGACGGCGTTCTTGCCGCCCATTTCACAAATCACTCGCTTGAGCTCGCGCTGACCTTCGCGCGTCTTGCCCGCGCTCTCCCAAATCCGCAGTCCAACTTCGCGCGACCCGGTGAACGCGATAAGATCGACATCAGGATGATCGACAAGGTGCGCGCCCATCACCGAGCCTTTTCCCGGCAGGTAATTCAAAACACCACGCGGCACTCCGGCTTCCTCGAAAATTTCCATCAACATCGCGCCGACTACCGCGGATTGTTCGGCCGGTTTCATGATTACCGCGTTGCCCGTGACGAGCGCGGCGGTCGTCATTCCGGTCAAAATCGCGAGTGGAAAATTCCACGGGGCGATGACCAACGCGACGCCGCGCGGCCAATAATGCTGATAACTTTCTTCGCCGAGCACGTGTTGCGTTAATCGCGGCCGGCCGATCAAACGCATTTGTTGCGCGTAAAACAAACAGAAGTCCATCGCTTCGCGGATGTCGCCGTCCGCTTCCGCCCAAGCTTTGCCGACTTCGTAAACTTCGAGCGCAGAAATCTCGAAGCGCCGCCGGTTCATGATGTCGGCCGCCCGTTCGAGTAGACGGCAGCGCGTTTCGAACGGCGTGCGGCTCCATTTTTCGAACGCCTCGCGCGCCGCTTTGACCGCGCGTTCCGCTTCGGGAATTCCAGCCTCCGCCACGTGCCCGACGACCTCGTCGGGACGGCTCGGATTAATTGAAGCGATCGTGCTCTCGGTCCAAACGCGTTCGCCGTTAATGACGAGCGGATATTTTTGGCCAAGCTGCGTGCGCACCTTCGCGAGCGCGTCGCGCATCCGATCCTGGTTCTCCTTGTAAACGAAATTTATCAGCGGCGCGTTTTCGTAAGCGTCGCCCGGCGGCGTATCGAGAGAAGCGCCGTTCGCGCTGACTTCGATGTGCCTCGCGCCGTTTGGACTTTGCGCCGCGACCAGTTCCGCCGGATCGCGCAAAAGCTGCGCTTCGGAAACGTTGTCCGAAAATTTCGCGCGCAAAAATCCTTCGTTGGAAGTGTTCTCGAGCAAACGGCGAACGAGATACGCCATGCCCGGCAGCAATTCACCGACCGGCGAATATTCGCGAACGCGATAACCCATTTCGACGAGCGCGCGTTTCACCGGACCGGCCATGCCGTAAAGCAATTGGAACTCGAACCGGCTGCGATCGATCCCGAGCTCTTCCGCGAGCGCTTGCGCGTGCGCGATGCTGCGCACGTTGTGCGAGCCGAAAGCGGCGGTGACGATCGACTCGTTCTCGAGCAAAATGCGAGTGATCACTTCGAAATTCAGATCGCTCTCCGATTTTTGGAGAAACACGGGGGAAGCCCAGCCGTTCTGACGCGATTTTATTTTTTCAAAATCCCAGTAGGCGCCTTTGACCAAACGAACGGCGAACCGCGTCCCGCGCGCGCGTCCCCATTCGAGAAGATCCCGCAAATCGTCTTCCGCATCGCGGAGATACGCTTGAATGACAATCCCGACGTGCGGCCAATCGCGAAATTCGCTCTCGCTAAACAACGTTTTGAAAAGATCGAGCGTGGAATTTTTATGCGCGTAACTTTCCATGTCGAAGTTCACAAACGCGCCAAGTTCGCGGGCGCGCCGCAAAATCGGGCGCAACTTTGGCGCGAGATGCGCGATCGCATTGGCCGGATCAGCCGGATTCATTTGCGAGTAGAGAGCGGAAATCTTGACTGATAGATTCACGACCGGGAACAAGTCGGCGTTTTTGCCAAGCGGATCAGACCAACCGCGACATTCGTGGCCAAGATGTTCCAGCAGTTCCATGCAGCGCATCGAATACTCGTTCGCTTCGGTTTCGCTCACGACCGCTTCGCCGAGAAGATCGACAGTGAATCCGATTCCTTGCTTGCGCCGTTTGCGCAGCGTCTTCATCACGTCTTGCGGATTTTTTCCGGCGATGAATTGCCGCGCCATGCCCGACACATTCCACCGGAGAAGCTGACCGCTGATGAAGGGGACGATTCTTGCCGCGCGCACGCCGGTGCGGATCAACGGCGCATAACCGTTGCGCATGCTCGCGAAATATTCGTCGAGATGTTGGACGATATCGCTGCCGCGATTCAGCGAAGCGAGAACATCGACAAAGCGAAACAATTGCACTTTGAAATGCTCGTCTCGCATTGAAAGCGCCATCATTCGTTGATAAAAGCCGGCTTTGCTGAAAAGCGGTTCGGGATTTTCGTCGACCAGCTCGAAAATCCGTTGTCCGCGTCGTTCGACTTCAGCCTGCAAAGCGCCCATATCCAAAAACTAATCGCGCGCTCATCCGAGGTAAAGGCGAAGGAATTTCCGGCCAACGGAAAAATTTGGCCGCGATACGGTCACTTTCGGGGTCATTTCCGAAGAGGGAGGTAACATAGCCGCTGCAAAGCGGATTAGATTCAGGGGAATATTAGAGTGATTTGTCTGGCGGGCTCTGCAGGCCTTGGGGCTTGAGCCCGTCAGGCAATTTCCCCCCGCCGCTGCGAATCTCGTTTGCCGCTCGCTCCGAACTCGATTAGGCAAGATCGACATGACCTCGAGCGCCGGCCGTCATCAATTCGCGAGCGACAACACTGCCGGCATGTCTCCGGAAGTTTTGGCGGCGCTGGCGGAGATCAATCGCGGAGCGGCCGAATCGTACGGCGCGGACGAATGGAGCGCCCGGGTCCGGGATTCGGTTCGCGCGCTTTTTGAAACCGATTGCGACGTTTATTTAGTTTCAAATGGGACGGCGGCGAACGCGCTCGCACTCGCGCAACTTTGTCAGCCATTTCACAGCGTCGTTTGTCACGCGACGGCGCACATTCAAACCGATGAATGTGGCGCGCCCGAATTTTTCACGCGCGGCTCAAAGCTTCTGCTTGTCGCGGGCGACAAAGGGAAGATCGACATCGACCAAGCGGAAGCGGCGATTGCGCGGCAGCCTGAAGTGCACGCCCACAAACCGCGTGTGATCAGCATTACGCAGGCAACTGAATTGGGCACGGTTTACACGCCCGACGAAATTGCCGCGATCGCAAAGCTCGCGAAACAACGTGAAATGTTTTTACACATGGACGGCGCCCGTTTTGCAAACGCCGTCGCCGCGCTCGGTTGTTCGCCAAAAGAAATTACCTGGCAGAGCGGCGTCGACGTTCTTTGTTTTGGGGGGACAAAGAATGGCGCGGCCGGCGCAGAGCTGATTGTTTTCTTTCAACGCGACCTATCCAACGAATTCGATTACCGCATCAAACAGGGCGGTCAGCTCGCATCCAAGGCGCGGTTTCTCGCCGCGCAGTGGCTGGCGCTTTTGCAAAATGATCTTTGGCTGCGAAACGCGCGACACGCGAACGCGATCGCGGCCAAATTAGCCGAACGACTTCGCGCGGCGGGAAAGATCGACATCGTCCTGCCGGTCGAAGCCAATTCGGTCTTTGTGCGATTGCCGGACTCTGTTTTCCGAAAGCTGAACGAGCGCGGCTGGCACTTTTACAAATTCATCGAGCCGGATATTTATCGTTTGATGTGCTCTCGGGCGACGACCGAAGCCGAGATCGATCAATTCGCGGCCGATCTGTTGCGTTAACGAAAACTCGCTTTATTAGAGCGCGATGAAATGGGCGATTCGCGCGGCCGCGCTTTTCTCGATCGCGTTAGCGGGATGCGGAATCGGCCGGGTTGTCACTGCCCCAGTGCGCTATGTTTTTCATGAACCGGAGCCGAGCCCGGCGCAGAACACATCCGATGTGACAAATCCGGCCCGTCCCGTTGTTGCGCCAACGCCAGTTCAACGCACTGCATCCCGAAAAACAACTCGCGCATCCGCGCCAACGACGCCGCGCGTTGCGAACAGCAAATTAACCAAGTCGTCCGCCGCGCCGCAAAAATCCTCGGCCGCAGTTCAATTTCCAGTGGCAAAACCGGTTCCCGGAAAGGCGGGTCTGGTTTTCAATCCGTTCAATGCGAGCGGCGCCTACATCGATGTGAGCGGCTACGCGCCTGGCAGCAAGGTCAAGGATCCGGACTCGCAACAAATCTTCGTCGTGCCGTAAGTTGTCAGCGATCCCCGCCGTGATATTCTACCGCGCAGTTCGAAACGAGAATCATATTGCGTCGTTCAGATAAATTCGCGACTTCGACCAGGAGCTGGTGTTGTTACGGCTTCAGCGCAAAGAAAAAAGCGCGGTTTCGCCCTGAATTGTGCACGAATATTGCTTTTCTAGAGGCTACAACAAGTATGACTCCAATTAATACCCCTTCAGGCAATTCGCGCGCTCTTCGAATTTGCGGACCTCTCGCCGCGCTCGGCTCCTTATTTGTAATCGCTTTCGGCACTTTCCAGGCATCGACCGCGGTCGCTTACGTCCTCGAGGGCGCCCAATGGCCGAACGGCAGCACCGTTGTTATGCAGCTTTCCATGGGCAACGCCGGTCGCACACTTTCTGACGGCAATACCTCTTGGAATGCCGCCGTCGCGCCTGCTTTGGACAATTGGAACGCGGTGGTTGCGCGGATGCAATTCGGAAAGGTGATGAACTCGACCGCGGCGGTTTCCCAAGGGGACCGCGTCAACTCGATGGCGTTCGCGAGCACATTTTTTGGGCAAAGCTTCGGCTCAAATACGCTCGCGATCACCGGCTATTGGATGTCCGGATCGACAATTACCGAAGCGGATATTTTGTTTAACAGTAGTCAATCGTGGGATTCTTATCGCGGGCCGCTGCGCTCTGGCGTTTACGATGTGCAGCGCGTGGCGCTCCATGAATCTGGACATGCGCTGGGCATGGCCCACTCGAGCCAATCGAGTGCCATCATGTACGCGTACATCAACAACAGCTATCAACTCACGGCCGATGACATTTCTGGCGCACAATCTATGTACGGCGCAGCGACCGGTTCACCGACGCCCACGCCGACGCCGATCGCGACGGCAACGCCAACGCCAACCCCAAGACCCACAGCAACGCCGACCGCGACTCCAAGCGCCACGATCACGCCAACACCGACGCCAGTGACCGGCGTCGCAGTAACCCTGTCGGTTTCGCAGAACAGTCTCCGTAGCGGCGGCAGCGCGACATTTACCGTTAACGCGGCAAGGCCGGTGGCGAGCAATGTGACCGTGGGCTTTCAAATGAGCGGATCCGCATTTCAGGGTTCGAACTATTCGCTCAGTGCGTCGCAATTTAACATTCCCGCTGGCTCCAGCTCAGCTTCAATCACCTTGAACGTGTCAAGCGCCGCCAAGCGCAGCAAGACCGCTACGATGAATCTCACAACCGGCTCCGGTTACACATTGTCCTCGCCTTCGTCTGCGTCTGTATCGATGCGTCGCTAAAAACCCCTCAATCTCAAATCACATGAAAATTAAAAATCTTCTCCCAGTCCTGTTGCTCGCCGCTATGTTGGCGAGCGCCAACGCCACCACAGTTGTTCCACCCACTTTCGACCAGTTGGTTCAGCAAGCTGAGCTCGTTTTTCAGGGAACGGTTACGGACGTGAAATCGGTTTGGGAAGGCCAGGGCGGCCAACGTCACATCGCGACGTACGTTACGTTTCAAATCGGCGATAACGTCAAAGGCGATGCCGGTACCTCCTACACCATTCGCATGCTCGGCGGCAAAGTGGGCGATGACTCGTTAGTCGTTGAAGGTGCGCCTAAATTTCAAGTGGGCGATCGCGAGATTCTTTTCGTCGAACATAATTACGACCAATTTGTTCCGCTCGTCGGGATCGACAACGGGCGCTTCCATGTGCAGCGCGACGAAGAGAGTGGTCGCGACATCATCGTGAATGATGAAGGCGAGCCTGTTAAGGACGTTGCCAAGCTTGGTCGTGAAGAACAGTCCGCCAGCGCGACGGAAGCGATTTCGCCCGAGCAACTCAAGTCAGCGGTTAAAGACCAGCTGAAAGCTCAAGCAGATCGCACTACGCAATAATTTTCGCGCGATCTAAATGCGCGCGGATGATTGTCGATCTTAACGACGGCCGACCGCGTCTTTCAAATCGTCGTCTTTTCGCTGACGTTTGACTTGATCGATGACCGAATGCGTGGTGTCGAGCGAATGCTTCGCCCAATCGTGCTCGGACGTTTGCCGCGGCGCGGGTGTTGATTGCGCAGACGGCTGGTCCTTTGCCGCGACTTCCGGCTCGTGGCGCTTTTGCCAAACGAACAAGCCACCGCCGATTCCAGCGATTGCGATGAACGTCAACACTCCGCGCATGTCAGATTTCGGAGCACGATGCGAGCCAGCCTTCTTTGCCCGATCCCTGGGTAGTGGTACATTTTGAGCAAAGATAAGTCCAAAGGCCAATTGATCGGGCTTGCAAGCCAAGGCGACCGTGCCACAATGGGACATGCCTGCTCGCTCAAGCAAGAAGGACGTCAATCAAATCGCGGCTCACATCGTGGCCTTGAGCACGAAAGAGCGTCAACGCAGGAAACGCAAGAATCCCGCAGCTGTCGCACTAGGTCGTCTGGGTGGGAAAAAAGGCGGCAAGGAGAGAGCCAAAAGATTGACTGCGGAACGACGCTCAGATATTGCTCGGAAAGCCGCTTTAATGCGGTGGGCCGGCAAGCCATGAGCCACGAGCCAATTACCCCCTCAGGACGGATTGTTGAAGAGCAGTTGGATTCCCATCTGGTCGAAGTCCAAAACGAATTCAAATCCGACGCACTGGCCTTTATCGGCCCACTCTTTCAGGGCGTTGAAGATATTATCCGCGACGCCGTCGAATTTATTCACGACCAGCACCGGACGCCCCAAAAGTCCAAAAAGAAATCAACCACAGCACTCTCGAAGAGGCCAAAACTAAGCGTGATTTTGGAAACCGTTGGCGGCTACGCCGAAGTCGCAGAACGAATGGCCGATCTACTTCACAGTAATTTTGATGTCGTTGAATTTATCGTACCCAATTTTGCGTATTCTGCGGGCACGATCCTCGTAATGTCCGGCGATGAAATTTGGATGGATTATCATTCAGTTCTTGGACCGATCGACCCACAAGTAGAAGGCCCGAAAGGGCATTTGATACCAGCGCAAGGCTATCTAGTTCAGTACGAGAGGCTGATCGAAAAATCCCGCAAGAAAACGATAACCACGGCAGAACTCAATTTTTTGATTTCAAATTTCGATCCGGCTGAATTATACCGCTACGAACAAGAAACCGATTTGTCCATTGCGTTGTTAAAAGATTGGCTCGTGAAATACAAATTTAGAAACTGGAACACGACAGGCGCGCGCGGAAAGGCTGTTACTAAAACGATGAAATCCATGCGCGCGCGCAAGATCGCCAATGCGTTAAATGATACGGACGAGTGGCACTCTCACGGGCGAGGAATTTCGATGCAAATTCTCAGAAATGACGTAGGATTGAAGATAGAGGACTTTGGTAAAACTGACTGCGTAAATAATTGCGTTAGAAGGTATTACAAACTACTGCGAGATTATATGGCGAAACTTGGAACGGAGTCGGCTGTCCATGTATTAAAGAATTTCTTTCCGATGAAATATGCCCGCTAAAAACCACAAATCGACAGCTCTTAAGCTGGGCAAAATCCTTGCTGGGAATCGAAAGGTGAACGCGGCTTTATTGGCCGAAAGTCTCGCGATTGCGAAGCAATTGGCCGACGAGGGAGTCGCGCTTCGGAAGGGATACAACCTGCCCTCACCGTTCGAGAAAAGACTGGTAAGGACGACAGCTTCCGAGCTTATTTTGGCCAAATCTAAGTAGCTTTTTCTTGTTGACGATGCTTGAGCGGTCAAGCATACTGTCTGCATGAACAAGTTGGACGTTGACGCACGCAAGGCCGTAGTTGCGGCTTTGGTCGAAGGCAATTCGCTTCGCGCTGTTACGCGAATGACCGGCGTTCATCGCACAACGGTAATGAAGCTGCTCGTGGATTTGGGGCGCGAATGTTCCAACTACCAGAATCGAGTTTTCCGCAATCTGCAGTGCAAGAGAATCCAATGCGACGAAATATGGAGTTTCTGCTACGCGAAAGCGAAGAACGTTCCAGATCACTGGAAAGGCACTGGCGCAGGTGATGTTTGGACGTGGGTTGCGCTGGACCCCGATTCAAAGCTCGTTCCATGTTGGTTTATTGGTAATCGCAGCGCCCAAGCCGCATATCATTTTATGTCCGATCTAAAGGCGCGGTTGGCGAACAGAGTTCAATTAACCAGCGATTCGCTCAACGTGTATCCAGAAGCAGCCGCAAAGACTTTCGGAACGAACAACATTGATTACGCATTGCTTCACAAAGTTTACGGTTCGCCAGCGCCTACGCCAGAAACGCGATACAGTCCTGCGGTGTGCATGGGAACTCGGAAGGCGGTTCTGTATGGCAAGCCTGATCACAAGCACATTTCTACAAGCCACGTTGAGCGCCAGAATTTGACGATGCGTATGTCCATGCGCCGATTTACACGATTAACCAATGCCTTTACCAAGAAGCTGGAGAATTTAGAGCACGCGGTCGCGCTTCATTATATGCACTACAATTTCTGCCGGATTCACCAGACCTTGCGCGTTACGCCAGCAATGGAAGCAGGCGTGAGCGATCATGTCTGGACGTTGGACGAACTTGTTGGCCTGCTCGATTGTCCAAGCTGGGGAACGAAAAGCACGCTCAGTGCCGCATGAACTTTGAAACTGTACCACTACCGATCCCTGGCCCGATGGTAAAGGTCAGGATGATTTGGGTGCGATCACTCATCGCGCTTGGGCTCCTTGCGCTCGCGCACTCGACCATTGCCCAAAATTATCAAGGTAAGGAGCTAGTTCACGCGACGCTGCTCGCGGACACATCCGCCATCGTTCCGGGAAAACCGTTTACCGCTGGAGTGTTGCTGCGAGTGGCGCCCGGCTGGCACACCTATTGGAAGTATTCGGGCGACGCCGGCCTTCCCACTGAAATCAAATGGAACCTGCCGCCGGGTTGGAAAGTTGGCGAGATTCAATGGCCGATTCCATTGAAGACGAACGATCCCGGCGACATTCAAACCTACGGCTATCAAGACGAGCTCCTGCTCATGCAGGAAATCACGCCGCCGTCGAAGATCGACATCTCGCCGGTAAAACTGTCCGCGCAAGTTGATTGGCTCGTTTGCGAAAGGATCTGTATCCCGGGGAACGCGAAACTCGAGCTCGAGTTGCCAACGTCGACAACGGCCGAGCCGAAAAACAGTGAACTCTTTGCGCGCTATCGCCGGTTGGTCCCGCAGAACTTTCCGGACGGCAAAACCGCCACTGTAAATTGGACGCGCACCGGAAACGATCTGCTCCTGAAAATCACGAGCGATCAAATCGCGAACTATCAGAACATCGATTTCTTCCCCGCGCCGCAGGGCAACGAAACCGTGGTCGGCCATCCTACCGTCACATCGCGCAGCGCGAACCAAGTCACTTTCAAGATCCCGATTGAATCGCCCGACAAAAATGTATCGGCGCTTCCGGGCGTGATTGTGTTTTCCAAATCTCCGAACGGCAATGATCGGACCGGCTGGGAACTTGCCGCCGAGCAGGCCGCAGCCACTTCCAATCAAATCGCGCAACCGTCGCGGAGCCTCGCCACGTTTCTCCTTTTCGGCTTCATCGGTGGATTCATTTTGAATCTAATGCCGTGCGTCTTGCCCGTGATCTCGCTGAAGATCTTCGGCTTCATCAAACAAGCGGGTCAAAGCCGGGCGCGAATCTTTCGCAGCGGGGTCGCGTTCACCGCGGGCATTTTCGTTTGGTTCATGGCGCTTGCCATTTTGTTGGTCGCGCTCAAAGGCGCCGGCCGTGATGTGACCTGGGGGGGATTTCAATTCACTAACGCTTATTTCGTTCTCGCGCTCAGCGTCATCGTCCTCATCTTCGCGCTCAATCTTTTCGGTGTCTTCGAAATTTCTCTGCCGCAAAGCTTGCAACGCGGGATGCTCGCGAGCGGGGATCGCACGGACGATTTCGGTTCGTTTTTTCAAGGCGTGTTCGCGACCGTGCTCGCGACACCGTGCACCGCGCCATTTCTCGGCACCGCATTGGGATTCGCCTTTTCCCAATCGGCCGTGGTCATCCTCGCGATGTTCGCTGCCGTCGCAGCAGGAATGAGCGCGCCGTATTTGTTGCTCAGTGCGCAGCCGGCGTGGATGCGATTTCTACCGCAGCCCGGCCCCTGGATGGTTCACGTGAAACAATTCATGGGTTTCCTGCTAATCGCGACGTTGCTTTTTCTCCTCTACGTTCTCGGCGCGCAACGCGGACTCGACGGCGCGATTTGGGCCAGCTGCTTTTTGCTCATCGTCGCGATCGCCTGTTGGATGAAAGGCGCGTTCATTTTGCCGACAACGTCCGGCGCGAAGCGCGCGGTGGTGGTCTTGCTCATGCTCTTACTCTTGCTCGGTTCGGGCGTTTATTTCATCGGCGACAAATTTCAGTCATCGAAGATCGACATCGCAGAGACGAGCGCATCCAGCGGCGGCTGGCAATCATTCACACCGGAGCGTTTGCAAACCGAGCGCGATGCAGGTCACGCGGTGTTTGTCGATTTCACCGCGGCCTGGTGTTTGACGTGCAAGTTCAACGAGAAAGCCGTGCTCGAGACTTCCGACGTCCGCGATGCATTTCAGCGGCACGCCGTTGTGAAACTGAAAGCCGATTGGACTAATGGCGATCCGCAGATCACGAAATTACTTCAACAATTTGGCCGCCCGGGTGTCCCATTATACGTGCTTTATCCGGGCAAATCGCATGAGCCGATTGTCTTTCCGGAATTACTGACCAAGAGTATTCTTCTCGATAAACTCGAAACCATCACCGTCGCTTCACGCTAATCTATGAAAACAAAACTAATCGCACTCAGCTCCATCATCGCCGCCGCGGTTTACGCGGCTGACGTTCCACCAGTCGGCAGCGCCGCGCCCGACTTCTCGCTCAAGGACACGAAAGGCCAGACCCACTCGTTGAGCCAACACAAAGGAAAATACGTTGTCCTCGAATGGTTCAATCCGGAATGCCCATTCGTGAAAAAGCATTACGGCAGCGACAATATGCAAAAGCTGCAGAAAGAATTTACCGGCAAAGGTGTCGTTTGGCTGACTATCGATTCTTCGAGTGAAGGCGCTGAAGGTTATCTCACCGCCGACGCGGCCAATAAAATTATGAGCCAATGGAAAACGAACATGACCGCGCTGTTGCTCGATCCTGACGGTGTCGCCGGCAAAGCTTACGGCGCAAAAAACACGCCGGACATGATCGTCATTAATCCGGAAGGTAAAATCGTTTACGAAGGCGCGATCGACAGTAAAGCCTCGCCAAATCCGGCCGACATTCCCGCTTCGACAAATTACGTCAAAGCCGCGCTCGACGAATCACTCGCCGGCAAACCGGTTTCTAACGCGCAAACAAAACCCTACGGCTGCTCGGTTAAATACAAGAGCTCTTAACGTTGTAGCGGGCGCCGTCTCTACCGGCAGCACTAATTTCAAAGCGGCGGTCACTTCGACCGCCGCTTTTGTTTAATGGCGCCTCGCGCCAAGCCGCCACGCCAAACGCAAGATCGACATCGGCGTGATGCGTACAAGAAACATTCCGAGTCTCATGGCGAAGCCCGGAATCACAAGCGGCTTATCGTTCTCGACTGCCGCGAGCGCATCGCGCACGACTTCTTCGACTGAAACATAAACGAATTCAGGCCCTGTTTCTGCCTCGCCGCCCGGACGTTTTGCAGCGTCGCCGAATTCCGTGTGAACCGGTCCCGGACAAAGCGCGGTGACTGTCACCCCACTTTCTCGCAGTTCGGCGCGAAGCGATTCCGAAAAACTGTTCACGTACGCTTTGCTCGCCGCGTAAATAGCCATGCCGGGAATCGGCAGAAAGCCCGCCGATGAACTGACATTCAGAATCGCGCCACGTTTGCGCGCGATCATTTGCGGGACCAACGCGCGCGTGAGTGTCGTCAACGCGACAATGTTCACCTGTAGAATTTCCTCGTCGCGCTGCATCGGTGAAGTCGCGAACGCGCCATAATCGCCGAGCCCCGCGTTGTTGATCAGGAAATCGATGTCGATCTTGTTCTCGTCGAGCCAATGAACCAACGTTTCGATCTGCGATTTGTCGCCAAGATCGACCGCGCGCGTGTGAACTTTTAACTGCGGGTTGAGGTTTCGCAGCTCGTCGCGCAACTCGCTCAGTCGCTGCTCGCGTCGTGCGACAAGCACGAGCGTTCGCGCGCGCGAGGCAAGTTGACGCGCGCACTCGCGGCCGATTCCCGCCGAAGCGCCGGTGATGAGTGCGCTGCATCCATCGAGCTTCATTCTTTTGTCATGTCGACCGAAGTGGAGGCATCTCTAAATATTTCCGAACAAAGTAACGCCAGACAACAGTTACAGATTCCTCGACTTCGCTCGGAATGACAATCAGGAGAAATTTTCTTCGTGCACTTCGTGTCCTTCGTGGTTGAAGTTGCGAGCGAATGAGAATCCTCGTGACCGGCGGCGCAGGTTTCATCGGCTCCCATCTTGTCGAACGGCTACTCCGGGACGGTCACGGCGTCGCCATCCTCGACGACTTTAACGATTACTACGATCCGGGAATCAAGCGCGCGAACATTGCTGCGTTCGCCAAAGACATCGCGGTGCACGATGTCGATCTTCGCGACGGGGAGAAGGTCGCGAGCTTGTTTCGAGACGAAAAGTTCGACGCGATCTTTCATCTCGCTGCACGCGCAGGCGTGCGGCCGTCGATCCAGCAGCCGCAGCTTTATTACGACACGAATGTCGCCGGCACATTGCACGTGCTCGAAGGCGCGCGTGCGACCGGAGTCGAGCGATTCGTCTTCGCATCGAGCTCCTCGGTTTATGGCGGCGCAAAAACAATTCCCTTTTCGGAAGGCGAACACCTCACCCAAACATTGAGTCCGTACGCGGCGACGAAAATCGCAGGCGAGTTTCTTTGCTCGACCTATTCGCATCTCTACAAAATGAAAATCGTCGCGTTGCGTTACTTCACTGTTTACGGCGCCCGGCAACGGCCGGATCTCGCGATCCATCAATTCACGCGAAAGATTTTCGCCGGCGAAGCGATTGATCGGTTCGGGGACGGCACTACGCGCCGCGATTACACTTACATCGAGGACATCATTCAGGGAACGATGGCCGCGCTAAAATATGACGGACCGTCATTCGATGTTTTCAATTTGGGCGAGAGCGACACGATTCAGCTCAAGGAGTTGATCGCGGCGATCGAGAATGCGCTTGGCAAAAAAGCGAAGATCAATCGCTTGCCGGAGCAGCCTGGCGACATGCCACTTACCTGCGCGGACATTTCTAAAGCGCGGAAACTTCTCGGCTACGATCCAAAAACGAAATTCGATGCGGGTTTGCCGAAGTTCGTCGATTGGTTTCTCAAATCGCGTTCCTCGAGATAAATGCTTCCGTTCGACCAGCGTGCGTGTTTCATCGCCGGTCAGGCGAAATCGGGAACGACGCTGTTCGCGGCGTTACTTGACAATCATCCTGAGCTGCTTGTCTTGCCGCAGGAGACCGCCTACTTCCCGACCGTCCTCAATAAATATCGCGATGCGGGCCGGCGCGCGCAGTTTGATTATCTGACAAAAGAATCGTTTTCGCGCGTTTTGTTTCATGGCGAACCGAAATGGCGCGAGCACGAATACAAAAATTTTCCGCAGCAAAGATTTCTCGAAACGTTTGAGCTAATCGCGTTCGATCCTGCGAACGCGCAACGCGATTTGCTCGCGTTAATGGCGCAGTCGTACGCCGAAACAATCGGCCTGCCGCCCGATCGCGTTAAACGTTGGATCGAGAAGACGCCCGCTAACCGCAACCATGTCGATGAAATCTTCGCGCGATTTCCAAACGCGAAATTGCTCGTTATGTTACGAGATCCGCGAGCGATCCTCGCCACGCAAATCGCGCTCGAGAAAACGCGCCGGACAAAACGCTTCTCGGTCTACTACGTGATCGCGCACTGGCGCGTCGCGGCGAAGTTAGCGCGCGGCGTTCGCGCAGGCGACCGGCCGGGATTGTTCGTCCAGTTCGAGCAATTGATCAGCGAACCGGCGAGCGTGATGCAAAGCGTTTGCGATTATCTCGAGATCGAATTCGATCCGAAGGTCGTGCTGTCCCCCACGAAAATTGGCGAGCCCTGGGGCGGCAACTCGGCCGCGCAAATCGGATTTTCGCAAGTGAGCGCCGAACCCGCCTCGCGGTGGGAGAAAGAATTATCCGAAGACGAGATCGGCTGGGTCGAATGGCATTGCCGCGAGCTAATGCCGGAGTTTGGATATGAGCCAAGATTAACATCGCGCAAGCTCAGATCTTTTTTGAAGCCGATCCGGGAAGAGCGACCGCGCGAATATTTGAAATCGCGCGCCTACTCGCTGCGCGACGCTTTCACGCACCGCTAGGATCGACATTTTCTTCCCCTTGCAATAGCTCTGGGCGCGGGCGATAATCGGCCCGTAGATGTCGGGAATCTAATTCGATCTTCCGAGCATCGGTTTGAAGCTAAAAAGTATGAAGCGAGGTTCGTCATCTTCGCGATTTGATTGGCTGAGCGAAACCGGCTGCATTTCGAGACGATTCTATTTCCGGCACGACGAGGCGGAGTTTCCATCGGCGCCACAGAATGCTTGCAATTCCAGGGGTTCGCGCGCCGCGGACTGTGCATCATCGGATGCGCTCCGCTCATTAAACAATTGGGCAATTATTGAGGACAAACATGAACTCGTATCAACCGGGGAGACGCCAGCGCCATGGGCGCGGCCGGTCTCGACGTCGGGGAGGCCGCGGTCGCTATCAAGAGCAACGCGCGCCAGCACCGAAGCAGAAAACATTCTGGCAGCGCGTCGTGGCATTTTTTGGAGGCAACGACGACGGCGGCCAGCGCAAACCGGCCACGCAATCACGCAACGGCCAGCAGCAGCAACATCAACCGCGCGAACAGCAGCAACCGCGGCCGCAACGCAAACCTGAATCAGTCGAAGTTACTTCGCCGCGTCTCTACGTCGGCAATTTGTCCTTCGATGCGACCGAGAGCGATCTCTTCGAGCTTTTCAACGGCGTAGGGCACGTCCAGAACGCGGAGGTGGTGAGCTATCGCCACAATCAGCGCTCGAAAGGCTTCGCGTTCGTTTCGATGCAAACGGTCGACGAAGCGAAGCGCGCAGTCGAGGAATTGCACGATAAAGAATTTCTCGGGCGTAAGCTCGTGGTCAGTGGCGCGAAATCGAGCGAGCAGTCGCACGAATAGGCACATCGCAAGTCAGTTTAACAACCGGGAGCCGGCGCTAAACGCTGCTCCCGGTTTTTGTTTTCAATGAAACGCTCCACACTCAATGTTTTTTTCATCGTCGGCCCGACCGCGACGGGCAAATCCGACATTGCCGCCGACATCGCGCAACGATTCGACGCTGAAATTGTCAGCGCCGACGCATTTCAAATTTATCACGGCTTTGATTTGCTCAGCGCGAAGCCTGACGCGCTTACCCTCGCGAAAGTTCCGCATCATCTCATCGGGACGATGTCGATCTTGGAAGAAATGAACGCGGCCAAATTCCGCACGCTCGCGCTGACAGCGATCCATGAAATTCATTCGCGTGGAAAAATGGCGATCGTTGCCGGCGGCAGCGGCCTTTATCTCAAAGCGCTTACGCATGGATTGGATTCCGCGCCTTCTGCCGATCCCGATCTGCGCGCCCGATTGAACGAACTCAGTCTGGCCGACTTGGAAAAAAAATTGCACGAACTGGATCCGAACGCGGTGGTCGATTTCAAAAACCCCCGCCGCGTCATGCGCGCGATCGAGATTTGCGTCCTGAGCGGCAAAGCCGCGTCCGCGCGACGCAGGTGGAAGACTGTAGAGGCCGCTGTCCTCAGCGGCAGCGCGAAAGGCGTCGCCGAGACAGCGACCACTACAGGAGTTTTCGTCTTTCGCGAACGCGACGATCTTTACGAGCGCATCAATCGCCGCGTGGAAAAGATGTTTGAGGACGGCGTAATCGAAGAAGTGCGCGCAGTTGTAGCTGCCGCGGTCTCTGGCGGCAAACCAATGAGCGACGCCGCGTCGAAAATGATCGGTTTCCGCGAGATAAACGAACTGCTCGATGGGAAGATGTCGATCTTGCAATGCACCGCCGCGATTCAGCAGGCGACTCGGCGTTATGCCAAAAGGCAGTTGACCTGGTTTCGGCGGCAAACTAATTTTCAACCGCTGAATTTGTCCGGGCTAAGTCACGTCGAAGCTGTAGAACGTATTTCGCAATTCGCGAAAACGCCGGGAGTGACGCAGGGGAATGATTGAAACTCGTCCGAAAAAAACTCACGAGCGCGCGCTTTTGATCGGTCTCGAGAAGCAAGGCGTCTCGAAGTGGGACCTTCGGGATTCGCTCGAAGAACTTGCTGAGCTGGCGAATTCCGCTGGCGCAGAAGTCGTCGATACGGTCACGCAAAAACTCGAAAGGCCGACCGCGCCGTATTACATCGGCAAAGGCAAAGCCGAATCGCTCAAGCCGGCGTTGCAAGATCGACAAGTGACGTCGGTGATTTTCGACGACGAACTTTCGCCGGCCCAGGGCCGCAATTTGGAAAATCTTCTTTCGCGAAAAGTTCTCGATCGCACGCAACTGATTCTCGATATTTTCGCGCAACGCGCGCGGAGCCGGGAAGGGCGGTTGCAAATCGAGCTCGCGCAGTTGCAATACTTGCTGCCGCGATTGACGAGAATGTGGCATCACTTGTCGCGACAAACCGGCGGAATTGGAACGCGCGGTCCGGGTGAAACGCAGTTGGAAGTGGATCGTCGCCGCGTGCAGGAAAGAATTGCGCGCCTGGAGCGTGAGTTGGAATCGGTGCGCAAGACGCGCGCGGTCCAGCGGCAGGGGCGCAAACGTCATCAATGGCCGGTTGCGGCGGTGGTCGGTTATACTAACGCCGGTAAATCGACGCTGTTAAATTTGCTGACCGGCGCGGACCTTGTCGCCGAGAATAAACTTTTCGCCACGCTCGATCCGACGACGCGAAGTTTTGTTTTGCCTAACAAACAGCGCGTCCTGCTCACCGATACGGTCGGGTTTTTACGAAAACTTCCGCACACTTTGATCGAATCGTTCAAAGCGACGCTGGAAGAAGTCGGCGAAGCCGATTTGCTCATCCACGTTGTCGATCTTTCGCATTCGCGGGTGGAGGACCAAATCGAAGCGGTCGAGAACGTGATCAAGGAGCTCAACGCGCATGGCAAGCAGACGCTCATCGTCTTCAACAAGATCGACAATCTGCAAAATCGCGAGCTGATCGAAACTTATCTGCGAAGATTTCCTGGCAGTGTCGCAATCTCGGCGCGCACGGGGGAAGAGGTGAACAAGCTCGTCCTGGCGCTGCAGGATTCGTTAAGCGCATGGCGCTTGCGTTTGCGTTTCAAAATTCCGGCGAGCCAATCCGCACTCATTGCAGAGATCCATCGCGTCGGCCACGTGCTCGAATTAAAGTATGATGGCAACGACGCGATCGTCGTCGCGCACGTTCCGCCGGAGCTGAGTCAAAAACTAGCGGCGTTCGCGGAGTAGTTGCAACATCGCTCGGCTGCGTTAGAGCGAAAGTGTGCAACGGGCGAGGAAAATCAGGGAAGCACTCGGCCTCAATCTTCTGCCGAAATTTCTTCGGCGGATCGTCGTTGGCATCATCGGCGGAACGATCGTGTTATTCGGCATCGCGCTGATTTTTTTGCCGGGCCCAGGCTCGCTTGTGATTCCAATCGGTCTGGTCGTGCTCGCGAGTGAATTCACGTGGGCCCGCTGGATTTTGCGCCGCGGCAAAAAGGTTGTGAAAGAGACGAAGGACAAATTGCGAGAGGGAATCGAAGCGGTGCGGCCGTCATGACTGCTCGCGAGCGGGTCGCGCGATTGATCAAAGTCTGGCCGAAAGTGTATCCGGACGCGCATACCGAGCTGAATTTCAAAACACCGCTCGAACTTTTGATCGCGACAATTCTGTCGGCGCAGTGCACGGACAAGCGCGTGAACATGGTAACGCCGGCGCTGTTCAAGAAATACCGGAGCGCGAAAGATTACGCGAGCGCGCGGCCAGGCGAATTGGAGAACGCGATTCGATCGACCGGTTTCTTCAACAGCAAGGCGAAGAGCATTCGCGGCGCGACGACGGTGATTGCGACAAAGTTTGACGGCAAAGTTCCGAACTCGATGGAGGAGCTACGCGAACTGCCCGGCGTTGGCCGCAAAACCGCGAACGTGGTTTTAGGAAACGCGTTTGGGATTAACGAAGGGATCGTGGTCGATACCCACGTAATCCGTTTATCGGAACGCCTTGGTCTGACGAAAAATAAAGATCCGGAAAAGATCGAGCAGGATTTGATGAAGCTCGTGCCGCAAAAATTTTGGGCCATTTGGAGTCATTGGCTGATCTGGCACGGGCGACGCCGTTGTTTTGCCCGCAAGCCCGACTGCGCGAACTGCGAAGTCTTCAAGCTCTGCCCGAGCGGCAGGAAATTTTTGCGGATGGGAATCGCGGCAAAACCGGCCGCTAGGTCAATTTAACCTTCCCGCTCAAGAGCTTCGGGCTCGACGTGTCGCCTGTTTGTGCCGTGGTTCTCGGCTTTAGTTCGCACCCGTTTGAATTGGTTCTCCAATCTATCCAATTCTTCGTCGGAGAGGTTTTCAAGATCGACAAGCTCGTTTCGCGCTTTTTCCAAGGCGAGAATAATTTCATCGAGTTTTAGATGCATCGCTTTCGCGTCGCGGTTCTGGGTGTTTTGAATCAAGAAAACCATCAGAAAGGTCACGATGGTTGTTCCGGTATTGATAATGAGCTGCCAGGTGTCCGAGTAATGAAACGTCGGCCCGGTTAGGCCCCAGACGACAATGATTAGAATGGCGATCGCAAAAGCCCACGGACTGCCGAGGACACTGGATGATTTTCGCGCAAAGATGCGAAAGGCGTCGCTGACGATGCAAAAGATATCGCGATCGTCTTTGTGTTTCTTTAATTCTGTGCTTTGCGTGCGATTCACAAGTTTCACTTTATGTTCGCCTTGAAGTGGGCGTTCGCGCGCATGGAAGATGTCGATCTTGTCCGGTCGTCAGGCTCAGCCCGGGATTGATTTTCGCGCCGATCTGTAGAAAATAGTGCCCCCGCCCGCCCATGCAGCACGTTACCGCATTTTCCCGCCCCGAGACCGTTCCCGCGGCGCCAGCCGTCTCGCCCAAGCGAAATATTTGGATCCTAAACAGTTGGCGCGACCTGATTCTGTACGTCGGCACGCCCCTGCTGATCATTCCGCTTTTCACGGTTGCGCAGGCGAAATGGAGCGCGCAGGAAATTTATCTGTTCGTGGCTGCGTTCGGTGCGATGGGACATCATTTGCCGGGCATGATCCGCGCGTATGGCGATCGCGCATTGTTCGAACGATTCAAATGGAGGTTCATCGTCGCGCCCGTTTTTCTGCTCGCGGTGTGCGTCGGTTTTTATTTCTGGGACATCAAAACGAACCCGGTGGTAATGATCGTTTTCTTGTGGGGCATCTGGCACGGCATGATGCAGACCTACGGGTTCGGTCGAATTTATGATGCGAAGACCGGCTCGTTCGCGGCGTTGACTCGGCATTTGGATTTCGTCATGTGCGCGGTCTGGTTCGCGGCGGGGGTGATTCTGTCACCGGCGCGAATGACTGACACGCTCGAAGGATTGTACGGCTGCGGTCTTCCATTCATACCGCCATTCGGAATTCAATTGCTGCAACAAAGCGTCCTCGTCGCGGCGATCGCCGTTGGAGTTCTTTGGCTCGCAAATTTCGCGCGCGCTTGGATTTCGGGACATCCGCAAAATCCGGTGAAAGTGGCGCTCTTCGTCACGAGCATCGCCTTCTGGTGGTACTGCAATAACGGCGTGGCAAATATTCTCGCGGGCATTGCCTTGTTCGAAGTGTTTCACGACGTGCAATACCTCTCGATCGTTTGGATTTACAACCGCAACCGCGTCGAGAAGGACAGCTCCATCGGTGGGTTCATGCGTTTCGTGTTTCGCCGGAGTGGATCGCTGATCGGACTCTACGTCGGGCTCGTTCTCGCTTATGGATCGATCGGTTATTTGAATTCGACTCTCGGACTCGACACGATCACGCGCATTCTAACCGGGGTGGTCGCTGCGTCGGGCTTGCTTCATTTTTATTACGACGGGTTCATTTGGAAAGTTCGCGAGAAATCGACTCGTCAATCGCTCGGGCTCGATGGCGGCACTGCGGACGTGAGCCTGGGCCGGTTGCTTCCGAGTTGGGCGATGCATGGAGCGAAATGGGCAATCGCATTCGTGTTTCCGCTCAGCGCAATGTGGTTCGGGAAAGTTTATCATGCCGGATCGCCTGTCGATCGGAACGCTTACGTCGCCGCGGATTTGCCGCGAAGCGCTCGCGCTCACTACAACTACGGTGCCGCATTGCAGCAGAACGGTCGCGTCGATGAGGCGGAAAAAGAATACAATGCGGCGTTACAGATCGATCCCACTTACACGAAAGTGCACGTGAATCTGGCGGTCCTGCAAATGGCGCAATCGAAACTCGATGCCGCCAGAACTTACTACGAGCGTGCCATTCAACTGGATCCTAATTCGGGCGAAGTGCGGTCCGGTTACGCTTACCTTTTGGAACGGCTCGGGCGCGCGGACGAGGCGCGCGCTGAGTACCAGAAGGCGATTCGTTTAAGTCCGAAAGAAGCGCGGTTGTTTTACACGTACGGCGCGTTTCTGGATAAACGGGGCGAAAGGGAGGCGGCCATCGCGCAATATCAGCGCGCTCTCGATGTCGATCCAAACTTTGTGGACGCGCACTCGGAACTGGCCACGGCGTTGCTCGAAAAAGGCGACATGAAAAACGCGGAGACGCATTATCTGGCCGCGGCGCGGCTCGATCCGAACCGCGCCGATGTGCACAGTAATCTGGGCAGTCTGCTTTTGCGCGAAGGGCGAACTTCCCAGGCCATCATGCAATACGAAGAAGCGTTGCGGTTGGACCCAACATTGGGGGAAGTCGCTGAGAATCTGCGCACTGCCAGACAAAGCGATCTGCGTTTCAAACCGCACAGGCGCCCATAATTTGTTCTGAATCGCGCGTTTCATTTAAATCTCGACGGTGCCTGGCGAGACGCGCCGCTCGAATTGCCGACAATCGACGCGCGTGAATGGGGACCGCGCCTGCGTTTCTGCGCGCCGGCACGCGTGGTCGAAGAATTTTATCGCGAATTCACGGGGCGACTCTCGTCGTTCACACTTTATGGTTCGGGCGATTTTCATTATTTGAGCGCGCTCTGGCTGCGACGTTTCACCGAACCAATCGTGCTCGTGTCGTTCGATAATCATCCCGACTGGGCGATCACGCCCCCGCGATGGGCGTGCGGCGGTTGGATCAATCGCGCGCTCGAATTACCGCAGGTCGAACACGTCGCGATCTGGGGCTGTGGAAATTTTGAATGCTGGTGGCCGCACAATATTTTCGCGAATCGCAAAGATCAACGCGCAGGCCGCCTCGAAGTTCATCCCTGGGCGGACGATCGGCCGACGAAAGATCGACAACGTCCCGGGGCGATCTTGCGCGAAAATTGGCGAGCACAGTTCGAAACGTTCGGCGCGAATCTTCGCGACATAAATATCTACGTCACGATCGATCTCGATTGTTTGCGCGCGGAAAACGCGGCGACCAATTGGGAGAACGGCCGGTTCACGGTGGAGGATTTGGAATGGGCGCTGGGAAAATTGCGCGAGAACGCGCGGTTCGTTGGCGGCGATATTTGCGGCGCGTATTCGGAACCAAAGTATGCGCGTTGGAAACAGAAGTTCGCGTCAAACTGGGACCATCCGAAGATCGATCCGCCATCGGCCGAGCAAATGCGAAATACTTTCGCCGCGGTCGCGCGCTTATTGCCGGCGTTAGCTGATTGAAACGAGCACGATCCCGGCGCTGATCAGGAGCGCGCCGATCGTCAGGCGAAGGTTTAGTCTCTCGCGTAAGATGACCGCGGCCGCGACGCTGATGATGATGACGCTGAAACCCTGAAATGGATAAACAAAGCTGAGATCGAAATGCGCGAGAAGTCCCAGCATCAAAAGAAAGTGCACCGTCATCGATAAAATTCCGCAGGCCAGAAAAGTGATGACCTTGCGATCTCGAAATCCGCGGGCGCGGGAGGATTCCATGCCGCGCTTGAGAAACAATTGACCGTTTACGAACGCAGTCAGCGCAATTGGGATTAAAACAAAGAGCTGCCACTTCATAATTTTTCCTCCAAGTGCGCGACCGGTTTTGCGGTCAGCAATAATCCAATGACCACGAGCGCGATTCCGCACCAGCGCCGTGGCGAGATGTGCTCGCCCAACACGAGCCAGCAACTCAGCGGCACCAGAACATCGACAATGCGTGACAGCGGGAACGCGACCGAAAGCGGAATGTATCGCAGGACATACAGCCAGCTGAGCAAACTCACGATCATCAAGATCATCGCCAGCCAAACCAGCGATGACGTCAGCGCGGTGAGTCCGGTCCATGACCAGACTTGCGAAAGATTCGCCGCCTCGGTGGCGCCGCGTTTCTGCAACAGCTCATAAGCGAGCACGCAGATCACTTCGAAACCGAGGATCAGCCATGGATTGCCCAAGCCGGAAGGTTTGTTCTTTGTCATGTCGAGCAAAGTCGAGACATATCTAGATATTTCCGATTAGCCGCGTTCGTAAAACAGAAATAGTAAGAGATTTCTCCGCTGCGGTCGGAACGACGTTCAAAGTTCCCCGAAGTTTGGAAATTTTTTGAAGATCGGATCGTGGCGAGTTGGCTCAAGATATTTCAACGCAAAACCGAAGATTGGATTCAGCCAGGCGCGCGTATGCAACACGTAAAGATCGAGCGGCGCGAGCTGGTGGCCGAGATGCAACTTGGGATCGTAATTGAGCGGCCCGCTCACGTAATAACGAATCTTTTGCTCGATCGCCCACCGAATGACGTCGCGCATGGTGTAAAAGTAGAGGTGAAGATCGAGCGCAACTTTATAATCGAGCCCGAGCACTTCGTCGTAGATCGTGTCGCCGCAAAGAAGGCAGAGACTGAACGCGACGATGCGATTGTCGATCCGCCAAATAAAAAAGCGCACCCGTTCCGGCATCTCTTTCGAAAGGTTGAGAAAAAATTCCCTGGTCAGGTTTTCAAATTTCATCGGCGATCGTTCGTGGACTTCGAGGTAGAGCGGAAAAATCTGGTCGATGATCGGATCGACATTATTCAAGACCTCCATGTCGATCTTCGCGTCGCGTTCCGTCTTTCGAAATTTCCGCCGCAGACTTTTGCGGCTGATGTAGCCGAGCGTTCCTAGATATTCCTCAAAATTATCGAAGCCAAGCGAGAGTCGCGTCATTGGCATGCTTGGCGCGCGGTTGTAGCCGCAATGCAAAAGAGCCGATAACGCTTCGCGATACTTCGCCGGAAAATCTTTGAAGACGACGAGCGACGCTTTGTTTTTTCGCGCATAAGCGCGCAGCGTTTCGCCAAGCGTGTTTGCGATCCACTTCTCATCTTCCGGGTTTGTTGCATCCAGTTCCCCCGCGCCGGCCGCGCAGCCCACCATCAAAACGCGCATTGTTAAAAAGCGCGGAAATTTTTTGCGGACAAGATCGACAATCGCCCGAAAAAATCCGCGCACGCCTTCGATTAAATTTTGGCGGACGAAAAGAATCGGTTGGATTGCGCGAACATTTCCCGCCGCATCTTCGAGAACGAGATAGCGAAACTCGAAATCGTTCGCGAGCGTGCCTTCGATCAGCTCGTAGTAGCGATGATCTTTGCATTTGTCCTGAAACGCGCGCTGCCACGCGTCGAGATTTCGCACCTCGGACAAGTTGAGCATTCGGGCCGTTCCCTGCGCGAACGGAGCGACATCCGCGTCAGCCATTTCGTTCCGAGCCGTCGACGTTCTGCACCTTGAGCACGCCGCTGCGAATGTGGAGATCGCGCTGCGGGAAGGCGAGCTCGACGCCCGCTTCGCGCAATTTCTTTTCGATCGCGAAATTCAAATCGCTTCGGTAACGGCGCGGCCGGTAACTCATCTCGCTGCTCCAGACGACCAGCTCGAATTCGATTGAACTCTCGCCGAACTTTTCCAGAAACACACTCGGTTCCGGATCGCTCAAGGTGTGCGAGTTTTCTTTGCCGGCTGCGATGAGCGCGGTGCGAACTTTCTCGATGTCGCTGCCGTACGCCACCCCGATTGGAATTCGAAAACGCACGCGAGGATCGCCATAAGTCCAATTGGTTACGGGCGAATCGATGAATTTCGAATTGGGCACGATCATGGTGATGTTGTCGTTGGTCACAACAACGGTGCTGCGCGCGCGAATGTGTTGGACTTGGCCAACGACACCCGCGACTTCGACGCGATCTCCAACCGTGATCGGCCGTTCTGCGAGAATGACGAGGCCGCTGATGAAGTTGCTCGCAATGTTTTGCAGGCCGAAACCGACGCCGACGCCGACTGCGCCCGCGAACACCGTCAGCGCGCCGAGATGAATGCCGGCATTATCGAGGACAATGAAAATGCCGACGATGAGAACAATGTTGCTGACGATCTGCGCGATGGCGTACTGCAACGAGCGATCCAGTCCGCTCTTGGCGAGAAAGCGATTGAAGAGAAAACGCTTTGTGCGCGAGGAAAACCAGAAGACCGCGATGAGCAGCGCGATCAGGAGAAAAATCTGAAACAAACTGAGGCTGACGCCGGGCAAGGGCGCGTTCCAGGAAAGCGGAAAACCCGCGGCGTTGATCGCGCTGACGGTAAAAAACACGAGAGCGGCCAGACTCAACGTCGTGGTGAGAATGGCGGTGAGGTTGGTGTCGATCTTGAAGCGGCTGAAGAAGCGGCGGACAGCGTCGCTTTGCAGTCCGTGCGCGACGAGCAAGCCGAGCCCGAACCAGATTATGAAGGCGAGGATTCCGAGAAATGAAATGTCGTGCCCGAAAACATGGAGCAGCGGCTTTTCGAGAAGGCTCAAATCCATGGGCGTTAGTGTGAGCCCGTTGCGCGTGGGCGCAACCGAAAGAAACTGTAGGAGACGCTGCTAGCGTCTCGTCTTTGTGCGAAAGGGAAGCTGGCAGCTTCCCATGCAGATGCGGCTAACTCGCGGCCGCTTCGCCGCTACCGCCGGTATTTTTGGCGCGCTCTTTGATGTAATTAATAACGTCGCCAACAGTCTGCAGTTTCTCCGCGTCTTCGTCCGGCACTTCGACGGAAAATTCTTCTTCGAACGCCATCACCAATTCCACGATATCGAGCGAATCGGCGCCCAAGTCTTCAATAAACGAAGCCTGGGGCGTGACCTGCTCCGGATTCACACCGAGCTGTTCGACGATGATGTCTTTGACCTTTTCCTCAATCGTTTTGTCAGCCATAAAAATTTTTTGGGTTGGGACGCAACGCTTACCCCACGCCCTGCCGCACCGCAAGCAAAAGAATTCGACAAATTTATCTTTGTCATCCCGAGCGGAGTGGAGGATCTCTAATCGTTTCGGCGGAAATATTTAGAGATGTCTCGGCGTTGCTCGACATGACAATTGAACGCGCTTGGCGTAGAGAACATCCGTGCCCGACACGCCTCTCGAACTCGACGATTTAGTCGATCTAAAAATGCTGCCGGCGTGGGTCAGCGAGCCCGCGCCCGGCGAACGATTCGCACAACATGAAGGCGAAGATCGGCGCGATGATCGTCGTGGCCGTGATCGAGGACCGCGCGACAGGCGCGGCCCTGGTCGCAGTGGTCCGCGCCGCGAGTTTGATCGCGCGCGCGGAAAAGACAGAAGGCCTGAGCGCTCCGGCCCTCACGATCGGCGACCACCGCGCGGGCAGGATCGGCATGGCAAAGATCGACATGCTCGACCGCGTCCGGCCCTTGCGGAAAAGCCGTTGCCACCAATTGCCGTAAAATTTTTACCGCGCACATCCGCCTTTGAAAATGTTGTCGCGCAAATCAAGTCTGGCTCGGTTGCTTATTCGCTTTTTTCCCTCGCGCGTTTGTTTTTGGAAAAAGCGGCGCGTCATGATGTGAAATTGATCGCGCCCGCCGAATCGCCGCTCTTTCAACTCGGCGAAAACGGCCCCGTTTCCACGGATCGACAATTTCTCGAGCGAAGCGCGTTTCGTTTTGCTCAATCCGATTTTTACAAGATCGACATCACCGAGACGGAGCCGATCAAAGGAAATTTTAGCAACGTTGCGCGTGAGCGATTGAGCGGAACGGTGCTGGGTCCAACCAACCGGCATGATTACCAGCGGCGCCTGCGAAATCTTTACGAGCAACGTTTCAGCCGGCGGATGAGTTTCCCGGAGTTTGAGCGCAAGATCGAGATCGTCAGCGATCCGGAGATCGTCGAGAAGTGGAAGGAGGAAGCGCGCAAAGTGACGACGTTCTCCACCGTGCGCGAGGACCCACCGCAAACCTTTTCCTCGGCCAACGAAGCAGAGAAACATTTCGAGAAACATTATTTGTCCGGATTGGTGCGCACGATTTCGGAAGTCACGATCGACGGACCTGCGAGCCGGCACATGCATGACCGCGTTCTTGATCGCGTGATCGAGAAGGAATGGAGCATCCAAAGCAAATCGCCGTCGCCAATGATGCAGGAGTTGGCGGGCCGCTTTCGTGAAGCCGGCGTGCACGTTTTCCGGCATCGAAAAGGAATGTTGTTCGTCTCGTCGATTTTTCCGCGGCCGCTCACCGATCAACAGACCGCCGTCTCGTCACAAGTGCGGACAATTGTCGACGCGATTTCGGCGTCGCCCCGCATCGGGCGAAAAGAATTGGCCGACAAACTCATTGTCGATCTTAGCGGCGAAGAAGCGGATCGCGCGAAGCTCGCGCTCGCCTCGGATTTAATTTGGCTCATCTCCGCCGGTCACGTGATCGAGTTTAACGACGGCTCGCTCGATCTTCCCCGCATAAAAGTGAAGCCAAAGGAAGGAGCGGATTCTTCTGTAGTGGCCGCCGTCTCGGCGGCAGAAAAAGGCGACGGAGCAGACGCGGAGGTTCCGGAAAACGCCGCAACCCAGCAATTGCCCGCAGAAAAAGAAAATGAACGGGCCGCTGCGGAAGCTGCCGACAAGGAAGCACGCGTCGAAGCTGGCGCGCCGTCGGCGGAAGAATTGCCTGCATCGGCCGAAAAATCCGAAGATGTTGTAGCGGCTACTCTGTCAGCGGCCGAACCAGATAAACAGGTGCTTGGCACAAGCACCTCTACAACTGAAGAGACTGAAATCGGCGGCAGTTAACCGCCCGTTCGGCTCGGTGCCGGTGCGGCTCGCACCTAGATCGCGCCGGCTTTTTTCAGCGCTTTGAAGGCGCCGTTCTTGTTGATCGTTTTCAATCCGCGCGCGGTCACGCGCACACGGACGAATTTCTTCAGCTCCGGCACCCAAATGCGATGCTCGTGCAGATTCGGCGCGAATACGCGCGGCACATTCTTGGTTACGTGCCGGCCGACGCCGCCTTTTTTCTTGGCCATACCGCGGCGGTGAATCTCACTGCCGCGAGTCGGCTTCGATCCGGTGATAGCGCAAATTCTCGACATGGTGCTTGAAACGGGGGCGCACAAGATGCCGCGCGGTTGCACCTTGTCAAACGATTGTTGAACGGAGACTCCTTCGCCGCCGTCAAAGTTTGCTCGCGCAAGCTCCGAGGCCCGTGCAAGATCGACATCTCACATTTAATCATGGCTCAGAAAAGTAATCAGAAATTGCGGATCGGAATCGTCGGGGCGGGGAACATCGTCAAAACGCGGCATTTGCCCGCGCTCAAGAAAAATCCCGACGTCGATATCGTCGCGGTCTCGAACTCGACCTACGAAAGCAGCGAAGCTTTTTGTAAGGAAAATTTGCCGAGCGCCACGCCGATGGCGAATTGGGCCGATCTTCTCGCGCTGCCCGATCTCGACATTATCTGGATCGGCACTCCGCCTTACATGCATTCGGCGGTGACGGTTTCCGCGCTTGAAGCCGGCAAACACGTTTTTTGTCAGGCCCGGATGTCGATGGACCTCGCCGAAGCGGAAGAGATGCTCGCAACCTCAAAACGTTTTCCCGAATTGGTCACGATGCTTTGCCCGCCGCCGTTTGGAATGCGCGCCGATCTGTTGATCAAGAAACTCCTCGCCGAAAATTTCATCGGCAAACCGCACGACATCCGCATGCAAAGTTTCACCGGCGTTTATTTAAATCCGGAAGCGCCCGCGCATTGGCGGCAGAAGATCGAGATCAGCGGACTCAATGTGCTGACGCTCGGCATTTATGTGGAAGTGATGCAACGCTGGCTTGGCGATATCGTCGGCGTGTTCGCGCGCGGGAAAATTCTGAACGCCGAGCGGCGCGGTTATCACGTCATCGTTCCTGACATGTTGAATGTGCTGTGCACGTTCGAAAACGGAGCGGAGGGCGTGCTCGAGTTCAGCGGCGTTCATGCCGGCGCGCCGAACGATCGGCTGCGAATCTTCGGCGACCGCGGCGCGTTGCTCTACGATTTCACCAACGAACGCGTGCGAAGCGTGAAATATGGCGGCCGCGAAATGGAAGATGTCGATGTTCCAAAAGAGCTCGTGACGGAATGGAACGTCGAAAACGATTTCATCGCCGCGGTGAAATCAAAAGGCCGCATGCGTCCCCGACCAACTTTCGAGGACGGCGTCCGCTACATGCGCGTCGTCCAAGCCGTAGCAGACTCCCGGGCGCGGAATGAGTGGGTCCCGATCAAGAAATAATTTCCCGCTACTTAGAGCGGTTTGCTCCTAACTTTGGATGACTCCGTCTCGGATAACTGCAACGCTCGCTGCGCTGATCGCGACGGCTCTCACCGTTCAAGCGCAGTGGAAATACCGCACAACTGAAAGCGATGAATATCGTGTCGGTACAAACGGACGCAAGGTGCGCATTGAAGCAAGCAGCGCAACCGTCACAATTGCTCTTCCGAATGGATGGCACCTACTTGGCGTCACATCAGACGAAACTGGCTGCAAGCTTACTATTGGGTCGTCACCAAAAGATTCTTCGTTCACATTTTCTATGCATAGGAAATGGCCGCCCGGTGTTATCGATCTCGATTTTTTCGAGCATCGGTCCATGCCGACATGGTCCGCGCGCGATGAGGATGCTTTTTGGTTGCCGGATGGTCGGCGTCTAATACCGCATCACAAAGTGGGAGAATTTCGCCAAGGTGAACGTTACACCTCGATGCCGCTAGACAGCGCTGTGCTGTATTTATATACGCATGACGGAGAGTACAACTGCACGTTTGCATTCACTGGGAGCCGGCTTCTTGGGCTTCCGCCTTCGCGTCATGATATTCAAGAAATCTTGGATACTTGCGTGTTCACACACCGCAATCGATCTGACCGCGCGTTGAACATGTAAAGACTGATGCCGCATTCACGCGACGAAGTTGTTGCAGTTGTTCAAAAAACTTTTCCGGAAAGCGCTCATTCACGCGTCCTGAAGTTGCTCGACACGTACGGCGTTGAATCGTACGAGCGGGAACGCGAGCGAGTGCAGCTTGCGATCTTGAAACTGAGCGAGGGAAACGAAGAAAGGCTGCGCGAATTCGTGGAGGTGGCGAAGCGTGATTATCGGGACGTGCTTTTTTGGGCGGACAATCCGGAGGAAGCGAAATTGGATACACCGGAGGTCCGAGCCGGACTGGCCTTTCGCGAACGGATCAGGAAAATGTTCGAGCAGTTCGGCATCAAACCGCCGGAGGATGTCTAAGGAAAGCAGGAACGCAGGAGTAAAGCGGAAACCGGAAATTCTTTTTCCTGCTTTCCTAAGAGATTTTCGTCAGAGCATTGTCCCGCGCATGATCAGGAATGCGATGCTGAAATAGATAATCAGCCCAGTCACATCGACGAGCGTCGCGACGAACGGCGCGGACGAAGTCGCGGGGTCGGCGCCGAAGCGCCGCAAAATAAACGGAAGCATTGAGCCTGAGAGCGTCCCCCAAAGAACGACGCCGATCAGCGCAATTCCGACCGTGATCGCGATGAGCGGCCAATGCGCTCCATAGGGTTGGCGATGAAAATAATTTTCGTCGATCATCGCCCACGCGCCGACGCGCACGACGCCAATCACTCCAAGAATCAAACCAAGCGCGAGACCGGCCTGGATTTCGCGCCGCATCACGCGCCACCAATCCCGCAACGTGACTTCGCCGAGCGCCATCGCGCGGATCATCAGCGTCGATGCTTGTGAGCCCGAGTTGCCGCCGCTGGAAATGATCAATGGCAAAAACAACGCGAGCACGAGCGCTTTGGCGAGCTCGTCCTGATAAGTTGCCATCGCGGTCGCGGTCAGCATTTCGCCAAGAAACAAAATCACCAGCCAGACCGCGCGTTTGCGCACCATCTGAAAAAATCCGATCCGCATGTACGGTTCGTCGAGCGCTTCTACGCCGCCGAACTTTTGGATGTCCTCGGTCGCTTCTTCTTCGGCGACGTCGAGCATGTCGTCGCTCGTGACAATTCCGACGAGCACGCCATTGGAATCCACGACCGGCAACGCGACCCGGTCGTATTTGCGGAAAAGATTGAGCGCTTCTTCCTGCGAATCGTTGACCTTCAGTGCCGCGAAATTCTGGTCGCGGATCTCGCTCACTTTCGTGTTGAGCGGACGGATCAGGAACTCGCGCATGCGCACGTCGTCGATCAATTTGTTGTGCTCATCGACCACGTAAATCACGTTCAACGTTTCGCTGTCCCGGCCATATTCGCGGACGAAATCAAGCACCTGCTGCACAGTCCAATCTTCGTGCACGGCGATGAAGTCCGGCGTCATCAATCGGCCAACGCTTCCTTCCGGATAACCGAGCAACGCTTGCGCGACGCGACGTTCTTCCGGCGTAAGCAGCCGAATCAATTTCCGCGCGGCCTCGCTCGGCAATTCCTCGAGCAGCGCGGTCCGATCGTCCGGCGACATTTCGTTCAGAATTCCGACGACCTGCTCGTGCGCCATCGCTTTCAACAAACTTTGCTGCTCCTCGATTCCGATATACTCGAAAACGTCGGCTGCGAGCGCGGCGGGCAGCACTCGGAAGACGATGACCTGTTCGTCTTCGGGAAGATCGAGAATAATTTCCGCGATGTCGGCCGGCGGCCAGTCTTTGAATAGCTCGCGCAAGCCGTTGAAATCGCGCGCGTCGATCAACGCCTTGATTTCCGGTGCTAAAAGTTTGCCGACCATGAGAGACCTCCGCGGGCGCCCGAGTTCTAACATTCCCATTGGCGAAGGGCAATTGTTCCGCGCTTGGAATTTGTCGGAAATGATTCCAAAGTGTTGGGCTATGCCAGCAGTCGCCTCACTTCCTCTCATTCAATGCGAGATCGGAAACGATCGCGTATGTGTGCTCACTTTCGATCGGCCGGAATCGAGCGCGAACATTTTCGACGCGCCGACGATGCGCGAATTGAGCGAACATGTCGATGCGATCGAGAGCGACGAGTCGCTGCGCGGCTTAATCATTACCTCGGCGAAGAAATCGATTTTTATCGCGGGCGCAGATTTGAAAACGTTGCTGAAACAAGCGCCGAGCGGCGAGATGCGCGACTTCATTGCGGAAGGGCAGCGCGTCTTCAATCGAATCGCCGCGCTAAAAATTCCGACTGTGGCGGCAATTCATGGCGCGTGCGCCGGCGGCGGTTATGAAGTGACGCTGGCGTGCGATTGGCGCGTCGCGTCCGACGATCCCGCCACGCGAATCGGTTTGCCGGAAACAACGCTCGGTTTGATCCCGGCTTGGGGCGGCAGCACGCGGTTGCCGCGCTTGATCGGCGAGGACAACGCAGCCGAAGTAATTTTGAAAGGAAAACTTTATTCCGCGAGCGAAGCGCTAAAGCTTGGGCTCGTCGACGAAATCGCCTCGCGTGAGCATTTGCTCGAGGCCGCGCGAAAAAAATTGAGCGAGGGCAAACGACCCGCGCCGAAAGCTGCGGCGGCAAAAGGAAAATCTCCCGTGCCGGGCGATCCGAGATCAGCGCGCGCTCGCGCACTCGGCGTCATTACGACCGGCGCGACAAACCAAATCGAAGAATCGCTCAAGCTGGAGCTGGATGCGATTGTCGATCTTGGCAAAACCGAATCGACCCAGAATCTGATTCGGAATTTTTTCCTGGCGGAGAAATACAAAAAAGGAAGTTCGAAAACCAAGTTTGAAAAAGTTGCGCACGCGGCGGTGATCGGCGCGGGCGTCATGGGCTCGGGAATCGCCCAATGGCTTAGCTCGCGCGGCGTGACGGTGATTTTGCGGGATGTGAATCGCGAATTGCTCGATCGCGGACTGGCGAACATCGAAAAAGTCTACGGCGACGCGGTGAAGCGCGGATTGATGAGCGACGAAAAAGCGAAGCAAGGCCGGTCGCGCATTGTCGCATCGACCGCGCCGATGGAATTGCGCGATGTCCAATTCATCATCGAAGCCGCGTCGGAAAAGATCGAGATCAAGAAGGAAATCTTCCGCGAATTGTCGATGCAGGCCGGGCCAAAGACCATCATCGCGACCAACACGTCTGCGCTTCCCGTCAGCGAATTAGCTCGCTGCACCATCTCGCCCGATCGCGTGATCGGTTTGCACTTTTTCAACCCGGTGAGCCGGATGAAACTCGTCGAAGTTGTCCTCGGGAAAGAAACCTCCGAAGAAACAAAAGAGCGCGCTCTCGCCTTCGTGCGGCAAGTTGGAAAACTTCCTGTAGTTGTCGCGGACAGCCCGGGATTTTTGGTCAATCGCGTTTTGTTTCCCTACCTGCTCGATGCCGCCGAGCTGTTTGAAACCGGCGTCGATCTGGAAAAGATCGACAATGCGCTTTTGAAATGGGGAATGCCGATGGGGCCGCTGCGATTGATCGATGAGATCGGGATTGATGTGACAATCGACATCGCGGCGACGCTGGAAAGAGCGTACGGCAAGCGCGATCGCGCGGCGGAGATTTTGAAAAAGATGCACGAAGCGAAATTGCTCGGGCGCAAGAGCGGCGCAGGCTTCTATAAGTATGAAGGCAGAGAGCAATCGCCGAACGAAACGCTTTCGCAGTGGCGGAAGGGCAGCGCTCCGCAAGACGATGTCGATCTTGCGAGCCGATTGATGTTCCTGATGGTCAATGAAGCCGCGCGCTGCGTGGAAGAGAAAGTGGTCGGTTCGGCCGAGGACGCCGATTACGGAATGATTCTTGGGACGGGCTTCGCGCCGCATCGCGGCGGGCCGCTGCGCTTCGCGGAAAACTTCGGTTTGAAAAATATCGTCGATGAAATGGAACGACTGGCGAAGAGCGACGACAAGTTCGAGCCGTGCGAGATTTTGAAGAAGCACGCGCGGGATGGGACAAAATTTTACGAATCATGAAATCCTCACTCGAAGCGCCCGAAAAACAGATCGCCGCCGAAACGAGCGCGAAGCCGGAGAAGGCTGCGCCGGCCTCGGTGATCGACACCTCGAAAATGTCGAAGGGTCAGCGCGAGGCGCTCGAGCTTGCCGAGGCATCGCGCGATCCACTTGATGACCGCGGCAGTTTCGCGAGCAACCTTTTCGTCGGGCGTTACGATTTCGACCGGATTTATCCGTGGCCCGCGCAAAGCGCAGAAGACCGCGCGGCGGGCGCGGAGTTTTTGGAGAAGCTCGAAAATTATTTGCGCGAACATGTCGATGCGGACGAGATCGACCGCACTGGTGAAATTCCGCCTGAGAATTTCAAAGGCCTTGCCGAGATCGGCGCATTCGGGATCAAAGTTCCAAAGCAATACGGCGGTCTCGGGTTGACCCAAACGAATTACGGACGCGCGGCAGTTCTACTGGGAAGTTGGGATGGGAACGTGGCGGCGCTTGTTTCGGCGCACCAGTCGATCGGCGTTGCGCAGCCGTTGTTGTTGTTCGGAACGGAAGAACAGAAGAAAAAGTATCTGCCTCGCGTCGCGGCCGGCGAGATTTCCGCGTTCGCGTTGACCGAAACGCACGCGGGCTCCGATCCGGCGACGCTTAGTTTGAAAGCGGAGCCGACGGAGGACGGCTCGGAGTTCATTCTCAACGGCGAAAAACTTTGGTGCACCAACGGCGTGAAAGCCGGCGTGCTCGTGGTGATGGCGCGGACGCCGTCGAAAATGGTGAACGGCAAAGAGCGCAAACAAATCAGCGCGTTCATCGTCGATGTCGATTCGCCCGGGCTGGAGATTACTTATCGCTGCCGGTTTATGGGATTGCGCGCGCTTTACAACGGCGTCGTGAAATTCACGAACGTGCGCGTGCCGCGCGAGAACATGATCGCGAAAGAAGGTCAGGGATTGAAAGTCGCGCTCACGACTTTAAACACCGGCCGTCTGACATTGCCGGCCGCGTGCGTCGGCGTATCGAAACGTTTGCTCGAAATTTGCCGCAAGTGGGCGGGGGAAAGAATTCAATGGGGCGTGCCGATCGGCAAACACGCGGCCATCGCCGGAAAAATCGCGGAGATGGCGGGCGATGTTTTCGCGATGGAAGCGATCACGTTTTTGAGCTCGTCCCTGCTCGATCGCAAAGTCGGCGACATTCGAATCGAGACCGCGATGTGCAAAATGTGGGCGACCGAAATGACGTGGCGCATCGCGGATGAAGCGATGCAGGTGCGCGGCGGACGCGGTTACGAAACAGCGCAATCTCTCGCCGGACGCGGCGAAGAAGGAATCGGCGTGGAAAGATTTCTGCGCGACTGCCGCGTGAACATCATCTTCGAAGGCTCGAGCGAAATCATGCGCTTGTTCATCGCGCGGGAAGCGCTCGATCCGCATTTGAAAGTCGGCGGCGCAATTTTCAATACGACGCTGCCGATGTCGGAGCGCGCGAAAGCGGTGTTCACCTCCGGAAAATTTTACGCCGGTTGGTACCCGCGGCAGTGGTTCTCCAGCGGCGCGGGCAAGATCGACAATCTTCATGGCGATTTTCAACGCCACGTCGATTACGCGGCGCGGACGAGCAAAAGACTCGCGCGGGGATTGTTTCACGCGATGGCGAGATTCGGTCCGAAGCTCGATCGCGAACAACTTTTGCTCTCGCGATTTGTTGGAATCGCAACCGAGCTTTTCGCGATCAGCGCGGCTTGTTCCTACGCGCAGTACAAAATGGATCAGGGCGAACCAGCTAGCGAAATTCTCTCGGTCGCGAATTATTTCTGTAACGCAGCGCGAATGCGCATCGACAATCACTTTGCCGGCACGCGGAGGAATGTGGATCGCCGCGGTTATCAGCTCACGCAGGAACTGCTCGACGGAAAGCACGCGGATTTGCGCGACGGAATCGTCAGGTAGGACGATTGCACCTCAAACCCCCGCGGGCGGTCATAGACCGCCGCTACAACAAGACTGGCATTACGTCTGCTTAATAGAGCGGTGTGGTTGCCCTCGTTTTCCTCGCCCTCGGAATTCTGCTGACGCTAATCGGGCGAATCATGCTCATCAGCGCCGCATTTGGCGTGAGCATCTGGTGGGGTTTGGGAATTTTTCTGCCATTCGGACCTTTGTTGTTTCGAATGAATTATCCGGACCTCGCGCCGCTCTCGCGCACGTTTCGACTCTTCGCGCTCCCATGTTTCCTCGCGTTCTTCGTGCTGCGGCCAACGGCGATTTCAGGATCGCACACGGATAATTTCTTCAAGCACAAAGATGTTCCAGCCGCGCCGGCAAATCATTATGGAATGGAAAAAGTTTCAAAGACCATCGCGGCGCCGAGTTTGCAACAGCGCCGGATCGACAATGCGAAAGAGATGGAACGACTGAGCGCGTGGGGGGAATCGCTGCATTTGACGAAGCGCGATTTGCTCCGCAGCGATGTGCACGGAAACATTACTTACAACGCCCAAGTGGCGGAATACAATGCGGCTCTCGCCAAAGCGACCACCGAACGCAACGCGATTTGGCCGCAAACGCCGCCAGCCGCGCCCGCGAAGAAAAAGTAGGACTACGTCCGCCCCGGTTGACCAAATCCGCCGCGAAAGCTAATCTCAACGGATGAGTGTGCCGTCCATGCTCACCGAGACGGCCCGCGCGTCGCGGCCGCGTTTGAGCAAAAGTAAAAATCGCAAATCCGTTACGCCTTCGCGAGTTTTGGAGACGCTGGGGGAGCACATCCTGCTCGACGGATTCAAGATCGTTCTTGATCTGGACAAGAGCCGCGGCTCATATCTTTACGATGCGGCGAGCGGACGGCGCTTGATCGATCTCTACGGTTTTTTCGGCTCGATGCCGATCGGGTTCAATCATCCGTATTTCGACCAACCCGAAGTGCAGCGCGATTTGTTACGCGCCGCGAAAGCGAAAGTGGCGAACTCCGATGTTTATTCGGAAGCCTACGCCGAATTTGTCGAAACGTTTGCGCGCGTCGCGGGATTGGCGCCGCTGGAAAAATATTTGTTCATCGAAGGCGGCGCGCTCGCAGTCGAGAATGCGCTCAAAGCGGCGATGGACTGGAAAGTGCGCAAGAACATGGCCGCGGGTCATGGCGAGCGCGGCACTCACGTTTTGCATTTCCGGCACGCGTTTCACGGCCGGAGTGGTTACACGATGAGCCTGACCAACACCGATCCGCGTAAAACCGATTTGTTTGCGAAGTTCGATTGGCCGCGCGTTTCGTGTCCGCACCTCGACTTCTCATTGCCAGAATCCGAGCGCGAAGGAGACGTGATAGCGCGCGAGAAAAAATCCGAGCAGGAAATTCGCGAATGGATCGACAAAGCCAAGATCGACATTTGCGCGATCATCATCGAGCCGATTCAGGGAGAAGGCGGCGACAACCATTTCCGCGGCGAGTGGCTGCGAAAACTGCGCGAGATCTGCGACGACAACGAGATGCTGCTGATTTTTGACGAAGTGCAATGCGGCATGGGCGTGACTGGAAAGACCTGGTGCTGCCAGCATTTTGATGTTCTCCCCGATTTGCTCGCCTTTGGAAAAAAAGTGCAAACGTGCGGCGTGATGGCCGGTCCTCGTTTGAATGAAGTGAAGGACAACGCGTTCCAGTTGCCGAGCCGGTTGAATTCCACGTGGGGCGGAAATCTGACCGACATGGTCCGCGCCACGCATTACATGCACATCATTGAAGAGGAATTTCTGGTTGAGAACGCGGCCAAAGTCGGCGCTTACTTTGTCGATCAGCTCCGCCAACTTCAGCGCTACGAACCGGCGATCACTGCCGTGCGCGGTCGCGGATTATTTCTCGCTTTCGATCTTCCAGACGGCGACACGCGCGAAAAATTTTGGAAGGGTTTGTTCGATTTGGGTGTGTTGACGCTCCGTTCCGGCGACCGTTCGATTCGTTTTCGGCCCGCGCTCGATATCACGGCCGCAGTCGTCGATGAAGCGATCGATCTGATGCGGCAATATTGCCGGAAACGCAAATAGCGATGCAATCAGTGTTCGAAAAACTCGGCCTGACCGAGGAGAACGACGGCGTTTTCGACGGAAAATGGCGCGGCGGCGGCGCTAAGATCGACAAGATCTCGCCAATTGACGGCAATAAAATCGGCAGCGTTCGCACTGCCTCGGACGACGATTACAAAAGCACGATCGCGCGCGCGCAGGAAGCGTTTGAGAAATGGCGCAAAACTCCAGGGCCGGTGCGTGGCGAAACAGTCCGACGTTTGGGTAACGCGCTGCGCGAGCTGAAACATGAGCTCGGCCAGCTCGTGACGCTGGAATCGGGAAAGATCGTGGCCGAAGGCGAAGGCGAAGTGCAGGAGATGATCGACATCTGCGATCTCGCCGTCGGTCAATCGCGCATGCTTTACGGCCTAACGATCCAGTCGGAGCGGCCGTTTCATCGTTTGATGGAGCAGTGGCATCCGCTCGGAGTCGTTGCCGTCATTAGCGCTTTCAATTTTCCCGTCGCGGTCTGGTCGTGGAATGCCGCGCTCGCGGCGGTTTGTGGCGACGCCACGATTTGGAAGCCATCCGAAAAAACTCCGCTGACCGCGATTGCGGTGACGAAAATTGCCGAGCGAGTTTGTCGTGAGACTGCCGCGGATCCGGCGATATTCTCGTTACTCGTCGGAGACGGTCCAAGCGTGGGGCAGAAACTCGCGGCCGATCGTCGTGTCCCGCTTGTCTCCGCGACCGGTTCCGTTCGGATGGGACTCGAGGTCGATAAAACCGTTCACGGGCGTCTCGGCAAAACGATCATGGAACTTGGCGGGAATAACGCGCTCATTGTCGCGCCGAGCGCCGATCTCGATCTGGCCGCACAATCAATTTTCTTCGGCGCCGTTGGAACGGCCGGCCAACGCTGCACTTCGACGCGGCGCGTCATCATGCACGAATCGGTCGCAGCGAAAGTGCGCGAAAAATTGCTGGCGGCATACAAGTCGGTGCCGATCGGAAATCCGCTGGAAAAGAAAACGCTGATGGGACCTTTGATCGACAAACAGGCGGTCGATCTGGTGCAGCAATCGATCGAAAAATTGAAAGCGGAAGGCGGTGAGGTTCTTTACGGCGGCGAGCCGCTCGATTTGCCGGGCGGCTGTTACATGAAACCGTGTCTGGCGACGGCGAAACCGGATTTCGAAATCGTGCAGCACGAAACCTTCGGACCGTTGCTCTATTTGATGACGTATCGCGATTTCGACGAAGCGATCGCGATCCACAACAACGTGCCGCAGGGATTGAGCTCGTCGATCTTCACCAACGACATGCGGGAGGCGGAAAAATTTGTCAGTGCGAGCGGGAGCGATTGCGGCATTGCCAATGTCAACACCGGGACGAGCGGAGCGGAAATTGGCGGAGCGTTTGGCGGCGAGAAAAATACCGGCGGCGGCCGCGAGAGCGGGAGCGATTCGTGGAAGAGCTATATGCGTCGGCAAACGAACACGATTAAC
Organism: Chthoniobacterales bacterium; assembly: GCA_036270275.1. Classification (GTDB taxonomy): domain Bacteria; phylum Verrucomicrobiota; class Verrucomicrobiia; order Chthoniobacterales; family UBA10450; genus AV40. The sequence goes on along the minus strand of DATBCV010000062.1, from coordinate 303 downwards.
TTTTCAACAGAGCTTCCCCTGGCACAGGGAATCCAATTCGGCGCCGACGATACTGGAAGCGCCAACGCCTAAGATCGACATATGGCTACAGCGACAGCGACCAAAACGAAAACGGAGGCGGAGAATCAATTCAACTGGCCGCTTTGTTACGAGGCCGAAAATCTTCTTCTTGAGCGCATCGACGCCTTCCTCGCGCAGAATAGTTTCGCGCAGATTCTTTCCGAGCGGATGCGCGACGAAACGGGCACGCTCTTTCTCGATTGGGTCGATCACCTGGTGGTTTCGCCTAACGACGAAGCGGCC
>DATBCV010000061.1:0-46194 GCA_036270275.1 Chthoniobacterales bacterium | reverse complement strand
CGTTCCTTGTCGCTGAACAAAAGCGCGCCGCGTTTGTAAGTGGCGAAGCGCCGCGCGAAGCCGATCGTCAAAATTTCCGGATCGAGAATGCGACCGACGTTGCGAATTGCTTCCGGCGATTCGCCAAGCCGCTCGTGACGCGCACGCACGCGTTCGCGAACGAAATCGACGAGGCGCCGCTTCAACTGCTGATGCGTCTCCCAAATTTGCGCGTCCGGAATGTTTACGACGCCACGCCAAAATTCCTGATCGGTGATGTGTTCCTCCCAATCGCCAAGATATTTTGTGTAGAGCGCGGAAAACTCCGGCGCCATCCAGGTCTTCGTGTGAATACCATTTGTCACGTGCGTGATCGGCACTTCGTGAATCGGCACGCCGTTCCACACGTCCCGCCAAAGCGCGCGGCTGACATCGCCGTGCAGTTTGCTCACGCCGTTCGAATGCCGGCTCATGCGCAGCGCCAGAATGGTCATGCTGAACGGATCGCTGCGATCGACGCGGGTTTGGCCGAACGAAAAAAGTTCGTCGAAAGGAATCTCGAGCTCCTTTGCGAAATCGCCGAAATATTTGCGCATCATTTCGCGCGGGAATGAATCGTTGCCCGCAGGGACCGGCGTGTGCGTTGTGAAAACATTCGCCGAGGCGACGATTTGAAGAGCAGCATAAAAATCGAGCCGCTTCTCGACCACTTTGCGGCGAATCCGCTCGAGCGCGAGAAACGCGGAGTGGCCTTCGTTCATGTGAAACACTTCCGGATCGACATCCATTGCCTTGAGCGCTTTCACGCCGCCGACGCCGAGCATGATCTCCTGCCGCATCCGCATTTCCTGGTCGCCGCCATAAAGCTCGGCCGTGATCAGGCGATCCTCGGCGTTGTTTTCGGGAATGTCGGTGTCGAGCAGGAACAAATTGATGCGGCCGACGCGGAGTTGCCAAATCTTCGCGAACACATCGCGCGCCAGGATTCGCACCGAAACGAGAAGATTCGCGCCATCGCGTTGCACTTCGCGAATCGGCAAGTGATGAAAATTCTGATTAAGACTGATCGCCTGTTGCGCGCCGTCTTTGTCGATCTCCTGCCGGAAATATCCGTGGCGATAAAGCAAACCGACCGCGACGAAGTTTAGATCGAGATCGCTCGCCGATTTGCAGTGATCGCCCGCGAGAATGCCGAGACCGCCCGAGTAGTTCGGGATCGATTCGTGAAAACCGAACTCGGCCGAGAAATATGCGATCGGGCGTTTAATCGCGGCGGCGGCTCCGGTTTTGCCGTAAGTGTCCTGCCGCGCGAGATAATGTTTAAATGCATCATGGACCTGTTTCAGCTCGCGCAGAAAAGTTTTGTCCTGGGCCAGCTCCTCCAGCCGCGCTTGTCGGGAAAGCTGAAGCATGCGGACCGGGTTGTGATTTGTCCGGTTCCAAAGATCGACATCGAGATGGCGAAAGAGCCGGCGCGCGGAAGGTTCCCACGTCCACCAGAGATTGAAACTCATCTCGCGCAGCGGCTCGAGCGCCGCCGGCAAGGTGGGGATCACGTTATAAATATGAAACGTCGGCATGAGCGAAATCGAAAATTGGCGAAAATTTCCTGAGCGGCAAGTTTCCCTATCGGCTGATGCATAACGCGGGCCAGTTTTTCGCCCGCGCGAAATTTAAAATGCATCTCGTTTCGGCCGAACTGCGAGGCCGAGCGCAAAGCCGGTGATCAAACCACACAAATGCGCCGACGTGCTCACTTGGGGCGTGAGAAGGTCGAAGACGAACTGGATGACAATGATCATTAAAATATTCAATAAACGCTGGCGTGCTTGCCAGGTGTGACGATGTCGAACCAAAAAGCCGGCCCAGACGCCGACGATGCCCATGATACATCCCGACGCGCCAACTAAAATCGCCGGCCGCACAATTTTGGCGAGGGTCAGGAGAACGACGCCCGCGGTCGATCCGACCCCGGCGATTAAATAACACCCGGCGAAGCGAATTGTGCCGATAATTTTTTCCAGCGGCGGCCCGATGATGTAAAGCGCGAGGAGATTAAAAATAAGATGGACCGGACTGTAGTGGAGAAAGAGCGCGGCGAAGAGACGCCAGAACTCACCTTTGCTGACAACCGCGGCGAAATCGAGCGCGCCGAGCCGATGCAACGCGTCCGGATTGTTAAGCGCCTCACGGTGCAGCTCGATCAAGTAAACGCCGATGTTGAGGAGAATGATGGTGATAACGGCGGGCGCGCTTCGCAGCCGGCGAAATATGCTGTCCGGTAAGCTCTCGCTCACCATTTCGGGCGCGGGCAAGTTTCGCGCTTGGAGTTGTCGAAAAATATCGACCTGTTCGCGCAATTGCGCGGTTGGATGCAAAACCTGAAGCGCGCGCGCAAGGCGAATCGCTTTTGCGTAGCGGCCTTCCGCGGCAAGTTGCGACGCGCGCCGCAATCCGAGCATCGGTAAAAATAAAAGGACGAACCACGCGCCGCCGCCGACATAGCCGGCGTACTCGCGAAAAAACAGCCAGGTGAGACCGGTGATGGCAAGAACGACGATCGCTGGGATTCTCCAGCCGCGGAAAATTCCGCCTGGCCGCCACGCTCGGGCCAGAACGAGCAAGGGCGTGGTCAGCGCGAGGAACAAGAGCAGGTGATTCAGATCCAAGATGTCGATCTAATAAGTTGAGCGTTGTGCGTTGAACGTTGAATGTTGGCGTTGAAACTCGCGGCAAAACGCTCAACGTCCAACATTCAATTCAGAGATGAAAATTACGGTAACGGATTACCTCGATGTCGTCTCATCGTGGTGCTTTTGGTCGGAACCGACCTGGGCCGAATTGAAAAAGCGTTACGATGGACGCGTCGGGTTCCAATGGAAGATCGCGCTGATGGATCCGATCGGTTTACCGACTTCGCGCGAACAGGAGCAATGGTTTTATCGCCGGAGCGGAATCATGAACCGGTCGCCATTCGCGCTCAACACCGATTGGTACGACGCGAGCCTGAAAGAATGGTTCGCGGCAAATTCCATCGCGGAAGCGGCCAGAGATTTCGGGATCGAGGATGATCGCGTTCGGCTCGCGCTCGCGAGCGCTGCATTGCGCGAAGGCAAGCAAGTGAAGGAGTGGGAAGTTTGCGCGGACGTTGCCGCCGCTGCGGCGAAGATCGACAAAGCGAAATTACTCGAAGCCGCAAAATCGCCGGCGGTTGAAAAACGAATCCGCGCGAGCACGGCGGAGTTTCACGCGATGCAGATCACGCAGCGACCGACCTTCGTCGTCGATACCGAAATCGGGGACCGCGCGATTTTTTCCGGGGTAGTTAAAGTGGAGGCGATAGCGGCGACGATTGAGAGCATGTTGGAAGACGCGGAATTTTACGCGGCATATAAAGCCCATTATGGCGATCCGCCGCCGAAATGAAGACAGGTGGGCGCGCGGCGTGCTTGCACGATTTCAGATTCACCTTGCCAGCTTCCAAATGTTGTCACACCTTCCCGTCCGGCTCGCGGTGATAAGGCGAGCACTTCGACGCAGTCGATCGCAGCTGCGGCGAAGCAGAGTGCATTGGTGTCCGCCGCGGCGGATGTCGATCTTGCGATGATGAAATACCGGCGAAATGGCGCACTCCCGTCTCGTCGTTCCGGAGAATGATTTAATCTGCAACCACAAATTCGTGTAAACGGCCGCATTCGCGCTCGCGAAGTCCGGGTCATTGTAGGAACCAGCGGCCAACAGCTCGGCGTCATGAAGCTGTCCGATGCCTTGCGTGAAGCGCAGGGTCGAGGACTCGATTTGGTCGAGGTCGCCCCCACCGCGAACCCGCCCGTCTGTAAAATCGTTTCGCTCGGAAAGTTTCGTTACGATCTTTCCAAGCACGAGAAGGACAAACGACCCGGCGGCGCGAAGCTGAAAGAGATCAAGTTCCGGGTCAACATCGACGATCACGATTATCTGACGAAAGTGCGCCACGCGGAAGAATTTCTCGACCGCGGAAACAAAGTGCGCGTGCAGCTTCAATTTCGCGGCCGGGAAATGGCCCACCAGGAATTCGGGATGCAATTGATGCATCGCGTGCGGGACGATCTTGCCGGAATGTCCGTGGTGGAAATGGAGCCGAAGATCACTGGGCGCAACGTGACGATGACGCTGACGCCGCTGCCCGCGAACCGTCGAAAACGCCGTTTTCTTTCGCCGCTCAAAGAAGGCGAAACCGAAACCGAAACCGCGACGGCGGCGCCCGATTCCGAGAACGGCAGCGATTCCTAAAATCGCTACGGCTTCTTCTTCGGCGGGGCGGCAATCCCCGGAGCGTTAGTCGGCACTTGCGGTTGCCCGCTCGCGCGAATTTTGTCGAGACGCGCTTTCCGATCGAGCGCTTCCTTGCTTTTGCCATTGATCTTCAAGGCCGCGTCGTTCTCGGCCGTCGCGTTGTCCAAATCGCCGCGCATCTCATAAATGTAAGCGCGATAGTTGTGATATTTGACCTCACCGGGATTCGCTTTGGCCGCTTCCGCATAATCGGCTAACGCCTTGTCGTAATCGTTGATCTTCATTTCAACGGCGGCGCGCAACTCGTAAGCGCGCGCGTCCGGTTTTATTTTGAGTGCTTCGTTCAAATCGTTCAGCGCGTCCTGGAACCGTTGCTCGTTCGTGTAAGCGTAAGCGCGCTGTTGATAAGCAACCGCGAGGTTGGCCGTATATTTGCGGTCCATTTCCGCGGCTTTGCGAAAACCGTCAATCGCCTTGTTCCAATCCTGGTCCTTGGCGGCTTGCGCGGCGTCCCGTGCGATTTTCGCGGCTTGAGGATTCCCTTCCTGTTGGGCCGCCTGTGCGATCGACAATCCAACTGCGGTAACGAGGCAAAGTGCGAAAGATGTCTTCATATTGTTAGCGAGGTTGACGTTCACCGTCCGAAAATAATTCAAGACTGCCCGGAACGATTCTTCAAGCCCAATGACTAGGTCTGTTCCGGCCCGGTCGATTGTTCATTGTCGATCTTCGCCTCGGGTTCGCCGGGCGTTTCGCTCGGTCCGGCCTCATCGACGCGAGTAATTCGCTGGGCGCGGCCGGTTTTTTCGTCGATCTCGATGAGCGCGCCGTGCAAACGCACTTCGCCGGCCGCAACTGGAAACGCGGCCGGCATGTTGGTCACGAAGCGATTCAAAATCGGCTCGATCGCGCGACCGAGAATGGAATTGACCGGGCCGCACATTCCCGCGTCACACAGAAAAGCTGTTCCGCCGGGAAGAATTTGTTCGTCGGCAGTCTGCACGTGCGTGTGTGTGCCGAGAACGGCGGAAACTTTTCCGTCCAGGAACCGACCCATCGCAATTTTCTCGCTCGTCGTTTCGCCATGCACATCCACGATGATGTTCGGCGTTTCCTCGCGCACTTTGTTCACCGCTTCTTCGACCGCATGAAATGGATTCTCCAGGATCGGTTGCATGAAAGTGCGACATTGGACATTGATCACACCGACTTTTCCTTTCGCGGTTTCAAGAACAATCGAGCCGTTTCCCGGCGCGCCCGCGGGATAATTCACCGGCCGCAACAATCTCGGTTCGGTGTCGATGAAGCCCAAAATATCCTTCTGGTCCCACGCGTGATCGCCAGTGGTCACAACCGAGACGCCCGCGCGCAGAAGATCGATCGTGATTTTTCCGGTAATGCCGCGTCCGCCGGCGGCGTTCTCTCCGTTCACGACGACGAAATCGATTCCGTGTTGTTCCTTGAGCTTCGGCAAACAGGCAACCACCGCGTCACGGCCCGGTTGGCCGACGATGTCGCCGAGAAAAAGTGCCGTTAGCATTGAACAGGATCGTATTGAACAGGTTCAAAACGTCGATGCTAATTCGTCCACTGCTTGTCGTTTGCTCGTTATTATTTTGTTCGCTGCCGATCTTCGCTCGCGCCGCGGAGGCAGCCGACAATCTCGGCATTCTTGGAAGCGAACCGCGATGGGACGTGCTCGAGCATTATCAACGCACCATCACGCATGACGAATTCGTGCATCTGCTCAACGATGTTTATTGCACCCACGGGATTCCGGATGATCTGATCAAGATCGACAATGAGAGCGCGCAAATCGTAACCAACCACGAACCCGGAAAAGTTTTCACTCTTCATTTCGCGCCCGATCCGAATTCCGACGAGCACGTGCCGCGGCTTTGGCGTCCGGCGAAATCGTTACCGCCCGCGCAGGCAAACAAACCTCTTTCCGGAGTGCGCATCGCGCTCGATCCCGGGCACCTCGGCGGCAAGTGGGCGAAAATGGAAGAGCGTTGGTTCAAAGTGGGCGAGAGCAAGCCGGTGACCGAGGGCGATCTCGCATTGCGCGTCTCGCGCCTGCTCGCTTCTCGATTGCGAAAACTTGGCGCCACGGTCCTGTTCGTTCGCAACAGCACACAACCCACCACATCGAAGCGCCCGGAAGATTTCAAACAGCTCGCGCGAAAAATTTTAATCAAGAACGGCGTTCCGCGCCCACGTGACGAAGTGTTGAACCCGAAAGACCCGGCGAAAGAGGGGACGATCAAGTTTCAAAGCGAAATTCTGTTTTATCGCTACAGCGAGATCCGGCAGCGGGCGGTGCGCGTGAACAACAAGCTGCATCCCGATCTCGTCGTTTGTCTGCACTTGAACGCGGAAGGGTGGGGCGATCCGGGCAATCCGACGTTAATCGATGACAATCATCTGCATCTGCTCGTGAACGGTTCCTATTTGCAAGACGAGCTGCAGTTTGACGACGAACGATTTGAAATGATCCGCCGCCTGCTGAGCCGCGTTTACGACGAAGAACTTCCGCTCGCCGATACGGTCGCGAGCTCGATGGCGAAAGCGACCGGCCTGCCCGCGTATCAATACCCGACGACGCAAACGACCACGAAAGTCGGAACGAGCGGTTACGTTTACGCGCGCAATCTTCTCGCGACGCGGCTTTATCGTTGCCCGGTCGTTTATTGCGAGCCTTACGTCATGAACAGCAAAGACGCATTCGCGCGCATTCAGGCGGGCGATTACGACGGCGCGCAAGAAATCAACGGCGTTCAGCGCAAAAGCATTTTTCGCGAATACGCCGACAGCGTTGCGGAAGGGCTCGCCGAATATTATCGGAACACGCGCGGGGATTATAATGCATCCACCGTGGCGCGAATGTCTTCCATCGTCACGTCGCGCGATAAGTGAGCGGAGCCAATTCCTGACGCGACAACGAACCGAATTTCGCCGCGCTCGAATTTTTTATCGAACCTGAGCGCGTCGAGAATTTTCTCGCGCGGAAAATTCCTCGGAAGTTTTGTCAGAAGCTGAAATTTCTTCAGAAGATCGACAATCGCGTCGCGGTCGGACTCTGGCAGGCCCGCTTTGCGAACAGAAACTTCGCACGCCGCGACGATCCCGAGACTTACCGCTTCGCCATGCGGAATATCGTAATTGACCGCGCGCTCGATTCCGTGGCCGATGGTGTGGCCAAAGTTTAGCAGCGCTCGCTCGCCTTTTTCATCGCGCTCGTCATGCGCGATGATGCGCGCTTTGATTTCCACGTTGCGGCGCACGAGCGGCGCGAAATCAATCTTAGCAAGATCGACATCTTGCAGTTCGCGGAACATTTCAGCGTCGGCGATGATGGCGTGCTTCACGATTTCGGCGAAGCCCTGGTGCAATTCGCGCGGCGGCAACGTTCTGAGAACGTCCACGTCGTCGATCACAAGAACCGGTTGGTGAATCGCGCCGATTAAATTTTTACCGGCGCGCGCATTCACGCCGGTCTTTCCACCAATCGAGCTATCGACCATCGCCAGAAGCGTCGTCGGCATTTGCACGTGCGGAACGCCGCGTTCGAAAATCGCGGCCACAAACCCGGAAAGATCGCCGATGACACCGCCCCCGAGGCCAATGACGAACGATTGTCGATCCAAACCGTTGCCGAGCATTTGCTCGCAGATTTCTCCGGCTTGCTCGAGCGTCTTCGCTTGTTCGCCCGCCGGAACAGTGATGAGGGCCGGTTCAAAGCCGGCGGCGCGTAAACTATTTTGCAGCGCCACCGCGAAACGCGGTCCGACGTTCGTATCGCAAATCGTTACGCACCGCGACGGGCGCAGTCTCTCTTTGATTCGGTCGCCGGCGGCCGCGAGCAATCCTAGGCCAATCAAAACGGGATAAGATTGCGCGCCAGTCCGCACTTCGGTCGAGATCACGGCGAGACGGTATTGATTTTCGCGGCGCGAAAAAGTAAAACCGTTTCCTCGCCAACCCTTTCGGAGTTGACAAAACCGGCTACCATCTTGTGTAACTACTTTATGCCGGACGATCCAACGCCGCCGCCGCCTGTCTCCGATTCTCCGAAATCAACCGGTCTTCCTTCCAACATTGCCGCGGCCCTCGCCTGCATCCCGCTGATCGGAGGCATCGTCTTTTTCATTTTGGAGAAACACGACGCCTTCGTCCGTTTTTACTCGATGCAATCGATCGTCTTTGGTCTGGCTTGGTTTCTCTTCAATATCGTTTCGAAAATTCTGTTCATGATTTTGGGATCGATCCCCGGAATCGGCGGCATCCTTGTTTTCTTTTGGTCCATCATCGCCGCCATTATCCACATCGGCTTTGTCGTTCTCTGGATCATCGCCACGGTGAAAGCGTTCACCGGTGTGCGCTGGGACATTCCTTACGTCGGGCCGATCGCGCGCAAGCAGGCGGGCGAAAGCTGAAACTGTAGCGGCGCTCTATGAGCGCCGAAGATCAAGAAAACGGCGGTCATAGACCGCCGCTACAATTATTTCCCGAGCAGTTTCACCACGACTTCCGTCAAAATTAACTCGTGATCGAGCTGCGTGGTGACGATTTGCAGGTTCGCAGCCAGACACGCCTGCATTCCAGCTATCAATTGCTGCGTGCTGAATCGATGCGCGTTTTGGGCGGCGAGCCCAAGCGTGTAAGCGTTGATGCTTCCATCTTTCTTCCGCGGCAGATGCGCAACCGCGTCTGGCGGCAAACGATTCACCGCCGAAATAAATGGAAACGGAACGTGCGGTCGCGGAATTCCGTGCCGCTCCATCAGATCTTTCGCGAGCAAAAGATTTCGGACCGTCGGCAAGATCGCGACGAGCAAAATGCCAATCGCGCTTTCGCCTTGATCGAGTAATTGGCGCACCATCTCGAGCGCCCGTTGCAGATCATGCGCGGCCAGCGCGTTGCTCAAATCGAAAATAACGCCTTCGCGGGTAAGCGGGACCAGCTCGCGGACAAGATCGACATTTACCGCGCGTTCTTTCCCGAGATAGATGTCGATCTTTTCCAGTTCATTCTCGATGTCTCGCGTGTCGCCGCCGGTGAGGAGAACGAAAAGCTCAAGCGCGTTGTCCGCGAATTGCAGCTTTCGTTTTTTCGCGCGCGCGAGAACCAGCTCGGTGGCCGCCTCTTCCCAACCGCCACGGCTCGAATCGAGTTTGTCGAACACCTCGATCTCGGCGCGCTTAACGAGCGTTTTGTAAAACGAGCGGCGCTTGTCGACGTCGATTGCGCTGATCAAAAAAATAACTTCGGACCCGATTTCTGATTCAAGCGTCTCAGTAAGTTCTTCCAGCGCGCTTTGGACCGCCTGCGATTTCGATTTTTGATCGTCACCGAGAAAATTCGCGTTCTTGAGCCAAACCAATTTCTCCCCGCCGAAAAACGGCAGCGTGCGCAGCGCCTCAATTGTCGATCTTATCCGCGCCGCGGCCTGGTCCGCGTTGTCGGCCGCGCCGTCAATCGTCTCCGAACCAAACTCGCCCGCATCTTTCGGCTTTAACTTTTCCGCGAGCTCAGACGCGGTGCGTTTTACTTCGACATCGTCCGAACCGACGACCGCGTAGATCTTCGAAGCAGCAACGGGTTTGGTTTTTGCTTTCGGCATCGAGCGTGCATTCTCGCGATGTTGCAGTTGTAGGGCAAGCGCATCGCTTGCCAAATACTAAAGGCTGGCCGGCGGCGCGCCGCCGCTACTCGTTGCTGGCCTGTTGTAACGTCGTGCCGAAATCTTTCGCCGCGTAATTCCGAAATTGCTCGTCGAGCGCCGCTGAGGTCGGGAATCTTCCGCCGTACAATTTCGGAAGGACCATCTCCAGCGGCTGATGTCGCGCGATGGAGTCGATCAGAATTAGAAAACTCGGCTTGTCGGTAATGGCGAGGAAACGCACGAGTCGCTCCGATTCATCGTAGAAAATGCGAACGCGATCGGAAGGCGGACGCGTTAGCGCGATCAAGTTCGTCAGCGGAATTAATTCGCCGGGAGCGATCGCGTCGGAGTGCGGTTTCGAAGTGTAACCGCGCGCGCGTTCGTAACTGGCGTGCGAATCTTTGGAAATGAACTGCGCCAGGCCTTCATCGAGCCAGCACGGAATCGCGTCGGTGTAAAAGCGGTGCAGAACGAGGTGGACGATCTCGTGCCCGAGCGAATTATCGGTGTACTTATATGAAGGATTCCGTTGGATGAACAGGCTGCCGCCGGAATGAATGCCGCCTGTCCATTTTTCCAGGTTTCCGTAGGCTTGGAACTCCTGCCATTCTTCTGGCCGCTCGAAAATGTAAATGTTCGATTTGATGTCGCCGGCCGGCTGCTCGCGTTCCAGTGCCTTCGCGATGACGCGATAATGAAACTCGGCTTCCACGGAAACGGGCGTGGCCACGTAACTGTGGACGAAATGATAAATGAAATGCTCGCTCTCGGCGTGCTTCCATTGCTCCGGATGAATCGCGAGCGCTTTTTCGGCAAGCGGATTCGGATCGCGCTGGCTCAGGTGCGAGAATTCGACTTCCTGAAGTGAGCTCGCTTGGTTGAGCTGGGCATGCGCGCTTGTCACACACAAGATCGACAAGCTAATGATCGCGCGGAAGATCGACATCTGCGTTTTGTGAAGCTAGTCGCGTGCGAGCCTTCAGTGGGTAGCGCATGCGTCCCGCGTGCTGGCGATTGCGTCTCGCAATCGCGAACTTTTTTGGAAAGATTGTTTCGGCGAGACGCCGAAACCAACACGCGAGACGCGTGCGCTACCCTACACACGCGACCTGCGTCGCCCGGAATTACGAGTGTATTTCACTGGACGCCGTTTCGGCTCGATCTTCGTGATGCCGGCGCCGTTTTTGACTTCCATGATTTGGTCGCGCAACAATGCCGCTCGCTCGAACTCCAAATTAGCCGAGGCGTGCTGCATCTCATCCTCGAGCTCGCGCAGTAGTTCGGTGAGATCGAAATTGCCGCCGGCTTCCTGAATCACTGACGCCGCAATCTCGCGGCCGCGCAAAATCGTGTGCAAACTTTCCTGGACCGCGCGCCGAACGGTTTGCGGAGTGATGTCGTGTTTCTCGTTGTATTCCATCTGCCGCGTGCGCCGATATTCCGAGATCGAAATCAACGCTTCCATGCTTTGCGTGATCTGATCGGCGAAGAGCACCACTTCACCATTGATGTGCCGCGCCGCACGGCCTGCGGTTTGAATCAACGACGTTTGGCTGCGCAAGAATCCTTCCTTGTCCGCGTCAAGAATACAGACGAGCGACACTTCCGGAAGATCGAGACCTTCGCGAAGCAAATTGATCCCGACCAAAATGTCGAACTCGGCCGCGCGCAGCGCGCGCAAAATTTCTACGCGCTCGATCGTGTCGATGTCGCTGTGGAGATAGCGAACTTTCAATCCGACGTCGCGGAGATAATCCGCCAGATCTTCCGCGGTGCGTTTCGTCAAAGTCGTAATCAGGACACGCTCGTTGCGCTCAACGCGCTGCCGGCAAAGTTCGATCGTGTCATCGATCTGATGCTTGAGCGGCTTGATCGTGATCTTTGGATCGAGCAAACCGGTCGGGCGAATAATTTGTTCGACAACCAGCGGAGCGCCGGGAGTTTTAACGTCGAACTCGTCCGGCGATTGGTCGGTCCGCGAAATATTCACTTCGCCGTTCGGCGATCGATTTTTCCCGGGCAGAACAAAAGGCACCAGTTCTTGATCCCCAATCCGCTGCCGTTTGTGCGGCGCATATCCTTTGTTTCCGGCGACGCTGTTTTGAATTTCGAACTCGGCCGGAGTTGCGCTCACGTAAATCAACTGGTTCGTGGTCTTCATAAACTCGTCGAAGTTTAGCGGTCGGTTGTCGAGCGCGCTCGGCAATCGAAATCCGTAATTGACCAGGACCGTTTTTCGCGAGCGATCGCCTTCGTACATGCCGCCGATCTGCGGAATCGTCGCGTGCGATTCATCGATCACGACGAGAAAATCTTTGGGGAAGAAATCGATAATCGTGTAGGGCTTTGAACCGGGCGGCCGCCCGGAAAGATGCCGCGAGTAATTTTCGATCCCGTTGCAAAATCCCATTTCCTGCAACATCTCGAGATCATATTCAGTGCGAATCCGGAGCCGCTGCGCTTCGAGCAGCTTGTTGTCGCGCTCGAGAACTTTGATTCGGTCCTCCAACTCCGCGCGAATGGTCTGCAACGCGCGATTCAGTTTGTCCGCGGGCGTGACGAATTGTTTGGCGGGGAAAAATGTGATCACGCTGAGCGATTCGCGCGCGTGCCCGGTGAGGGGATCGAATCGCGTGATCGCGTCGATCTCGTCCCCGAAAAATTCCAGCCGCACGCCTTCCTCGTCGGCGGTGGCGGGATAAATTTCGACGACGTCCCCGCGCACGCGGAATCTGCCGCGCGAAAAACTTACGTCGTTGCGCTCATAAAGCATGTCGACCAAACGCCCGAGCACAGCTTCGCGCGAGGTATGCTGGCCACGTTTCACGGTGAGCAACATTCGCTCGTAATCTTCGGGCGAGGTGACGCCGTAAATGCACGACACGCTCGCCACCACGATCGTGTCTCGCCGCGTCAACAGCGCGCTCGTCGCCGACAAACGCAAGCGCTCGATCTCCTCGTTGATCGACGAATCTTTCTCAATGTAAGTGTCGGTGCGCGGAATGTAGGCTTCGGGCTGATAATAATCGAAATAGCTCACGAAATATTCGACCGCGTTCTTCGGGAAGAATTGCTTGAACTCGGAATAAAGCTGCGCCGCCAGCGTCTTGTTGTGCGAAATCACCAGCGTCGGACGATTCAATTCCCGAATCACGTTCGCGATGGTGAACGTTTTGCCCGAACCGGTCACGCCGAGCAGCGTCTGATGGCGATTGCCGGCCTCCACCGATTTGATCAGCTTCGCGATGGCCTGGCCCTGGTCGCCGCGCGGTTTGTAGTTCGATTCAAGCTGAAACGACATCGCGCAATATAACTGTGATTTGACGGCGAGGCCACTCAGCGGCGATAAGATCGACAACAGATGTCAGGTGAGCTGAAGCCGGGCGTTCAGTTGGAGATTGGTCACGTCTTGTTCATGGACGTGGTCGGCTACTCCAAGCTTTCGATTGATCAACAACGGCTTTTGCAGGAGCGACTCAACGAAATCGTGCGCAGCACCGAATGTTTTCGCAGCGCGGAGGCGAACGGCCGGCTTGTGCGTTTGCCGGTCGGCGATGGAATGGCGCTCGTCTTTCTCGACAGCCCGGAAGCGCCGTTACGCTGTGCGATGGAAATCCAGCGGGCGCTGAAGGGACAACCGGACATTCAATTGCGCATGGGAATTAACAGCGGGCCGATCAATCAAGTTCGCGACGTAAACGATCGCACGAATATTGCCGGCGCTGGAATCAACATGGCGCAGCGCGTGATGGATTGCGCGGACGCGGGCCACATTCTCCTCTCCAAGCGCACCGCGGAAGACCTCGCGCAGTCCGACCGCTGGCAACCTCACCTTCACGATCTCGGCCAGTGCGAAGTGAAGCACCAAGTAAAGATCGACATCTTCAATTATTACGACGGCGAAATTGGCAACGCTCAGACGCCGCAAAAACTTTCCGGACGGGCGGCAGCAAAACCTTGGCGGCGGAAGTGGTGGATCGCGGCCGTTGCAATTCTCACGGTGTTTCTCGCGTTGCTCATTTATCAAAAGCGTTTCGCGAGCAGAGCCGTGCACGACAAAAGCATCGCCGTGCTGCCGTTCGTGAACATGAGCGCCGACCCGCAAAACGCATTTTTTGCGGATGGAATCCAGGATGACATCCTGACGAGTCTCTCGAGGATCAAAGATTTGCGCGTAATCAGTCGCACGAGCGTGATGGGATTTCGCGGCGGCAAGGAGGCGCACAATCTTCGAGAAATTGGCCGAACGCTTGGAGTCAGTAACGTGCTCGAAGGCAGTGTTCGCCGTGAAGGAAACCGGGTTGTCGTCACCGTGCAGTTGCTCGACGCCGCGAAAGATCGACATCTCTGGGCCAATCGTTACGATCGCACACTTGCCGACTCGTTAGGCTTGCAAGGTGAGCTGGCCGCGCAGATTGCGGATGAGCTCCGCGTGACACTAAGCGCTGATGAAAAAACGCGCGTAGAAACCAAACCGACCGAAAACGCCGACGCTTATCTCGTTTATCTGCAAGCAAACCAAGTCGAGCGGAATCCGGACACGTTGCTCGCGGACTACAAAAAAGCCGAGGAGCTTTACCTGAAAGCGATTGGGCTCGATCCGAAATTTGCCCTCGCGCACGCGCGGCTCGCTTCCACGCTCGCGGAGATTTTTCATTATTACGAACCCACGGACGCGTGGAAAACAAAAGCGCGCAGCGAAGCTGACATTGCGTTGCAATTGCAGCCGAATCTGGGCGAAGCGCACCTCGCGCTCGGCCAATGCGTTTACTGGTTTGATCATGATTACGATCGCGCGCTGAACGAGTTCGAGACCGCGTTGCGGCTCGCGCCGAATAACAGCGAGGGCGGCGTGTTCATCGCAGCGATCAAGCGCCGGCAGGGAAAATGGCAGGAGGCGCTCCAACGTTTGGAGCGAATCGGCAAACTCGATCCGCAAAATCCGAACGTCATCCGAACGCTCTTGTTTACCGCTACCGCGCTGCGCCAGTGGCCGGAAGCCGCGGAACTTGTCGCGCGAATGCGCGCGCTGGCGCCGGCGTCCCTCGTGGCGAAAGCACAAAGCGGGTATGTCGATTTTTGGTGGAAAGGCGAAACACAATCGCTCAAATCATTCATTGCTCAGATCCCTGCCGGAGTTGACCCCGACGGCGTTGTCACCACCTGCCGGTGGGACGTCGCGATGATTGAGCGTGATTTCAATAATGCCAAACGCGTGCTGGATGAATCGCCGTTGACCGAATTTTCCTACACCAACGCAGGAATGACGCCGAAAAATTTCTTTTACGGTTGCGTCGCGCTCGCGCAAGGCGACGCAAACGCGGCGCGAAACTTTTTTGAATCGACGCGCGCGAGTTATGAAGCAGGAGTCAACGAATCGCCGGACAGCGCGGATCGACATGCAAATCTTGGATTAACGTACGCTTTCCTTGGTCGAAAGCAGGACGCGATCCGCGAGGGCCGGCGCGCGGTTGAGCTCAAGCCGGAATCTGTCGATGCTTTGGACGGAGCGTTAATGAGTTGCTATCTCGCGCTGATCTATACGCGCTGTGACGAAAAGGATCTCGCAATCCCATTGCTGGAGCGTTTGTTGAAAACGCCGGGCGCAGTCGACAGCGCCGATTATAGCGTGACTGTAAACGATCTGAAATTCCGCTGGGAATGGGACCCGCTTCGGAACGATCCGCGATTTCAGAAACTCCTGGGCACGAATCCGTGAATTTGAAGAGTTTTTTCGCCGAACTGAAACGGCGCAAGGTTTACAGCGTGGCGGTGGCCTACGTTGTTTTCGGCGCGGGCCTCATCCAGCTCGTGACGAGCGTTTTTCCATCGTTCGATTTTCCGCCCTGGAGCATGCGAATTGCGATCATGGCGATCGCGCTCGGATTTCCGGTCGCGATGCTGCTCTCATGGTTCTTCGATCTCACTCGCTACGGAATCGCGCGCACTCCCGATTTGAATCAAATCCAGCGCGAGCAATCCACGGCCAGCGAGCATTCGATCGCCGTCTTGCCATTTGTCGATCTTAGCCCCGGCAAGGATCACGATTACCTCAGCGACGGAATCGCGGAGGAAATTTTGACCGCGCTATCGAAGATCGACAATCTGCGCGTGGCGGCGCGGCGCTCGGCATTTTGGTTCAAAGATCGACAGGCAGATCTGCGTGAAGTCGCGGGCAAACTCAACGTCGCGCACGTACTCGAAGGATCGGTGCGCCGCGAAAATAATCGCGTTCGGATTACGGCCGAGCTGATCGATGCGCGCGGCGGCTTCACCATTTGGTCGGACACGTTCGAGCGTGAAATGCAAAGCATCTTCGCTCTCCAGGACGAAATCACTCGCGCGATTGTCGATACTTTGAAACTGAAACTGGCGATCGCTCCGCAACCGTCACCCGCGCGAAGTCTGGCCGCGTACGATTCGTATTTGCAGGGATTGTTTTATTCCGACAAGAGCACGGAAGAAGCGCTTCGGAAAAGTTTGGAGTTTTTTCAAACCGCTTTGAAAATTGATCCACGCTTTGCTCGCGCCTGGACGGGAATGGCAAAGGCGTGGCTCTGGCTCGCGGACGCTTACGTTGCGCCGCTGGAGGCATATCCGAAAGTGCGCGAAGCCGCGCTCAACGCGCTCAAGATCGACAAGGACGACGCCGAAGCGCACGTTTATCTCGGCGAGACGAAACGGATCCTGGACTGGAACATGGACGGCGCCGCGCGGGAATATTATCGCGCGGTTGCTCTCGATCCGAAATCAACGCCCTCAAATTATTTTTTAGGCGCGTTTCTGGCCGCGCGCGGCGACCGGGAGGACGCTCTCAAATATTTGGAGCGCATCGCGACGATTGATCCGGCGTCGCTCTGGGTGAACAACGCGGCGTGCGAGCTGTATCGGTATTTCGGGCTCTACGAAGAAGCCATCGCCGCCGGCGAACGCGCGTTGCAGCTCGATCCCGCGTTTATTTTTGGCGAGCCGTTGCTCGCCGCGCTTTACCGCGAGACGGGGCGATTCGATGAAGCGCTCGAACTTTACACGCGCGCGGAGAATTTCAGTGGCCGCGCCGCGTTTGGACATGCCATCACCTTCGCGCGAATGAATCGGCCCGATGAAGCACGAGAAGTCTTGGCGCGCGCGATCGCGAACCGCGCCGGCTACACTCCGGGAGATGCAATCGCGCACGTCCACGTCGCGCTCGGCGCAAACGACGATGCGATTCGCGAACTCGAGCGCGCGTGCGAGGAACGTTCGTCCTCCGTTCATTTCATCGGCATCGCGCCGGAGTTTAAACCACTGAGGCCGGACAAACGTTTCCTGTCGATGTTGAAACGAATCGGGCTCGAGCCGGAAAAGGTTTTCGCCGCGGCGCCTTAATTAAACCGGCGGATCGCGGAGCTCGTTGAACGCTCGGCCAAGATTTGAGAGAACGTCGCTCGCCACCAGCGATTCCTCGCTCGCGCCGTTTTCGAAAATGGATATTTCCGCGGCGCGTCCGCACGCCCAGGCGCCGATGCGAGCGCAATCGTACATCGGCAAGCCGCGCCCGGCGAGACCGGCGCAAACTCCGGTGAGCACGTCACCCATTCCACCGCTCGCCATTCCGGGATTGCCGGTGGTGTTGTAGCTGATCGGTTTTGCGCGCTCGCAAACGATTGTCCGACTTCCTTTGAAGAGAAGAGTAATTGGAAATTTGTCGCAAAAATTTCGCACAATCCCGGCGCGCGCCATTCTGCCGACTTCCATCAACCGTTTCATCTCGCCCGGGTGCGGCGTCAGCAATCGCGGTCCACGGCAACTCCGCAGGATGTCGATCTTTTCCGCGACAATATTCAAACCATCGGCGTCCACGACCATCGGTTGCGACAGATTTTCGATGAGGTTGAGAATTTCCGATGCGCGGGCCTTTCCCAAACCGGGACCGAGCGCCCAGACATTGACGTTGTCCTGTTCGAGCAGCTCGCGATATTTCCGGACCGGTTGCACCATCGATTCAATCGGCGCGGCGCTTGCGACGATCTCATAAATTTCTTCGGGAACGAAAACTCTAACCAATCCCGCGCCGGCCCGGAGCGCGCCATGCGTGGCCAACAACGCGGCGCCGAGCAAACCTTTCGAACCGGCGATGATGCCGATCCGCCCGAATTCGTTTTTGTAAGCGCGAAACGTCCGGCGGGGCAACAGCGCGCCGAGTGAATGCGGAGTGGCGACAAGCTCGTTCGCGACGCTCGGCTCGAGCGAGAGCGCCGCAAGCGGCACGACTTCGATTCGCCCAACGAAATCAAGCGCGGAATCGACAATCAAGCCGTGCTTGGCAAATCCGATCGTAACCGTGAAATCCGCAACGACCGAGTCTTCCGGATCGGCTTCGCCGGAATCAGCATCGAGACCGCTTGGAAGATCGACCGCGACGACAAAAGCATTTTCCTCCCGACGCAGCTGATTGATCTCGCGCGCGGCGCTGCGGATCGGTTCGCGCAGAAATGATTTCGCGCCGGTGCCGAGTAAGCCATCGAGAATGATTGTCTGCGGCGCGAGGAGAATTGCGTCCGTCGCTTTCGCATTCGAAGCGCGCAGTGCTTTCAATTTTTTCTGTGTGAGCTCGCTGCAACTTTCTTCCGGAAAGGGAAGGCGACAGTCGATCTTCCAGCCGATGCGTTGCAAATGTTCCGCGGCGACGAGCGCGTCGCCGCCGTTGTGACCTTTGCCGGCGAAAACAATGCAGGTGGCCGGTTTAGGAAAAAATTGCCGGACGGCGCGTGCAATTCCCGCGCCGGCTTCGTCCATCAACGTTTCAATGCTGACGCCATTCGCGACAGCGGCCTGCTCCGCCGCCTGCATTTGCGCCGAACTCAGGACAGCCGATTCCAACTAGTCCTCCGTGGCCGCCGCGCTTGATCTTTTCCTGCTGCTTTTCCTGGAGGAGGCGGAAGCTGAACCGGATGATTTCTTCCGCTTGGACGATGTCGATCTTGATGAACTCTTGGAGCTTCGTTTGTGCTTTGAAGCCGACAAATCCGGGTCGCGGTAGTGCGTTTGGTCGATGAACGGCTGAAGCGGAACTGTTTCCGGCTCGGACGCCGTCGAAGCCGTGTCGGAGACAACTCGGGTGGCGCCGGCAATTCGGGACACCGTCTCACGGTTTTGTATTCCATGCGCAATTTCGAGGGCAAGCTTTTGGCGATAGCTGGAATCTTGCGCGTAACGCGCTTCGGTTGGGTTGGTCAGAAATCCGCATTCGACCAGCACGGACGGAACTCGCGTGTTTCGCAAAACATAAAAGCCGCGACGACGCACTCCGCGATTTTCCGATGGCGCGCCGCCTGCCACGTAATAATGAATCGCCGACGCGAGCGCCAAACTTTGCGAACTATAAAAATAAGTTTCAATTCCGCTCGCGCTGCGCCGTGGCGTGGCATTGAAGTGAACGCAGACAAAAATCGCGTCAGGGTAGGAGTTGGCGATCGCGACGCGAGTTCCCAAGGGAATGAAAACGTCGCTATCCCTCGTCATCACCACGCGATAACCGTACGACTGGAGCACCGATCTCAGCCGCAAAGCGACATCAAGGTTCATTGTTTTCTCGTCCACGCGCTGGCCGGCGATTCCGCCGCGATCATGTCCGCCGTGACCGGGGTCAATGACGACGGTGGTAGTTTGGCGTGGCGTGGCGGCTCGTGTTTGCGTGCGCGGCGCGGGAGCCGGGCGTGGAGCGACGCTGCGCCGATCGCGTGTGTTGAGCGAACTGGGCGCGGGCAGCGCGTAAACGGCGGTCGCGACAAAGAAAACGCCCGCCGCGCAAACAATCGAAATAAAACTTCTTTGCATTCCTATTCTTCCTTCGGCGGATTCGGCGGACGCGCGGAAAGTTTCGGAGCGTTTGCGCGTGTGGCTTGAGTTGCGGGCGTTTCCATCATTCCGCCGGCGATTTTTACCACGCCGTCATCGGCATGCACAAGCCGCGGGCGCGTCTTCGTTTCGGCCAAACTTGCGCGCGAGAGCAATTCACCATTTAGCCCGATTCGCGCGTAGCCCCAGTTGCGGGGCGCGGCGCAATAAAGCAGGTGGAGCTGGTTCGAGCGATCGAACTCCGCTTGCGGTTGATCAAACGCGATGATTTGCCCGAGAGAATAAGTCGCATACACCGCGCCGGTCTCTTTGTCTTCGACGCGCACATAGAGCGAGGTGTGATCGGGAAAGCGGTTCGTCATCAATGAATAGGTGCGCACATTTCCCGAGCCGCGATTGCCTTCCGGAACGCCGACTGTCTTTTGCCAGATCGGCCGCGCATCCGTCACTTCGAAAACTTTTGGCTGCGAATAATAAAACTTGTTGAGATCGGCGAAGTAAACATGCGCTCGTGCGTGATAGGTCCCGAAATCGTGAACACTGAACAGCGGGCTGAGATTTATTTTGCGAGTCACGCGCTGGCCGGCCGAGATCTTGAGCAGCTCGGCTGCGGTGTTTGAGATCGGCGCAATCGAGCGTCCTTCATCGCCGGTGATTTCGAAACTGAACCAGGCCTGGCCTTCGGCGTCGTGAAGATCGACATCACGTCCCGCGAGATTCGTGATGGTGAGATTCGCGACGACTGGTTCGTAGGCGATGTATTGCAGTCGGGGAAATTTTAACTCGACCTGGATCTGGCCGATCGCGCTGGTCGCGACAAATAAAATGCAGACCGGCAGCCAGCGCGCGCTCATGAAAACGTAAACTATCGGAAACGCGCGCGGTTGCATAGAAAAGGCTAGGCCGAACGCCTTTCCGATTCGACGGCACTGGCGCTTTTGTCGGCGCCGAGCAGATCGATCAGGACTTCGTCCCATTGCTCGCTGATCGTCTCCAGCGGCGGACGCACGCTGCGCTCGTAAGCGAATTCAACCAACTTCCATTCCAAGATTTCAGCTAGTGCGTCGCGCCCGCGCGCAGTGGTCGTTTCGGCGTGAACAATCTTGCCGCTGCGCAAGTAGATAAGCGCGCTCTTCGAGTCTTTGACCATTTGCAGCGCGCCGCTCCGCCGGTTCAGACAACACATCTGCAAAATATCGACGACGTGAAACAAATCCGGCGCATTTGGCGGTGCATGCTCCGCGCGCTCAATCGCGCTTAGCAGCTCGTCGCCTTCGATCGGTTCCGGAAAAATTTTTGTCTCCGCGACTTCGAGCCGCCGCTCGCCCGCATTGTAACTTGGAAAAAATAAAACCTGGAGGCCGGGAAAAATTTCGCTGAGGGCGCAGCCGAGTGCGAGGCCGTCGATCCCGTCGGCTCCGAGTTGAACGAGCAGGAGATCGCAGCGCTCATGCCGGCGGCCCCAATCCATCGCCGCGTTGTCGTTCTCGATCCAATGACAATGGTGCGCCGTGTAGTTTCTGATCATCTGCACCAGCGCTTCCCCCATTTCAGGATCGCGGTGAACGATGAGCAATTGCATTACTGCGGCGGAGCGGTGTAGGGCGCTGGAAAAAGAGTGAGGAGTTTGGTCGGTTCGGCGCGTTTGTCCTGAAGCTGATCATTATAATAAACACGCACGATGTAACCAAGATATTTGCGATTGCTCGAATCGGAGGGCGCGCTGGCTTTGACCAGCTTGCCTTTTTTCGCGGGGTTAATCGCAGCGGCAGCGGCGGCGAGGTCCGACTCGGCGGACTTGGCCTTCGATTTGGGACGGATGTAAGTCACGGCGAGCGTTTCGCTGCTGCTGTCCACCCAATCGTGATTCGGAGTCAACCACTCATAGCTCACGTCCGCATCGGTCAATTTGATATCGTTGTCCCCGACCGTGTCGTAAAAATAGACCTGAATCTTCACTTTTGTGTGATCGAGGACCGCGCCCGGGCGTTTTTTCACCGCGATGCGCAACATCAGATTTGTTTCCGAGTCGGCATCCGGAGTTTCGGAAGCGGTCACTTCGCTGATGCCGAGCATCGAGCCAGTGGGAATCCCCTCCGCGTTGCTGCGAACGCCCGTCGCTTCAGCGAGCGTGGTTGGCTTACCCGCATCCAATGCCGAACCGGTGATCGGCGGCGTGGCTGATGTCGATGTTGGCACGCCGGTTTTCAATTTCATGTCGGCGAGATCGTAGAGCGCGCCAGCCGAGGGACCGATCGCGAGCACGCGCCGCCAGGTTTCGGAGGAGCGGTCGAAGTTTTGGGTGAGCTCGTAAATGGACGCGATCTCCGCGAGTAGCTCCGCATTTTTGGGATCCCGTTCCGACGCAGCCTGCAATCGTGCCAATGCGCTGCCCGTGTCCTTCTCGGATTGCGCTTGTTTCAATAGACGATCCGATTCGGATGCGACCGAAGTGGGCGGAGTAAGCGCAGTGTTTGGCGAAGCGATGGGCAAAGCAACCGGTGGCGCCGATGGCGCGACTGACGGCAGCGCCGCTGGAACCGTCCGCGGCGCGATCGCCACGCTCGCTGGGCGCGTTCTGCTGACGTAATGAAATCCGCCGACGAAGATTTCGGCGACTGCAAAAAGAATCACGAGGGCCAATCCGATCTGAAAGCTGCGATCGGGTCGTCCGGTGGAAACAAAGGAAAGCGACGCCATGGGTGAATGTTTTCTCTAGGTAAGCCTCGGCCCGTGTCAACTGTGCAGCCATGGAAAAGAGGCCGCGACTTGCGATTGTCGATCTTATCGCGAGATATCGCTCTGGCTCAGCAGGTGAAAGCCGGCACCACTTAAAACTGAAATCGCGCAGTCGTTATCATCCACATGAATCGCGAGCGCGGCGTGAGTGTGCGGACGCATGAGCAGGGGATAAGTAAAATGCACGTTTACCTCGGCCATGAAAATGGACGCGAAAAGTCTCGGCAGCTCGAACGCGACCTCGGCCATCTCGACCACCACCACTTCGCACATCCCGAACGCGATGTTGTTTTGCCGGAACAATTGTTCGACTCCATCGGGGTCGCTCACGATCAGGCGAGCGATTGCCGAGTCGGTCGATTCCGAAACGCTCATCGCGATGACGTGATAATCGTGTGCGGTCAGCGATTTGAGCACGTCGTGCATCGCGCCAACTTTATTGGGCAGAAAAACGGAGAACTGTTTGACCAGCGGTCCGTCGCGTTTCGAGCTGGTTTTCGGTAAATCGAGCGGCATGTAAGAATTCGAGCTGTAGGGGAAGCAGTTTGCTTCCCGTTTCAACCGGGACGCTGGCAACGTCCCCTACAGGAATCGGCGCCAATATTTCACTGTCGATCTTGCCTTGGCAAACCAATAGTGGGCCTGCGCATTTCGGATTGCGGAATGCGGAAAGAAAGCGTTCCGTAGCCGCGACCTATGGAGCCGGAAAACGAGCTGATTGCGCAACGCCGCGAAAAATTAAAAGCATTGCGCGCGCGCGGAGTCGAGCCGTTCGGCCGCGCGTTTGAAACTTCCGGCTCAATCGCGGAAGTGCGCGAGAAATTTAAGGAAGGCGAAACACTGCGCGCGGCGGGACGCATCACGGCCCATCGCGACATGGGGAAAAGCCACTTTGTCGATCTTCGTGACGCGAGCGGCCGGATTCAGGCTTATTTCCACGAGAAAGAGATCGGCGCCGACGCGATGGAAATTTTCAAGTTGCTCGATCTCGGCGATTTCATCGGCGTCGAAGGCGCCTGTTTCCTGACAAAGACCGGCGAGCCCACTCTCAAGGCGCATAAATTCGAAGTGCTTTCCAAATCGCTCCGGCCACCGCCGGAAAAATGGCATGGCCTGCAGGATGTCGAAGCGCGTTACCGCCAGCGGTATGTCGATCTTGTCGCAAATGAGGAATCGCGCGAGGCATTTCGAAAACGCATTGCGATGGTGCGCGAGATCCGGCGATTTCTGGAGGATCGCGGCTTTCTCGAAGTCGAAACGCCGATGTTGCAAACAGTGGCGGGGGGCGCGGCCGCGCAACCGTTTAGCACGCGCCACAAAGCGCTCGGGCTCGATCTCTATCTGCGCATCGCGCCGGAGCTCTACTTGAAACGGTTGCTCGTGGGCGGATTCAACAAAGTTTTCGAGCTAAACCGGAATTTTCGGAACGAAGGCATCTCGCGGAAGCACAATCCGGAATTCACAATGCTAGAGGTGTACTGGGCCTACGCCGATTTCGAGAAAATGGCGAACCTGGTGGAGGAATTAATTTGTCATTTCGCAGAAAAAATTTCCGGCTCGCTCGAGATCGAACACAAAGACGCCGAGGGCAAAGTTGTGCGCGCGATCAATCTGAAGCGGCCGTGGCGCCGCGCGCGTTATGTCGATCTTGTTAAGGAAGCGGCGGGGAAGGATTGGTTCGACATTTCTGCGAAAGAACGCCGCGAGCGCGCGACGCGCCAGTTCAAGCTGGAGATTCTGCCGCAACACGCGGACTTCGAAGTCACGCAACATGTGTTCGAGAAATTGGTGGAAGAAAAAACGTTCGATCCGTTGTTCGTGACGCATTGTCCAAAAGAGCTGG
This sequence comes from Chthoniobacterales bacterium, assembly GCA_036270275.1. Classification (GTDB taxonomy): domain Bacteria; phylum Verrucomicrobiota; class Verrucomicrobiia; order Chthoniobacterales; family UBA10450; genus AV40. The sequence goes on along the minus strand of DATBCV010000061.1, from coordinate 21,853 downwards.
TGCCCTTGGCGAAACAAAACGCTGCCGATCCGGCGCTGGTCGACGTTTATGAACTAATTATCAACGGCGTCGAAATGTCGCCCGGTTACACCGAGCTGAACGATCCCGACGTGCAGCGCCAGCGTTTACTCGAACAAGCGGGCGAGGAAACGCAAAAGCTGGACGAGGATTTTTTGCTCGCGCTCGAACACGGAATGCCGCCCGCCGGTGGATTCGGTTTGGGGATCGATCGGCTCGCGATGATGTTTACGGGCGCAGAATCGATTCGCGACGTGATCTTGTTTCCGCTGCTCAAGCCGAAGCGCGACTGATCTCGGCGACGCGTCGATTATTCTTTCGAACCTGGCGAACTATTGGCCTTAGGCGAGGCGCTTGCTGAAGGACTCGGCGAAGTGTTCGCATCTGCCTCCGCTTTCTTGGGTTTTTCTTGCGCTTGCGGCGTGAAGATTAGTTGTCGTGTTCGGAAACGCGGATCGCTCGGATCTTCGGGACGGCCTGCATCCTGAACTTCCGCCGGTTTTGCAGCAATCTTGTCAATCGAGCTCACGCCGGAAATGGCCAGCTCGCCTTGAAACTTCGGATCGGTTCCGCTGCTCGGCAGGCTTTTGAGCGAATCGACCTTACGCGCTTTTTCGTTCGGGCGAGTTTTGAAGTGCAACATTCCTTCATCGCGCATCATCGTGGCCGCCAACTCGCTCGTTTTACCCCGATAAAGTGAATCGTCTTCCTCGGCAGTTTCTGTTTCATCTGGAGTGCTTCCCGGCGTCGGGCTGGCGCCGCTGGCGGTTTTGCTCGTGGTTCCGATACCGGTATTCGTGAAGTTATTCGTCGGGAGGCTGGCCGCGTGATCGGATTGCGCAGGCGCGAGCGAAAGACAGCCGATCAGAATGGTGACAACGCAGAATGCAGCGAGCCCTTTCATGGGAGGTGCATTTGCTACAACAGGACGCGACTCAAATCAAACCGGTTTCCCGGAAAATGAGTTCATACCACCAAAATTCGTAACGCGATATTGAGAAGCACGATGACAGCGACGCCGAGTGCAAAACTTGTTAAGACAAGTCCTTTTCCATGTTTGAGCATCTCACCAAGGAGCGCGTGCGCGGCTAAATAGAGAAAACCGCCGCCCACTTGCGCCATGAAAAGGCCAAGCCAAATATTTGGTTTGTTGGCGAGCAAGAGAAACCCGGCGAGCCCGCCGAATAACGTTGTCGCTTCGACCGCGGCGACCCAGCCAAGTGCCCGCAGGCGGTGCATTCCCGCGCCGATGAGGAGGCTGCCGAGCGCGAGCCCTTCGGGAACTTTGTGGATGCATAATGCGCTGAAGAGCGACCATTGTCCGGCGATAGTGGATTGCGCCTCTCGACCAATTCCGAGTGCGACGCCGTCCATTGTGCTGTGAATGGCCAAAGCAATTACCAGCGCGGACGCGATCTCGGCGAAATGCTTCGTCGCGTCCGCGTCAAAATGGCTGGCCGCGCATGCCGGGCAAACGTGATGAACATATTTGCTGATGAAAAAGAAGAGCGCGTAGCCGGTTGCAGCTGCCAATGTCACCGCCCACCACGGCGAATCGTGCAAGCTCTCCGGAAGAATCGCGAACAACGTTACGCCGAGGAGCGTTCCAGCCGCGAAACTAATCAACGCGCAGAGCGGTCTGTGAGTTAAACGCAGCGTTGTCGCAATCGTTCCACCGGCGAGCGCAAAAGCGTAGGCCGCGACAACTTGCCAGAACGTAATGACAGCGTTCAAGATTGTGCGACCGATTCGTGATCCGCGCGACAATGCTGCGTTTCGATCGTGAGATGGACGAGCTCATGATGATCGCGCAAAAGCTCGCGATAGCTTTCACACGATTTTGGCGCGTGTGCGACGATCGACACGATTGCGGCAAATTTTCCCGCGCCGATCTGCCAGACGTGAAGGTCGGTCACGATTGAGTCGGCGTCGGACTCCACCGCGCGGCGGATTTCCTCCGGCAGGTCGGACGAGAGCGGTGTGCGATCGACCAAAATTCCGCTCGTGTCTCGCAACAATGAATACGCCCAGGAGAAAACAATGCCGCTGCCGACTAGTCCCACGACCGGGTCCAGCCAGCCCCAGCCGAAGAATTTTCCAGAGGTCAAAGCGACAATCGCAAGCAGCGTCGTGAAAGCATCGGCGAGGACGTGGAGGTAAGCGGCGCGCAAATTCAGATCCTGCTCGTGCGAATGATGATGATGTCGATCTTCCGCCGGGAAATGATCGTGTGAGTGATCATGAGCGCCTTTTAGAATGAAGGCACAAAGAAGATTTACGGTTAACGCGACACAGGCGATCCCGATCGCTTCGTTAAAATGAATTTCCAAAGGAGCAAACAAGCGATGGATCGACTCGCCCGCCATGAGCAGCGCGACCACAGATAAAACCACTGCGCTCGCGAATCCGCCAAGCACTCCAATTTTTGCCGTGCCGAAGCTGTATTGCTCGCTCGACGAATGCCGTCGCATGAAATAATACGCGACCGCCGTGATCAAAAATGCGGTGACGTGCGTGCTCATGTGCCAGCCATCGGCAAGCAACGCCATCGAGTGCGACATGAGACCGGCAGCGATCTCGACGATCATCATCACGCCAGTAATGGCGATGACGATGTGGGTCCGCCGCTCGCCTTTCGTGAAATCGCTCACGAAATCGTGCGAATGCCGGAATTGGGAATGATCGGCGACGTCCATTTCGCCTAACGATACCGCGATTATAACTCAGTCAGCTAAAAATCGTAAGCGACTGTTCCGTAAAATCCGCGGCGTTGTCCAAATTGCGGAGCGCCTACTCCGATGCCGCTCCCATCGCGCAATTCATAAATCTTGTCGAAGAGATTCATGATATCCAGCCGGACTTTGAAACTGCCTGGCCATTTCGGAATTTTCACGATTCGCTGAAGACCGAGGTTAACGGTTCCGTAGTCGGGCACGCTCTTGGTGTTGGCGAATCCGCGACGAAGCCCGCTTCCGTACAGAAACTCGCTGGAGAGCCTCCAATCGTTCCAGGTGTAAGCGCCTCCAGCGGTCGCAGTCCAACGCTGGTCGTGATCGAGAAAGACCCAGTGATTTTTGACGAACTTGTACTCGGTAGGATCAAACAGAAATTGCGCGGAGCTCCAGTGGGTGCCGCGCGCCCATTCATACGCCGCATTGCCATAAAGTGAAAATGGACCGTGATCGTAATTCGTGGTCAGCTCGCCGCCGTAAATTCGGCCGCGCTTGTAATTGAATGACGAAAGAATGAGCGCCTGGCCGAACTGACCTTCATCGATTGTCGAATGCGAGCTTTTGTAAAAGCCATCGAGGCCGACATTCCAGCCTTCGAGGATTTTTTGGGTGATGCCGATGTCGAAGTAATGCGCGCGCTCGGAACTGGTCGGCGAATTTTTCGTGATTGCCGACTGGTTCGTTGTGTTGGCGAACTTAGAGATCGTGCTTTGCGGAACCGCTTCCAGTGGCGGTGGCGTGAAGTAACGCGCGTAACCCGCATGAAGCGCGGTCCCGTCCCACGGTTTGTAGACGACATTAACTCGCGGGCTGAGCTGATTCTCGTCTACGAACGCGTTTACGAAATCGAGCCGCGCACCATAATTGATCGTCAATTGCTCGAGCGGCTTCCATTCATCCTGCAAGTAGAAGCCGTAGAAGTAACCCGTTTTGCTGTTATTATCGACGATTCGCCGCGGCACCGTGCTCGTTTGCTGTGGCACGCCCATCGAATCAATAAAACCGGGGAAAACGAGGGTCACCGTATCGACCGTCGCGTATTGCTCGGTGAAAATTCCGCCGGCGCGAATCGTGTGCTCGTCATTCAACTTGTAACTCGAATCGAATTCGAGACCGTTGGACTGAATATCGCGATCCACTCGCGAAGCGACTCCGTTGAAAATCAAATCGCCAACATTGTCCGGACGAAAAAGAATCGAGCTGTAGCGGTTGAAGGCCGAGATCTGGAAATTGAAATCGTCAACTTTCTTCTGGTAGGTCAGGATGTCGTATTGATTATCTTCCGACTGGTTTTCGTTGAGCTTCGCTGAGTTGAATGTCGATCTTGTGCCGAGGGTGAATGCCGGCATTTGTCCAGGATTGTTTGGAATTTGAAAATCGTTGTGATCGTCGCCGACCAAAAGTGAGAACCGGCTGGTGTCGTCAATAATGTAGGATGCGTAGGCGAATTCCTTGAATTGATCCGTGTCGTCGTGAATCGGGTGGTCGCTTCTCGTTGGATTTTCAACGCCGATCCCGCTGTGGAAATAACTTTGCATGACGTAATAGCTCAGTCTTCCGGTGACTCCGCCGCGTTCGAGACTTTCCTGGAACGTGTCGAAACTTCCGACCTCGATGGCGGCTTCGTTGCCGCTAAAGGCCGCGCCGCTTTTTGTGTGAATATCGATCACCGCCGTTTGACGAAAGCCGAATTGCGCCGGTAGCGCGCCGGTCATCAACGAGATATTGTCGGCGAAACGCGTCGCTAATTCTGGTCCGAAACCGGGAATACTTTCCGGGACCAAGACATCATCGATGCGGTACTGAAGGTTGCCGTGCTCGCCGCGAACGTGAAGCTGCCCGAACGAATCACGCGACACGCCCGGGAAACGCAAAATTGTTTCGTTGAACGGCGCGTTCGCGCCCTGCGATTGGGAGTCAATTCGGTCGGGACCAATCGTGTAACGCGTTGCGCCGAGATTTGGCACGATCGCTTCGCGCGAAATGTCGAGTTCCTCGGATGTGATAGTTACCGTATCCGCCGTCGCCGTCTCACCTGCGTTGGCGGATGGCGATGGTGCGGCAGTTGAGTTTGTGTTGCGTGTCGATCTTGACGTCGCGCTTGGAGAAGCAGTCGGTGTTGAAACAGCTTCCTGCGCGCCAGCGATGCTCGCGAACAGGCAGAGAGTAATAATGGTTAATGAAAATTTGTTCATGAAAAAATTTATTTCGGTTTGTTGTTTAAAAGTTGTGGTTGGCGTTGTGCGGTTCGTTCTCGCGAATGGCATTCGAAAAAAGCGTCGCTCTGCACAAATGCGAGCCGCGATTCCAGGGAGTGTCTGACGAGTTACTCCGCGCGAAAACGCGGCTGAGTTGTGCTAAGCAACAACCGGCGGCGCGTGCGCGAAAATGTGAGCGCCGAGACAAAGAGGCTGAACCCAAACCGACTTAAGATCGACAGGTTCGGAAAAAGGGGCGATCGCAGCCGGTGCGCCGAGCAGCGGGCCCACCGGGGAGTGGTCGCAATTTCCCGACGCGATAATCGTCACTGCGCACGAGTGATTGACCGCGTTCGCATCGTGATGAATGCGTTCGTGCAGTTGCGGCGAAACGCTGAGGACGAGCGTCCAGACAAAAGCAGCGCAAGCAAGGACCGCGACAAAAGCGCGCGCGCTCGTGCTGTTTCTCATTGGCCGGGAGCTTCATTCGGTCGGGCGAAGTTGGCAACCATTTTCTGCGAGACGTGTGCGGAATCAAAAATGAAACGAAAATCCACTCCGCAAACGATAATCGGGAACGGCTTGCAACGCGGTATTGTCGATCATCGCCGGAAATTCCGCGGTGAATTCTGCGCTCCAGCGTCCTCGTGAAAGAACGAAGCGCGGTCCGAGGAAAACTGAATTGATGCCGGTGTCCTCAGCCCGCTTGCCGCGAAATCGATCGACATCTTTGTGTTCGCCCGAGAGTTCGAACTCCAAACCGGCCACTGTTTCCTTGTTGCGAACGAAATAATATCCGGGGCCGCCGCCCCAAACGAGATCGTTCGCAAAATGGTATTGATGGTCGCCATCGCCGCGGAGGGTGAATTGCAAATTCGTCTCCAGAAAAAAATTCCGGTAGCGAAGTGAATTCTGCTCACCAAAGATTCCGTCGAACGAGCCGGTGCCGAGCGTGAGGTCATGTCCGTGAATCCCGCTCGCGGGCGCGCCGGGAACATTGATCTCGTGAAATTCCTCTTCGAGCCGGCTCGTGTCGCCTGTTGGAAACTTTAAACCAGTGAGCAAGACGGCCGAGAAGTTGAAATCGGGTTCCTGCTCCATCGCGACCGGATTTTTGCCGCTCACATCGAACGATCGACCGCCGCCGCGCGAATATTTGAAAGCGACGGTCCTTAGTAAGATCGACATGTCCCCGATTCCAGATTCGCTGTCGCGATCGATGTTGAAGCCTTCCGGCCTTTTGAAGTCCCGATAAATGACCGGCAGATTCAGCTGCAAGGCTAGGCGTTCGTTGATTTCATAACCGGCGAACAATTGCGTGATCGAGCTGGCGAGATATTGGCCAGTTGGATTGCGAACTTCATCGCCTTCGAATTGCAACGTTCCGAAATACGTGAATTGCTCGCTCGCGCCCGCGTAAAACCCCGGATGCGTTGTTTGGACCTGCGGCTCGGTGACCTGCGGGGTGAAACAACCGCAGAGATCACACGCTCGGGATAACGCGCAGCCAATTAGAAAATTCGTGCCGACAACGATGAACCGTATCGTGACTCTGATTACGCGCTGACGACGCATCATTTGTTCGCGCTTGCTTCGCCCGCACGACTTTTGTCGCCCCAGACATGAAACGTGTAGGTGAACACGATGTACCCCATTACGCGTCGTAGCGGATCGTCGTTGCTGAAATAAATCGCGGGATTGAATTGGAAATCGCGCGTGAGGTTGCAGGTGAAGCCGATGGTCGTTGAGTTTTCCTTCCCACTTTGGAAATCAATCTGGGCGCGCCAAGTCTTGTTAAAGTCGTAAGCGTATCCGAGGATCGCTTCGTTTTTGTAGCCGGCGTGAACGGCGCCCAGGATGAACTTGTGATGCTCGGTGTAGTAACCAGCTTCGATGTACGGTTGAGGATCGACACCAAGATGTGGCGACCAGTTCAGGAAGCCCACTGACAACAGATAAGGCTGCTTTCTGAGAATCCCGAGCTCGGTCGCGAAAATCCAGTCATCCGGATCGAAACCGCGAAACACCGCGACCTCGCCCCATTTCGTTAACCCCATCTCAGCCTGCAGCTCGTAAGGATTCGCGATGCGTTTGTCTTGAATTTGCAAGCTGAGCGACAAATCGCCTTCCGGTTGCAATTCGGGCGTCACGATTTGGCTGAGACCTTTCGTCGTGGCGAAGGCCGGCGCTGCCACGCAAAAGAAAAGCGAGCTGACGATTACGAAGATGTCGATCTTTCGAATTCGTTCAGGACAACGATTGCGGGCGCGCATTGCCAAACAAATATCGGCGCGCGCGGCGGAGTCGAGCGCAGCCTATCGAAAAAAACAGCCCCGACCAAGAGCCGGGGCTGTCCTCGTGTTGCTGGCGATTGTTGTTTACGGACCCTGTGGCCGCGGTTCGGATGGTGTGACGCTTCCGCCCGGTGACGCGCTCATCTGCGGCTTCGACATTTTCGAAGCTGCCGGTTCCGATGGTGTAACGCTTCCGCCCGGTGATGCGCTCATCTGCGGCTTCGACATTTGTGAAGCCTTCGGTTCAGATGGTGTGACGCTTCCGCCTGGCGATGCGCTCATTTGCGGCTTCGACATGGCTGCACCTTGAGCGGTCTGTCCCAGTTGTCCTTGCGATCCCTGCAGACTTTGTCCCTGCACGTTTGCGCCGGTTGCGTTTTGCGCGGTGGTCAACGGCGCCTGGGCCTGGCCCGTCACGTAAGCAGTTAGTGAAAAACCTGCAGCAACAGCAATCGCAACGATTGTGGAGTTAGCTAACTTCATGTTTCCTTTACCTTTCTTTTGTTTGGCTTCATCCAACCCTTTTTTCCCGTGATGAAGATGAAGGGGTGTGACTCTTGAGAGTCTGCTCCATTAGTACTTCGATTTTCGCCAGGGCGATGGACCTGTAGAATTTCTAGCTCCCGCGAGCGAAGTCGCCGTAGCGCGAAGATCGACAATCTGCCGGCGCGCGCTATTTAGACTGCTTGCTGCCCCAGCCATTGCACGGCCAGGCGCGCGACTTGCCGCGCGTTTTTTAATTTCAGCTTCTCTTTAATGTTGGTGCGATGCGTCTCAACTGTTTTCGGGCTAACTCCGAGCGCCGCCGAAATCTCGCGCACCTCGTGACCTTTGCCGATGAGCTCGAAGATTTCGAATTCGCGGTCGGTCAGGAGCGAAATCGGGTCCTCGGTCGCGCTCTCCGCCATTCCGTTCTGTTGCATTTGCTCTGCAATCACCGGGCTGAGATAACGCCGGCCGTTTAATGCCTCTTTCAGTGCCGTCGCGATATTGTCGATCGCATCCTGCTTCACGAGGTAGCCCATCGCGCCCGCTCGCAGCGCGCGCGTGGCGTAAAGCGCTTCTTCGTGCATCGACAAAATGAGCACGGGCAGGTTCGGGAATTCCGCGCGGATAGTTTTGGTCAATTCAATTCCGCTCGTGCCCGGCAGACCGATGTCGACGATAACGAGATCGGGAGACAACGACTGGATCAGCGCCATCGCGTCTGCCGCCGTGCTCGCTTCACCGCAAACCTGAAATTCCTCTTTAGCGTCGATCAACCGCACCAGTCCCTTGCGCAGCACGGGATGATCGTCCACGAGCAGAATTTTTTTGGCGTTAGACTTTGCGCCCATCAAGTCGCTTGCCCTTCCAGCCATTGCACGGCGAAGCGCGTGACTTGGCGCGCGTTTTTCAAATTCAATTTCTCTTTAATGTGGGCGCGATGCGTCTCGACCGTTTTGGCGCTGATGTGCAAAACTTTCGCAATCTCGCGCACGTCGCGGCCTTTCCCGATCAGCTCCAAAATCTCGAGCTCGCGGTCGCTCAGTTTGTCCGTCGGGTTCGATTGATCGCCACCGCTGGCGAAATTTGTGATCAACTTCGCGGACATGTCCTGACTCAGGTAGGGCTTGCCCGAGAGCACTTCGCGTATCGCGACGATCACGTTCTCGAGCGCTTCCTGTTTCATCACGTAACCCTGCGCGCCCGCGCGTAAGGCGCGCAACGCATAGAGCGATTCGTCATGCATCGATAAAATCAGGACCGGCAGCTTTGGAAACTCCGCGCGCACGTTCTTGAGAAGCTCGATGCCGTTCGCGCCAGGCAGGCTAAGATCGACAATCGCCAGGTCCGGCTTCAATTCGCGAATGACGGTCATGCCTTCAGCGGCATCAGTCGCTTCTCCGCAAACGTGAAACGCGTGGTCCGAGCTATTGATCAATTGCTCGAGGCCTTTCCGAAACAATGGATGATCGTCGACAATCACGATTCGCCGCTTTGCCGCAGCGGGTTTCGGATCTTCTTTTAGCGCGCGGGCCGTTTTCATTTTGTCATCTCAATGGGCAGGTAGCAGGCCATTCGGGTGCCGCCTTTTTTCATACTCTCTAACTCTAAACGCGCGCCGATGGATTCCGCGCGGTATTTCATAATGTGAAAACCCAGGCCCTGGCCTTTGCTCTTCCTGTTCAGCCCGACCCCGTTGTCGATAACACTGAAGACGAGATAATTTCGTGATCGCTTCACTTCGAGAACGATCTGCGTCGCGCGCGCGTGTTTGTTTCCGTTGATGATCGCTTCCCGCAAAATCCGGTAAAGTTGCGACGCCACGTTGTCGTCCTCGATCTCGACCGCCGTTTTCAACTCCAGACGGCAGGAGGTTTGCCAAATCTTTCGCTCCACCAAATCGCGCAGCGCCTGAATCAATTCCGCGGCGCCGATCTGCTCCTTGTGCAGATCGCGCGCGATATTGCGCGCATCCATGACCGAGCTGTTGATCAATTGCGCGATCTTTTCCAAGTCTTCGTGTTGCACCACGCGATGATCGCGCAGGCGCAAGGCAGTCGCGCGCGCGAGAAAACCGATCGCGGTCAACTGCTGGCAAAGTCCATCGTGCAATTCCTGACCGAGCCGCTCTTGTTCGCGGTCGCTGATTTCGAGAATCTGGCCCTCAAGTCCTTTGCGCCGGCGGATTTCATTTTCCAGCTCAGCATTGGCGAGACGCAATGCGCGAGTGCGCTGCTGCACCAGTTGCTCCAGCATCTGCTTCGATTTTTGCAGCGCAGCTTCCGCCTTCTTGCGAGAAGTAACATCCACCACCACGGCCACGGCGGATTCCGGCCGGCCATTGGAATCGAGCACGGGCGAAGCGCTGACATTCACCCATAGCGTGGAGCCATCTTTTCGGAGATAACGCTTCTCGCTCTCGTACGGGGCGCCGCGGGTCACGAGCGCGTCTAATTGCTGCCGCGTTTCTTTTTGATCTTCGGGATGAACGAAAGCGGCGATCTCATGCGCGATCAATTCCGAAGCTTTACAGCCAAGCATTTGCGCGAAGCGTTCGTTCACGAAACGGAAACGCCCTTTCAAATCCGTGCGCGCCATTCCCGCGGTCGTTTGTTCGACAATCGCGCGCAGGCGCTCCTCCGACGCGCGCAAAGCTTCATCGCCCTTTTTGTGCTCAATGCCAAGAGCGACCTGGCGCGCAATCGTCATCGCAACCTCGAGCTCCGAGCGGGTGAAGCGGTGGCGCTCTTTATAATAGGCCATGAACTTTCCGATAACGCCGCGGCTGCTGATTAAGGGAATAAAAGCAGCCGCTCGAATCCCTTCGGCGCGGATTTTCCCTTTCAGGCCTTTCGGCAGGTCCGCAAGATCGACATCTTCCACACAAACCGGCTTCGCCTCTTTCTGTCCAAGTTTCCAGGGAGAGTGTCCTTCAACCGCGCGACGGTATTTTTCCGACAACCCGCGCCAGGCCACGAAGCGCATGACCTTTCGCTCATTGAAAAGAAGGATCGAGGCGCGCGCGCAACCGAGAGCGGAAATGATCGCATCGAGCGCGGCCTGATAAACGTCGTCCACCGATTTCGCCAGCTGCCGTCGCTGCACCATTTCGTAAAGCGCAGCTTGCTGCCGCGCCGCCTCCGCGAGCAGCCGTTCGGTATTTTTCCGATCGGTGATGTCGGTGTTCGTTTCGAGGATCGTCTCGCTCTTAGCCGTGCGGTCGAGCGACCAACGGGACAGGACAGTGATTGTTTTGCCGTCACGCCTGACGTGATTCAACTCTCCCGACCAGCGCCGGTCACGCCGCAGTTTCCTGAAAATATTATCGCGATCTTCCGGGTAGTGCGTTTGCAGAAGTTCGTGCGTGAAATTCCCAAGCGCCTGTTTCGCGCTGAAGCCGTACATTTCTTCGGCGCCGCGATTCCAATAAGTGATCTTGCCTTCGAAATCGCGCACCATGATGGCGTCGTAGGTTAAATCGAGCAGGCGCGCTTGCTCGGTGAAGCGTTGCTCCTGTTTTTTGCGTTCGGTCACGTCCAAAAGCGACGCGATCCAGCCGGTAATTTTCCCGTCACTGCCTTTGTCCGGCACATAAACAGCCTGCATAAATCGCGGGTGTGTATTCCGAAACGGAATCATCTCTTCGTAGTTGACCGTCTCTCCCGCGAGGACGCGTTTGATGTAGGGACGAACTTTCTCCAACCCCTCCTTTCCCATGCTTTCCGCGAGCGGCTTGCCCGCGAGCTCATCCGAGGTGCGTCCGAGCATTTTCGCGTACGCCTCGCTCACATAGCGGTAGCGCAAATCGCGCGTGCACCGCATGAGCATGAATGGCGTCTGCGTAACGATCCGCTCCAACTCCAACTCTTTGTCGAGTAAAGCCTGCTCGCTCCGTTTCCTGTCCGTGATGTCGTAGAGGCAATTGATCGCACCGCTAATCTTGCCCTCTTTGTTCGTCAGGATTCGCGGCGAAGCGAGAACGTGGCGCCGTTCGCCATCGGGCCGTTCGACGACAATCTCCAACTCCTTCGCGCTCACTTTTTCTCCGCGAAGCGCGCGCGCCATGGGGCACTCCTCGTGCGCCATGGGCCGGCCGTCGGGATGGAAAATCCGATAGGATCCACAGAAGCGCGGCGTTGTTCCATTGCTGTCGAGCTCCTGCCCCCACAGTTCGGTCGCACGGCGATTGTATTCAAGAATCACGCCGTTCGCGTCGCACGCATAAACCGCCACCGGCACTAGCTCGAACAACGTGCGATATCGATCCTGCGATACGCGCAACGCTTGCTCCGTCCGCTCGCGTTCCCGCAAATCGATGATCGCGGTGTGATAAAGACGCGCGCCATCCGGGGTCGTGCTTTCCTGCGGCGTGCTGAAGAGAATGACTGGGATGGTCTGGCGGTTGCGCTTTCTCAAACGCAGATTGCTCTCCACCCGGTGCTCGCCTTTGCGGCAACGCACGAGATGATCCAGGAAAACGTGCAAATCTTCGGGCAGAACGAAGAGCGAAAACGGCGAGCTAACTAAATATTGCCGCTTCGCCTCGAGTAATTCGCAGGCCGCGAGATTGATTTCTTCCACGCGTCCGGTGCGGTCGATTGCGATATAGCCGAACGGCGCGAATTCGTAGAGATCGGCGTAACGCTTGATCGCCAATTCCAAGTCGTGCCGCGCATCGGGAAGGTCGCGCGCGAGCAGAGGCCCGTTTCCATTCGCGTTCGCCCGCTGTTTCCCGTTCGATCCGTTACGCGGTGCGCGTGGCGTCGCTTTTCGTTTCTTCAGCGGAGCAGCAACTTTTGCTTTGTTCATAACCACGGAACAAATCCCGAGCCCGAATGTCGATCTTACTCGTAAAGCATTCGCCTCGAAAGGCAAAATTGCTAACCGCCGTGGTTTTCGAGCTATGCCGCGACCGAAGCGCGCTCCCTTTTCGCTTTACTGCGCACCTGGCGAAAGATCACTCGGATACCGGGATCGTGAATCGTTGCCGTGCAGCCGTGAGCCGCGGCAAATTCATTGATCTTCGAGAACCGCTTCTGCCGCTCTTTGTCCACGTACGGCCAAACGATGGCGAGATCGCTCTCGAACACCGTGCAGAAAGGATGACTCTCCAGCCGCTTGCATATCCGCGCCCAAAGTCCCTCTTCAGGTTCAGCGGACGTGGCCGGTGTTTGCATCCGCTCAGCGTAATGCCCCGCTCATATAAAGCGACAACTATCGCCGCTTATTTAGTTGATCGGTCAACGCCCTATGCCGGCGCGCGCCATTCCGCCGATGCGCGACCCGCGGCACTTTGAATCACAAGAGAAAAACAAAAAGACTGTAATGCAAAACTCCCGCTAGAATCCTGGCTGAGCAATGGGTTTTAGGTCGGCCTCAAACGCTCAGCGTAAACGCACGTCGCTTTCGGATTGGTTGGATTTTTTGTTTCGCCAAGACGCGCGCATTTTTTTATGGCATTTCGAATATTGAATGAAAACCTGTTGCGCGGCGTCATTATTAACGCCGTGTAATATTTGAAACAGCGAAAGTCTTAGGACTTAGACATCCGATACAATTGATTTTGGATAAACAAATGATTACAAGGAGGCGATTCGATTATGCGCAAACTTGCAGATTTGATCCAATCAGAGCTAAAGAGACAGGAGATCTGCGCCGTCTACAATTCCGAGCTGGCCCGCGTTTGGCCGCGAAGCATGAGCATTTCCAGGCGAATGGAACAGATCACGCGCTTTGCCAAGCAGCAGAAACTTGCGGTCACTTTTTACGACGTCGGTTTGTGCGCGATTTTTGAAAAACCGCGCACGTTGGACGGCGTTTCGCAGCGGGTCCTGCTTCTTGAAGGCGAGTACGTGAAACGTTCGCGCAAGCGGCGGAAATAAGCTAGCCGCGCCCAGGCTCTTTGATCGGGCTGTATTAAACGATCGCGACCGCCGTCTCGTTGAGAAGAGAATCCGCGCTCAACGCTTGAATAGAACGATAAAAGCTGCGGAGATCACGCGCCGCCGCAGGATCTCTTACCGCAAACCTTTCGTTCTTCACGCTCACGCAGATGCAGTGACCCATCCCTACGACCAGCAGCACCATCCAAAGGAATATTTTCATGTCCAAAGCCCGGCACCAATAGATCGACAATCGCTGGCCGCGCTGGCCGTATTTTTCGCGGCGAGCAACTGCGATCCTATCTAAGTAAAAACCTTAGTGCGGGGAAGGACTCGGGGTCAAAGCGATCGAAGCGGTCGGACTCGCGGATGCGCTCGGAGCGGGCGAGGCAGTTTCATGTGGATTCCGGGCGTCTCTGTCCTTTTCGACGCGCTCGTCTTTTTCGTTTTGCTCGCGACCTTCATGACGTTCGCGAATGCGCTGCATGCGCTCCTTCACGTCGTTCATTTCGTTTTCGTATTTTCCAACACTCTCGCCGGGATTTGGCATGGTTGCGCCGCTGCTTTTTTTCTGGAGCTCCGGATCGGCGGTGTCGGGATTCGCAGGAGCGGTATTGGTTGTCCCGGTGTTGCCCGCCGGCTCTTGCTGTTTATCGGTTTGTGCGGTCGCTAAAGTCGCCAGCGACAAGGAAGCGAGCGCGCTGATTGCTAACATGATCAGTCTCATATTGTCCTCTCACTTGAAGTTAATGCAACCTTCGCGCGAGCACTTCTCACGCGAAGGCGCACAATTTCTGACGCGCAATCAGGCGCGAAATTCAAACTTACCTAGCGGCGCGATCCGCTGGTTTCCATTTGATCTTCAACGAGCGCTTCGGGGTTGACCGTGTTCTCCGCGAGCTCGTTGAGCAGCTCGTTGGCTTCGGATTCTTCATCGAGCGTCGCCTGCAGAAGTTGTTCGGCTTTTTTCTCGCCGAGTAACCTCGCGAAAGTGCGCACGCTGCCGTAACTGGCGATTTCGTAGTGCTCAACTTTCTGCGCCGCGACGATGATGCCCGCGTCAATCACGCTCGGCTCGCCATCCTCTTCCAAAATTTCCGAGCCTTCTTCGATTAACCCTTTCATGCCATGACAGGTTTTGCCTTTCGGGCTTTGATCGAGCTCTTCAAAAATTTCCTCCAGCCGCTCCACATGCGTCTCGGTTTGCTCGAGATGATTTTTGAATGCGTCGGCCAATTCCTCGGAGGAAGCGCCCTTCGCCATTTTCGGCAACGCTTTCAGTAACTGGTTCTCCGCGCTGTAGAGGTCGCGCAATTCGTTGATGTAGAGTTTTTGTAACGTTTCGAGTTTCATTTCCCTTTTTTCTCCGGTTGTTGATTGCAGTTGAACGTCGCAGGTGCAGGTGCAGTGCGACGAGGTTTGTCCCTAAAATAAAATCGCCGCGCCGCAGAAGGTCGCGCGTTCTAAAATTTGCGGCCGAAAAAAATACGAATTTGAATTAGACGGCGATCTTCCCGCAGCGGCGCCGACTTGCGGCCAAGGTTTGCCCAAACCGAATGGAATGTGACGGAAACGCGGCCTCTTAATATATAGGATTGACGCAAATAGCCTTTGCTGGAACCCTCCCACGGCAAAACCGGGGCCTTTGATGGGTGGATGTCGATCTTGCGAACCAATGAGAAACGTTTGGCTCCGGGGATTGTCGATTTTATTTGCGCTCGGATTCCTCTCGTCGGGTTGGGCGCAGGTTGTCGAAACGCCCAAGTCCACGGACCAGGATGATATTTCCGGCGGCGGCGCACTTTTATTTTCGCCGGCCGTCGTCCCATTGCCTGCCGACCGAACGCCGACCGGCGGCGGAATGATCAGCGGTTTGTTCGGAAAGAACGAAGCGCCTTTCGAATATGCGATCCATCTGACGTTGCGGGGCGCTTATGACGACAACATCGCGCTGACCCACACCAATCAGATCAACGATGTCTTCGTTGAGATTCAACCGGCGCTCTTGCTCGGCATCGGCGATCTGGTGAAGCAAAACACGTTTTTGGCGGTGCTCTATGTGCCGAGCTTCTATCGCTATGAGGACCATTCGGAATTCGATTCGGATCAGCATGTGGTCCACCTGCTCGGAGGAGCGACGCCGAACGATAAGTTAACTTTACGAATGAGTGAGGACATTGCGATCCGGGAAAATATCGTGCTCGCCGCCACTTCGCAGGAACGCTCCGCGCTCGGGGCAACAAACGGGCGGACCGATCTGAGCACATTCGCGACGCGGTTCAGTCTCAACTACAACATGAACCCGAATGATTTCCTTTTCAGCGAGCTGAAGGCGAACATGACCGAATATGCGCGGCCGTTGATCAGCTCCGAGTTGTACGGCGCCGATCTTTATTTAAATCACGGGTTCAGTCCGCAGTTCGTGCTCGGGATGGGAGTCGAGGCCGGTTACAACACTGTCGATTTTCCGACGCCCAATCAGAAGTCGGTGCAGACGAACGCGCACCTCAATTACACGCCGAACAAACATTTCACGATCGACATCATCGCGGGCGAAGAGTTTCGCACGTTTGAAAATCGCGCGCGGGGAAATTACGACACGCCGGTCTTTCTTATTTCGTCAACGTGGGCGCCGGACGGGAACGTGAGACTCTCCGTGACCGCGGCGCGGCAAATTTTCAATTCGGCCGCGGCGACCGCGCAAGATTACGTGGACACAAGTTTGAACGGCATTTTGCGCGAGCACATTTGCAAACCTCTCTACTTCACCTTGCTCGGCGGATATGAGCACGTTGAATATTTCAACACGATCGACGTTCCGATGCCGCTGACGACTTTGACGACCGACTACTTTTATTTCCAACCGTCGGTCGATCTGGTCGTGACACGGTGGTGGGTTCTCGGCGGATATTATTTGCGCCGGCAAAACACCGGCTCAGTGGCCACCGTGGATTTCCATAGCAACGAATTCGGAGTGAGAACCACGCTCAAGTTCTAGCTTCGCGGCGCTATAATATTAATTTCGATCCAGCGATTCGCCGTCTCTCTGATTGCCGGATCGAGTGGCGGCATCGATTCTCTTTTAGAGCGCGTCATCCGGTGGGACGAGATGGCGTTTTCAAGGGCGCCGGGACTCCGAAATTTATCGGCAATGGGGGAACCTCGGGGTTCCGGCAGGCCGCCCCGGCGTCACTTCTCTTTTTTTCGCTTCGTTGTCTGGGCTTGCTTGTCTGTGAGGTCGAGGACCGTGAGAACCGCGCCGTCGATCTTGTTGTCGGCCGTGCGGTATGGCCGAACACGCAGAAGAAATTGCCGGCCAGCCTCATCGCGGATTTTCTTTTCCCGGATGGCGAGGGTTTCGATCACGTCGCGCAATAAACTTTCGAGATCGGGAATGCGGACGCTCGGGTTTAGTTCGGTCAATCTGCGGCCGATGTCGGTCTCGCGAATATTGAAAAATTGCGCAGCCGTAGGTGTCGCTCGGCGCACGGTAAGACTTCCATCGACCATCACGATGGGAATTTGAATGCTGCTCAAGAGATTATTCAGGTCGCTGTTAATCTGAATCATCTCGATGTTCCGATTGCTCAATTCCTCATTGAGCGTCGTCAGCTCTTCATTGGTCGATTGCAATTCTTCCTTCGCGGTTTCGAGCTCTTCATTGGTGGATTGCAATTCTTCGTTGCTCGACTCGATCTCTTCGTTCGCCGATTTCAGTTCTTCGTTGGTCGCTTCCTGCTCCTCGATGATTGCCTGAAGCGATTCCTTTGTCGCGCTCAACTCCTCGCGCAACTGCTCGACTTCTCCGTGACGCAGGCGCCCGTTTTTTTTAATTTTCCCAATTGGTTTTACGGAAAGAGCTTTGTCGAAGACAATCAGGAACCAAGTCGCATCGGAGGCGGGAGCTTTGAACGGAACGACCTCGATAGTTATTTCAAGCAGCTCCGAATTGTGTTTCAGCGTCGCGCGCTCCTTCCGCACCGGGCAACCTGTTTTCGCCGCGCGATGAATCGCAGTGCGCAAATCGGGCACGAGCGCGGTGCGCACGATGTGCAACAGATTCAAACTCGCGGGGCCGGGCGAGTGCTCGAGAAACGGCCCGGTTTTTCCGCGGAACTGTCGCACGTTCATATTTGAATCAATCACCACACCGGCCGGCGCGTAGGCGCCGAGCATGATGCGGTCGGCAACTTTCTGAACTTGCGAGTTGAAATCACCTGGCTCGGAATCGCCAGTTGTTTGCGGCGGCGGCAGGACTTTTAACTTGGGTGGGAGATAAGGCTGAAGATCGAGCTCGCGTCGTCCCAGCAAAATTTTCTTCGCGTAAATCTTTGCCTGCTTGTCCACCAGCTCAAACATGTCGGTAAACGGGCCCACTGTTTCGGAAGGACCGAGCATTAAAAAACCGCCCGGATTTAGCGCGTAGTGAAAGATCGGCAAACAGCGCCGCTGCAGTTGTCCTCCAAGATAAATCAGGACGTTACGGCAGCTGATTAGATCGAGATGCGAAAAAGGCGGATCGGCCGTGATGTTTTGTCGCGCGAAAGTGCAAATCTCGCGCACCATCCGGCTCACCTGATAAGTGCTGTCGAGCTTTCGGAAAAATCGCTGCAACCGCTGAGAGGAAACGTCTTTCTCGATGCTGGTCGAATAAACGCCGAGCCGGGCGCGGTTAATCGCCGCCTCGCTCAAGTCCGTGCCGAAGATATGAATCCGCATCGCGGCCGCGGCGTTCCCGAGCGACTCCAAAATGCAAATCGCGAGCGAGTAAACTTCTTCGCCAGTGGCGCAGCCCGGCACCCAAACCCGCAACTCGCCCTTGCGGTCTTTCTGTTTCAGAAGCGCGGGAATAAATCGCTTTTTCAGGACGCCAAAGACGCGGTCGTCCCGAAAAAATCGGGTGACGTTGATGAGCAAATCGCCAAACAGCTCCTGGATTTCTTTCGGATTATCGCGCAGGAACCGCGAATACTGGTCCATGCGCTCGAGCCGGTGCAGAGCCATTCTGCGGCGAATCCTCCGATTGATCGTCGCCTCTTTATAAAAGGTAAAATCGACAGCGGTGTGTTTTTTTAACGTCAGGAAGATGCGCTGCAAATCATCGAGGCCTTGTTCCTTTTCCCATTCTTCGGCCGCGTCCTCCGATTGCTGAATGTAAGGATGCTCCGCGATCCGTTTGAGCTCGCGCGCGATTTCCGCGGGCGAGAGCGCTGCATCCACAAAACCGGCCTGAATTGCCGATTGTGGCATGGTGTTGTATTTCGCGGTCTCTTCGTCCTGCGCGAAAGTCAAACCTCCGCCCGATTTGATGGCGCGCAGACCGTTTGTCCCGTCCATGCCGGACCCGGACAGGATCACTCCGATTGCGCGTGGTCCTTGCGTTTCGGCGAGCGATTCAAAAAAATGGTCTATCGTGTGGCTGACTTTCTCGCTCCTTCGCACGAGCGTGAGCACGCCGTCCCGGCAGACAACGCACTTGTTTGCGGGCTGGACGTAGATCTGGTTCGGCTTCGGCTGGATCTCACCGCTAATCTCGGTCACCGGCATACTCGTGACGCGCGCGAGCAATTTCGGCAGACGACTGGCGTGATGTGGATCGAGATGTTGCACGATCACGAATGCCATTCCCGTGTCCGGCGAAAGATTTTTCAGCAGCTCCATCGCGGCTTCAAACCCGCCGGCCGATCCGCCAACGCCAACAATCGGGCAGCCCCGCTTTTTTTTTCGCGACCGGCCGGCGCGCGTTGGTCTCGTGCGATTCGACTTGGCGCGTTTAGATGTCGATCTTTTCTGGGGGTGGATTTTTCGCGCCATCGAGTCGCTCAGGTTACGAGTGTGAGGGTGTCGTTACAAGCGGCGTTCCCACGTCTCGGCGAATGAGTAGCGGCTGAAACTCGTTGGGAGCGCGAAATAACATTAGGGACGGCTGCCGAATGCCCGGGGCGAAACGAAATATTATTGTCATTGGCACCTCCGCGGGCGGAGTGAACGCCTTGTGCGAGTTGACCAAGCGATTGCCGAGAAATCTCGAGGCCGCCGTGTTTGTCGTCATGCACATCGGTGCCACAAGCTGTCTGCCGGAAATCTTGACGCGCTGCGGAAATCTTCCCGCGGTTTCGGCCGAAAATAACAAACGTTACAAGCGCGGCCGCATTTATGCCGCGCCGCCGCATTGTCATCTCGCCATTAAAGATGGCCTGACAATCCTGAGCCGCGGTCCGCGCGAAAATGGGCACCGGCCATCGGCGGATGTTTTGTTCCGCAGCGCCGCGCGTGCGCATCGCAACAAAGTGGTGGGCGTAGTGCTCAGCGGTGGACGCGATGACGGCTCGGCCGGTCTCTTCGCGATCAAAGCGTGCGGCGGAGTCGCGATCGTCCAGGATCCGAATGAAGCAATGATGCCGGATATGCCGCAGAACGCGCTCAACAGGGTGGATGTCGATTTTTGTTTGCTGATCCGGCAAATCGCTGACCTGCTCGTCGAATTGGTGAAGGGTAAGGCGACCAACGTGGTGGACGCGCGGAATGGCGGGACGCAGATCGACCAACGCGCAAACGCCGACCAGCCCACCCGCACGCCGCCCGGGCCGCAGCCGCTCGGAAATTAAAAGAGCGCGTCGTTCTGCACGAACAATTACTCACACGAAAAAGTCGCAACAAAGGCGAGAACGAATTGATAGATCGACTCGAGGAATCGGTTGTCACCGCTGAGCAGGATCTAAAGCTGCTTCGCGATATTCTCGACCGGATCTAGGCGGCGTTGAGTTTGGAATTGTAGAGTCCGCGGCGAAGCGCTTCGGCAGGCGGTCGCAAACCGGCGAGATATTGCGCATCAAATGCGCGCAAAGCGGTCTCAACCGTTGCGCCAATTCCGACAATTCCTTCTTCAACGCTTGGGCCGAGGAGCGCGATCCAAAGTTGGCCGCGATATAACAATCTTGGACGTCGCGCAGCGGATGGACTGCCTGGGTGCGCTACGCAATAAAGCTCCATGCGTTCCATCGCGGCGACTGTTGCGTCCAGCGCATGCCCACCGGCCGCTTTAAATCTGTCGACCTTCTTCTTCATCTCACCCCGAAAACGCGCAGTTGTCTGGTGCTGGATGTGCTAGGGGCGAAAAAACGATTCGCAATCTTTCGCGCGCCCGATTTTCGATTCCCGTTAGCGCGAACGCGGCAACGCTTTACGCAGCACTATCGGATTTTGTCCGATGAGTGGATTCGCCATTCATCTGATTCACCCGCTTACGCCCATTTGTCATTCTTCGATCCGAATGTCGATCCTGACGCCGATCGAAATGAACGCGGCGGAGAAACTCGAGCTTTTGCAACGGCTTGATCGTTATCGAAAGTGGCAATCGCTCGATGAGCAACGGTATTGTCTCGCCTGTCGCCGAATCATTCAGGGACACGACGTCAAAGTTGTCGGCGGCACGCGCGGGACGGGACCGATTCGACTTATTTGTGCAACGAAAGGTTGTCACTCCATTCCGATGGATTGGGTCATCCCAACCGAAGAAGTTCTCAAGCGAGTGTCGAGCGAGGAAGATAAGCATTCGTCACGTGCGAGAACGCCCGGGTGCGCACGCGAAAAGTTTTACGAACGTCTCCGCCGCTTCGCGACCCGGTTCCGTCCTGCGGCATAGCGTCGCCTCGACGGGCGCGCGCATCGGGTTGTCAGATTGGGTCATTCCCAAGTCCAACATTTCTAAGGATTTGACCTACCGCGCAACCGGTGTGTGCCCCGATTGCGGATTGCGCCTCAACTTCTCATCGTTGGTCTACGCAAATAACCGGACATTATTAAATGGAGGCATCTATGTTAAACCCAACTTTGCAGTACAACACTGGCTCGATGATTTCCGACGAAGCGCTCATGGAAGCCATCACGGATCATCGGCCCGAAGCGCTGACGGAATTTTATGCTCGTCACGGTGGAAGATTGAAATCTGTCATCGGCAATGTCGTCCACGAAGAAGGCGATGCCGATGACGTGCTTCAAGACATCCTGCTCCAGATTTGGCACGAGGCCGATCATTATTCGCCCAAGGCCGGCAAACTATTGGGCTGGGTGGTAACACTCGCGCGACGCCGTGCGATTGATCGTCTTCGTCGCAAACAAGCTTACTGCCGCGCCAAAGAGCGATATCAGGAGCACATCAACGAGCAGCCCGGCAGCGTGTCCGAAACGCGTTCCTCGTCCGAAGATATTTCGCGCGCTGATCTGCGTCACTTTTTGCACCG
>DATBCV010000060.1:0-6890 GCA_036270275.1 Chthoniobacterales bacterium | reverse complement strand
CTCGATTGCCAGGACCAGGTTTTGATTTTGAATCGCTATCCAGAATTGGGCGGCGCCGAAACCGCGCTCAATCTCAACGGGTTTCAGAAGATGCCGATTTACGTGAGCGAAGGCTACAATCTGTTTGTGAACAGCGCGATCAACGGCACCAGGACCAGACTGCTCGTTGATACTGGCGCGGTCGTGACAACGCTGCATCTACCGTTTGTTCGACGACTTCGAATTCCCTATTACGCGACGTCTATCAAATCGTCCGGAATCAATCGAAAAGATGATGCGGTGGATGTTGCGCGCATTCGTAAATTGTCGGTGGGATCCGTGGACGTGTTTGAGAAAGCGATCGGCGTCGCCGACCTCAAATGGTTACTGCCCGATAACAATCCGCGCGGAGCACACGCGGTAGGCGGGTTGCTTGGCGCGGAGATTCTCAAGGCCCATCATGGGATCATCGATTTCGGGACGCGCACGCTATATTTAAAGAACTGACGCGGTAGACATGCAACCATTTGGTTGCATATTTGTCCCAGCATGGACAGCGTTTTCAAAGCGTTAGCCGACCCCGGCCGGCGCGCCCTTCTCGATCAGCTTCATCAGGAAAACGGACAGACTCTAGGTCAACTTTGCCGGCATCTCCACATCACCCGGCAGGGAATCACCAAGCATCTCGCCATCTTGATCCGGGCCGGGCTGGTCGTTCCACTTTGGCGCGGCCGGGAAAAGCTTCACTTCCTGAATCCTGCTCCCCTCAAGCAGATCTCCGAACGTTGGATCGACAAACACAAATCCGCATGCAGGCGAGCGCTTGAGGATCTGACCAAGGGTCTGGACGACGCCGGCGCCGCTTAAAATTATTCCACGTCGATCTCGCGGACGCCTTTTTGCTGGCGCACCGTCTCGACCTGGTTCCGGATTACATCGGCCAAACCGGCGCTGCGCGGAACGGCTTGGATAAAGATGAGCGGCGAGGACGCATCGGCGGTGTTGAGTTGAATGTTCTCGATTCCGCAAAGCCGGTAGAGGAACGGTTGCTGGCGCTCGATATCTTTGACACGGTAAAACTCGAGCGTGTCGGTCACTTTGCTCAAAATCCCTTCGCTCGTTTTTAGCCGTTCGTTAGTGATTTCATAAATCGTGCATTTCGTTTGGAGATAGCGTTTGACGGCGATAAAGATTGGCACGGCAAGGAGAATCAAAATGTACGGGCTGAACTTTTGGACGTCGGGCGACGGGCTGTGTTGCGCCCAAATGAAAATCCCGATCACAACCGCCGCGAACAACACCTGGAGAATGAAAAAGCCGAAGTTCCTCCATTGCGAAACACTGCCGCGCCAGACTGTTTCTTCCGCCATGCTCAAGTTTTAACGTCATGGCTCAAATCAAACAAGCATTCGTGCTCGGCGCCGGACTCGGAACCCGACTCCGGCCGCTCACCGAAGAGTTGCCCAAACCGCTTGTTCCGATTTTTCAAAAGCCGCTCATTACTTTTGCGCTCGATCATTTGATCGACCTCGGGATTGGAAAAATCTTCATCAACACGCACCGGCTGCCGGAGAAGTTCGCTGACGCGTTTCCGGAGTATCGCTACGCGGGGAAAACAATTCGTTTCGTCAACGAACCGGTCCTTTTGGAAACCGGCGGCGGAATCAAAAACATCGAGCACGAGCTCGGGCGCGATCCGTTCATCACTTACAGCGGCGACGTTCTCACGGAGATCGATTTGGGCCCGTTAATCGCGCATCACTTTGCACACGACAGCGACGTCACGCTCGCGCTGCGTCATACCGGGCTCGGCTCAGGCGTCGCGTTGCGCGATGAACGCGTCGTCGATATTTCGAATCGCTACGGCATCCCCGGCGAATTCGACTTCGCCAACATCGCGGTTTGGAATCCGTCAGTCTTCGCGCGGATTCCGCCGAACGAAAAAATCTCATTCATCCCGGTTCTTGGCGATTGGATCGGTCATGGCGGAAAAATCGGCGGCGTGGTTCTGGAAGAAGGCAAGTGGTTCAATCTCGGCTCACGCGCCGAATATTTCGAAGTGCACCGCGCTGTTCTGAACGGCTGGCGGCCAGGCTATGTGAAGGATAAGGATTGGACGGCGCCGGTCCACCCGAGCGCGATTGTCGATCCAAGTGCGCACGTTCGCGGTTGCTCCGTGATCGGAAAAGATTGCGGCGTCGGAGCCGGCGCTGTTCTCGAAGACACGATTTTATGGGCCGGTGCACAAATTGCTTCCAATAGTGAGCTGATTGGTTGTATTGTCCGCGCCCGAAAATCTGTCACCGGCACGCATCGGAACATCGACATCTGACCCCATGAGAACTGAGACCCTCCTTCGCCAAACGCGGCGGCATTTCCCGCGTTTCAACGTCGATGAGGTCAAAATTACGCCGATCGAAAAGGGCGGGTCGGACCGTAAATTTTACCGTGTGCGCTGCTCGTCCGAGCAATCATTGATTCTGGTAAAATACAATCTCGAGCGCGAAGAAAACCGCCACTATGTCGAGATCGCGCAATTTCTCGAGACCCACGGCATCCACGCTCCGCGAGTTTACTTTCACGATTCGGACGAAGGATTGATTTGGCTCGAGGACCTTGGTGAGCGCGACGTGTTCAGTTACCGCGAGGAATCGTGGCTCGTTCGGCGCGCATTTTACGAATCCGCGCTCGATGAAGTTCGCAAGCTTCATGAGCTGCCGGAATCGATTTGCGTCGAGATGCACGAACATCTGCCAGCCGAATTCAACAGCGCGCTTTATCTTTGGGAGCAAAATTACTTTTTCGAAAACTGTCTCGCGCGCTATTTCGAAACCGAGCAATCCAAGATCGACAAGTTGGCGGCGTTGCCGGCATTTCCTGAGATTGCCGAACGCCTCTCTCGCCTTCCGCGCGTTTTAGTTCATCGCGATTTTCAATCGCAAAACATTTTGCTGCGAAA
This sequence comes from Chthoniobacterales bacterium, assembly GCA_036270275.1. Lineage (GTDB taxonomy): Bacteria > Verrucomicrobiota > Verrucomicrobiia > Chthoniobacterales > UBA10450 > AV40. The sequence goes on along the minus strand of DATBCV010000060.1, from coordinate 3,952 downwards.
CAGCCAGGCTTACCTGATCGATTTTCAGGGGATGCGTCCGGGACTCGCGCACTACGATCTCGCCTCGTTGCTCTTTGATCCTTATGTCGATCTAAGTGGCGCCGAGCGTGATGAATTGCTCGCGCATTATTGCGGCGGAAACGCGAGCGCCGAATTTCTTGAGGTCTTGCGGCTCTGCGCCATGCAACGTTTGATGCAGGCCTTGGGCGCTTACGGATTTCTTGGCCTGGTCAAGGATCACAAACATTTCCTCGAGCACATTCCAAAAGCGATTGCTTCGTTGCGCGACGTGGTCGCCGAAATTGACGGCCTCGATTTATTCAAAAATCATCTAGCTGAGTTGGATTAATTTCCTCCGCGATTCTCGAATGTGCGGTCGTCGGTTACGTCGAACCGGTCGAACGAAAGGACTTGTATGAAAAAACTAACAATACTTCTCGCATTGGCGCTCACCTTGAGTGGTGCTTCTGCCTTTGCTTACGATTATCGTCATGAGAATCACACCGGTTACGTTGCATTCGGACGCGGCGGACTGGAGGCCCGTGTAGAGCGCCTAAATCGGATGCTCTCGCACGTGCGCTGGGAAATGAACCGCTATCGCGGCGATTGGCGATTGCGCCGCGAGGTCGATCGCATCTCGTCCAACGTGAGCCGTGTCAACTGGCGTTTGCGCCACGGTTACATCAGCTACCGTTTGCGCAACGAGGTTGACAGCTTGCGCGCTGAGCTGCGTCGGATTGAAGAGCGGCTGCACTCACATCACAGCGATTACTATCGCTGGGATTAATCAGGTTTACTGTTCGCTGACGAACGGATTCGTCTGCCGTTCAGTACCGATCTTGGCCGGCGGGCCGTGACCCGGTAAAACGGTCACGGCATCGCCGAGCGGGAAAAGCTTCTCGCGAATTCCTCTGAACAAAAGATCGACATCTCCGCCGGGTAAATCCCATCGCCCGACTCCGCCGGCAAAAAGAACGTCGCCGCCGATGAGCAATTGATCTTTGCGCGAGAAAAAACAAAGACTGCCGGGACAATGGCCCGGGACTTCCAAGATCTGAAACTCGGCTCCGAGAAAAGTCTGGCTCGGTGTTTCTTCGATGAAGAAATCGGCGGTCGCGGGTTCGATTTCCAATTCGAATCCGAAATTCCGAAAGAATTCGCGGTCGGAAATCATCGGCGCCGTCAAAGCGTGGCATCCGATCTGGCAATTGAAGCGACGCTTCAGTTTGGCGACATCCTGGACGTGATCGATGTGACCGTGGGTCAAGAGCAGCAACTTTAGATCGACATCCTGCTGTTCGAGCCATTCACACGCGCCTTGGGGCGCGTCGAACAAGATTGCTCCTTCCGGCGCAGAGATCAGGTAGCAGTTAGTTTCGAAGACTCCGCCGCAGAAAGCTTCGTATTTCATCGCGGTTCAAGCTAATCGACGACCGCGACTGCTGCCAAACGACTCGGGATTAGAACGATATCGGCTTCAGGCGAAAAGCCGCTGAAAGATTTTGAATGTTCGACGCGTATCATTGTCTCACACCCTTACATGTCGATCTTTCGACTTTGCTCAGGCCAAGTTTTCCCAGGTTGTTTGCGTTTGGGCACAAAGTCTGCGAACCTGAAGACCGCGTTTTTGCCAATGAAACCACGTATTCCTCTGCTTTCGGCAATCGCCGCCGTCAGCTTAATCACCATCGCGGCTCAGCCGTTGTATGCCAAATCGGACGCCGAGCAAATTAGCGTCTCGGTCGGTCGCCTTCTCGAGGAAGGCCATTACACGCATCAACAGCTCAACGCCGAAATGTCTCAGAAATTTCTGCGTAATTATTTAGAGCTGCTCGATTTCAGCCATCTTTTCTTCACTCAGAAAGACGTCGATGCCTTGACTGCGAAATATGGCACCGCGCTCGCGGACGACGTTTTGCTCGGGAATCTCAAGCCGGCCTACGAAATTTACGATCTCTACCAAAAGCGGGTCGATGAGCGCGTCGCGAAAATCAAAGAGCTGCTGAAACAACCGATGGAATTCAAAACCGACGCCGCGGTTGAGATGCGCCGCGAAAAAGCGCCGTGGCCGAAAGATGAAGCCGACGCCGACCAACTTTGGCGCGGTCGAATCGCAAACGAATTGCTCCAGGAAAAATTGAGCGAGCATCCGATCGAGCCCGGGCCACAACTGGTTGGCCGCCGCTATGAGCGAATCGCGCGCAATGTTCACGAGGAAGATCGCGAAGAGCAGGTGAAACTTTATCTCGATGCGCTCGCGCAAAGTTACGATCCGCACTCGGAATATCTCAGCAAGGCCGACTTCAAGAATTTCAACATTCAAATGGGTCTCTCGCTCGTCGGCATCGGCGCGATGCTGCGGACCGAAGATGGCTACGCAAAAATCGAGAGCCTCGTTCCCGGTGGACCGGCGCAGGTGGATGGCCGATTGAAAGTTGGCGATCGCATCACCGCAGTCGGGCAAGCGCAGAACGAATATGTCGATGTTCGCGACATGCGATTGGACAAAGTCGTCGAAATGATTCGCGGCAAAAAAGGAACGAAAGTTCGCCTGCTCGCGATTCCAGCGAGCGCGGCCGATCCATCGCAGCGCAAAAATGTCGAGCTCGTACGTGACGAGATCAAGCTGAAGGACCAGGAAGCGCGCGCCGACATTATTATTAAGAAGGACGAGAACGGAAACCCGGTGAAGCTCGGTTGGCTCACGCTTCCCTCGTTCTATGCCGACATGGACCGGCATTCAAAAAGCACCACTCGCGACGTGCTCACATTGTTGAGGCGCTTGAAAAAGGAAAATATCGGCGGGCTGGTTATCGATCTTCGCCGGAACGGCGGCGGTTCGCTTGAGGAAGCGATCTCGCTTACCGGTTTGTTTTTGAAATCGGGGCCAATCGTGCAAACGAAAGGCTCGAACGGAAACATTGTCGTCTCGAGCGATCCTGACTCAGGAATTTCGTATTCCGGGCCGATGATTGTGCTGACCAGTCGGCAGAGCGCTTCCGCGAGCGAGATCTTTGCCGCTGCGCTTCAAGATTACGGCCGCGCGGTGGTGGTCGGCGACAAGCAGACGTTCGGAAAAGGCACTGTGCAAACGATTTTGCCGATCGGGCGATTCACGTCATTGCTTGGCAGCCGCTCGGATGACGATGGCGAACTGAAATTGACGATCCAAAAGTTTTATCGCGTCGCGGGCGGTTCGACTCAACTTCACGGTGTGGCTTCCGATATTGTTTTGCCGACGCTGACCGATCTTCCTGAGTTCGGTGAAGGCGCGCTCAAGAATTGTCTGGCCTATGATGAAGTACCGAAAGCGCGTTTCACAAAATGGTCGGGCCCATTGTTCATCGAAGAATTAAAACGCCGCTCGGGCGAGCGCGTGCAGCGCGATCCGGAATTCCATTACGTCATGGAAGACATGGAACGGCTCCGCAAAAAATTGGATGAGAATCGGATCACGCTCAATGAAGACGCGCGCAGAAAGGAGATTCAGGACGAGAAAGCGCGAAAAGAATTGCGCTCGAAGGATCGGCTCGCCCGGCACCAGGAAGAGCCGAATATTTATCGCGTCACGCTCGACAACGTCGACAAACCAAATCTCCAGTTGATCATGTATCCGGGAAAGCTCGCGCAGGCGAAAGCGAAAGAGGGCGCCACGAAAGTTGCTCCCGAAGCAGCGCCGGATGAGGACACCGACACGATCGGTTCCGCCGACGACACGAAAGAACCGGCCGTTGATCCTGAGCGCAGCGAAACGCTGAACATTCTCGCGGACCTTGTCGATCTTTCCCACGGTCCAAAAACGGCGAGCAACGTCAAGAAAAACGCGGAGCAGCGGCCGTAGTTTGCTCTTCTGTAGGAGACGCTGTTAGCGTCTCTGTCTGAAAAACGGGAAGCTAGCAGCTTCCCCTAAAGATTTGGATTACGGATATAGCGGACGCGATTCGTAAATCCT
>DATBCV010000059.1:0-18378 GCA_036270275.1 Chthoniobacterales bacterium | reverse complement strand
CGACGAATTCTACCAGCGAGTCCGCGATGGTTATCTCGAGTTCGCAAAGTGGCAAAAGGACCGGGTTGTTGTGCTCAAAGGATGGGAGCCGCCCGAAGAAGTTGCGAAAGAGATTTGGAAAATTCTTTCGCAGCGCTTCCCGCAGTTGAACGCGGAATCCGCAGTCGAAGATCCGAAATCCAAAACGTAACAATGGCGTTTTCAAAAAAATCGGCGATCGGACTTTTACGGCGAGCTCACGAACAGGACCGCCTGGGCCACGCCTATTTGATTTCAGGTCCGATCGGCGGCGGGAAACGGGAAGTTGCCGCCGCGCTGGCTAACACCGTGAACGGGACGAGCGAGGCGGAAGTTTTCTCGGAGCGGGCCCGCGACATTTTTGTGGCCAGGCCGGAGTCAAAATCACGGCGAATTTTGATCGAGCAAATCCGCGAGCTCGAGCACGGTTTGCAAATGCGCGGCAGTGACGGTCGTCGAAAGGTCGCGATCATCGTGGACGCGGACCGCTTGCAGCCTCAGGCCGCAAACGCGTTCTTAAAAACGCTCGAGGAACCGCCGGCCAATTCGCTTTTGCTTTTGTTGAGTGCGTTGCCTGAAGCGTTGCCGGACACGATCGTTTCGCGATGCATTTCGATTCCGCTCGCGGCGAATCCGGATGACGAAGTCGAATTTCCGGAACGCGCGGCGCTCGTGGAATTACTGAGGGACACCGCGCGGGAAAAAAACTGGGGCGTGCAGCAAGCCTACAAAGTTTCGCAGGGAATGCAGTCATTGCTCGGGAGCGTCCGCGAGCAAATTAAGAATCAAACGGGCGACGCATTGGCCGAGGAGGAAAAGCGTTACCGGAACGCAACCGACGGCGCATGGTTGGAAGATCGAGAAGAATATTACAAGGCGCTGAGCGAGAGCCTGTATATCCAACGGCGCGCGCTGCTGGTCGAAGTGCTGCTCGAATGGTGGTCCGATGTTCTGCGGGCGTGCACCAATGTTTCGCGCCGCGATTTTCCCGGAGCCAAAAAAGAAATTGCCGCGCTCGCGGAGCGCTTCAGCGCGGCCGATGTTCTTCGCCTCATTCAACGGCTGGAAGAATTACGAGACAATCTCGGGCGGAACATTCAGGAAGCGCTCGCGTTTGAGGTCGCATTTCTCGGCGTTTTCGGTTTTTGATGGGAGCCAGTTAGCGCCGATGAAGTCCGCAACGCTAGAGCTGAGCAAAACTGATGACATCCGTTTAATCATCGACACGATTCCGGTGATGGCTTGGAGCCTTCGGTCGGACGGCGTGGTCGATTTCCTGAATCAACGTTGGACGGAGTACGCTGGTCTTACCTTAGAGCAATATAGCGCAGATCAGACAGGTCTGATTCATCCTGAAGATGTATCTAGAGTGCTAGAAAAATGGCAGGAGCAGAGAGTACGCGGAGAAGCTTATGGCGATGAGATGCGCATCCGTCGAGCGGACGGCAAATATCGTTGGTTCCTGGTTCGCACTGCACCATTGCGTGACGACGGCGGAAATATTGTCAAATGGTACGGCGTATCGCTCGACATCGAAGATCGCAAGCGAATGGAAGAGCAACTCCGTCGCGGGGAAGAAGAAGCTCGCAGAATTATCGACGTGATTCCACAGCAGATCTGGAGTGGACCGGCAGACGGAACTGTCGATTATTGCAATTTTCAATGGCGGACCCAGCTCGGAACCGGACTCGAGAGCCTGCAAGGCGGCGGTTGGCAGCAAATGTTGCATCCCGACGACAAAGCGCGCGTGCTGAAAGCTTGGAACGAGTCGGTCGACAATGGAACACCGTACGAACAGGAAGAACGCCATCTTTGCGACGACGGCAACTATCGCTGGTTTCTATGTCGTGGCCTGCCGCTGAGAAATGCCGACGGACGCATTGAAAGGTGGTACGGGGCCAATACCGATATCACCGAACAGAAACGCGCGGAACAAGCTTTGGAGGAAGCGAACCGTCGCTTGCGCATTCTCTCGCGTCGACGTGTCCAGGTTCAAGAAGAGGAGCGCCGCCGCCTGGCGCGCGAACTTCATGATCAAATTGGCCAGCTCCTAACCGCAGCGAAGATTAATCTGCAATCGGGGCAATCATTGAGCAAAGATTCCGCACTAAATAGTAAGCTCGGCGATACCGTCGGAATCCTCGAGAGCGTGTTGCAACAGGTGCGAAAAATCTCTTTCGCGCTACGACCACCGGTATTGGACGATCTTGGACTCGCGCCGGCGCTGCGCTGGATGTTATCGGAAGCAGCGAAGTCGGCCGGATTGTCGGCGGAATTTACGGCTGATCCTCGGTTGCATCACTTGGAAGCGGAGACTCAGACCGCGTGTTTTCGCGTCGCGGTGGAAGCAGTCACGAACGCAATTCGCCATGCCCGCGCGCACAAAATCGTAGTGGAACTGTGTAATGTCGATCATGTGATCGAATTGCGAGTGCGTGATGACGGCGGCGGCTTCGACGTGGCCAAGGTTGAGCGCGAAGCGGAGCGGGATCGCCTTGGCTTGAGCGGAATGCGGGAGCGCATCTTTGCTGTCGGCGGTAAATTGGAGATCAAATCTGCCCCGGACAAAGGAACGGAAATTCTGGCGCAGTTTCCAATTACGGCCGCGCCGGATTCGCTTGGATGAATTCTTTGGCCATGACGCAACGCATTTTGCTGGTCGATGATCATCGGCTGGTCCGCGCAGGCATTCGCGCACTGCTGGAAAAAATGTCGAATGTCGAAGTCGTTGCCGAAGGCGGTGACGGTCGCCAGGCGTTTGAATTACTGGATCGACATCGTCCGGACATTGTCCTGCTCGACATCGCGATGCCCAATTTAAACGGACTCGACGCGGTCGATCGAATCAAAAAGGATTGGCCTGAAACCAAAGTGATTGTTCTCTCGATGCACGCGAATGAAGAATATGTGGTGCGTGCGCTGCGATCGGACGTTTCGGGCTATCTAATTAAAGACGCGGCAATGGATGAGCTGGAGCGCGCGATTCAAACGGTCGCCGAAGGGGAGACCTACCTCAGTCCGCGAATTTCAAAACGCGTGATTCGAGATTATTTGGCGGGCATCAACGATGTGCGCGGCCCGCTGGAACAACTCACGAATCGGCAGCGCGAAGTTCTGCAATTGATTGCCGAAGGCAAGAACACCAAGGAAATTGCAAACACGCTCGATATCAGTGTGAAGACGGTAGAGGCCCACCGCTTGCAACTGATGCAGCGCCTCGATATCCACGACATTCCCGGCCTTGTGAGATACTCAATTCGCTCGGGCTTAGTGTCGCCGTAAGTTTCGCTGACTCCTGCACTGCACGAATCGCGGCTGGGCGAAGGGGATGAACGCCTTCGCATCCATAATTGCCATATAAGGTTTTCCCTAACATGCGCGGAACCTGCGCTTCTTGAATTTGTGAGGTGGAAATCTCAAATTCGTTAGCGTGTCGTTAGGCGAAAACTTTCACGACTTAAAGCAGAAAAGACCCAATCGTTGAGACAAAGATAGAGTATCTGTGCGTTCCCTCCGCGTTCTAATTGCCGATGACCATCAAGCCTTACTGGAAGGCGTGCGGTCGATTATTGAAAAACAGCCCGGTTGGGAGGTCTGCGGAACTGCGACCACCGGGCGCGAAGCGGTGGAGATGGCGCGAAAACTTAAGCCGGACATTGTCGTTCTCGATCTTCGGATGCCGGAGCTGAATGGGTTGGACGCCACCCGGCAAATCAAACGGTTTCTCGAGGGAACCGAAGTCCTCATTTTCACCGCTCACGATGACGAACAGTTAATTCATGAGGCTTTCGCAGCCGGAGCGCGAAGTTTCATTTTCAAATCCGAGCCGCTCACTCGGTTGGTCGACGCAATCGAATCGTTGTCCCGGCACAAGCCGTTTTTCAGCGAGAAGGTCTCGGAAGTTTTGTTCTCAAATATTGGCGGCCCAGTGCGAGAGCATGCGCGCTCCGAGCACTCCACCAGCCAACTCACCCCGCGCGAACGCGAAATCGTCCAGATGTTGGCTGAGGGAAAGAGCAACAAGGAGGTCGCGACGATTCTTGGTATCAGTGTTCGCACCGCCGAAGCACATCGGGCAAGTCTAATGCATAAGCTCGGCATCGATTCGATCGCAGGCCTGGTTCGTTATGCGATCCGCAATGGAATTATCGGCGCGTAATTTATTTGGCCGCAACTATCGGCTATTTATTTGTACGTAGAAGCCGCAAGGAAAAATCCGTAGCCCGGCTGATTGCCAGCGGCATGGCGGAGGCTTTGCACGGAGGGCAATTCTTGCTGCCTTATGAACGTTCTTGATCAGCCCGATTACTCGGCGCGAATACTGATTGTCGATGATGAGAGGGCGAGCCTGAGCGGGCTCTGCAATTTGTTAAAGCAAGCTGGTTACATTAATTGCACTGGATTAACGAACGGTGCGGAGGCTGCGGAACAATTTCTGCATTTTAATCCTGACCTGGTGTTGCTCGATTTGCATATGGAGCCGGTTTCGGGCTTGGACGTGCTCAACCAAGTTAACGAATTGATGACGCCGCAGACACGGCCTCCCGTGGTTTTCCTCACGGCGGACACTAGCCCGCAGGCAAAGCACGACGCGCTCGCGGCGGGAGCGAGCGATTTCTTGAGCAAGCCGCTTGATGCTACGGAAGTCCTATTGCGAATCAGCAATCTGCTCACCACCCACAGGCTTTATCGCCAGTGTCAGTTGTATAGTGGAGGACTAGCGCGGTTGGTCGACAAACGCACCGTCGAGTTACAGAGTAAGACTGCCGATCTAGAGAAGACGCTTGCCGAACTACGAGCGACCCAACAGCAAGTTATTCAACAAGAGAGAATGCGAGCTCTCGGGACGATGGCCTGCGGGATCGCTCACGATCTAAATAATGGGCTCTCACTGATTCTCGGTTATGGCGACATGCTACTCGCTAACAATGAAAAATTCCCGCCGGGTTCGGCAGTGCGACATCAATTGGAAGAAATCGTCCTGGCCGGATCCGACAACGCCAAGTTGGTGGAACACCTGCGCGAGTTCTATCGACCGTCAGCGCCGCACCACAACTATGAGGCCGTCTCTTTGGAGGCCGTCATCGAAGATGCCATTTCGCTGACTGCGCCGAAGTGGCAATCTGAAGCCGAGGCCGCTGGCGCGACCATCGATATCGCAAAAGATCTTGCGCACACCGCGCCTGTTCTGGGCGATCCGGCCGAGCTACGCGAAGTTTTGACGAACCTGATCTTCAACGCCGTGGATGCGATGCCAGTCGGCGGCCGGCTCTCCTTTCGCACAGAGCGATGTGGAGACCGAGTCCGTCTCGACATTTTAGACACTGGAATTGGGATGAACGAAGAAACCCTAGCCAGATGCGTGGATCCGTTTTTCACAACCAAAGGCGAAGACGGCACAGGCCTTGGCCTGGCCATGAGCTATGGAATTATCCGGCGGCATGGCGGAACAATCGAAATCGCCAGCAAGGTCAATCAAGGCACCACCTTCACGATTCATTTGCCCGTCTTTGACGAAACGAAAGAGCCGGTTTTCTCCCGTCCAGAAACACAAGCTATGCAATCACTTCATGTTCTCGTAGTAGACGATCACCCAATGATTCGGGATATCATCGGCGCGTACCTGGCCGAAGATCGACATGTCGTCACGACCGCGGCGAACGCGCGTGAGGCGCTTCACAAATTTCAAACCGATAGATTCGATCTCGTCATCACGGATCAGGCGATGCCAGAGATGAGTGGTGAAGAACTAGCCGCGTCGATCAAGCAAATTCAGCCACGCGAACCGGTGATTTTGCTGACTGGATTTGCCGATTTGTTTAATGGAACGCGCAAAAACGGGGACACTGTCGATCTTGTTTTGAGCAAGCCGGCGCGTTTGGACGATTTGCGCAAGGCTATCGTGGACGTGATGTGCCACTGACTTACGGCGGTAGAAAGCAGTAAGTCTTTTCCTTAGGTACAGTCCGAGCGGCAAAAATAGGCGTTCACCGCTACGAGAGCCGGTACGGGTTACGCTCGAATCTCCTGACGCCCGCCGGCGGATTGCGGATGAATGCACAAAGTATCGACGACCTTCTCTTCGGTATGATTAGAAGCGCTGATGGCGTTTCCGATCTGCTCTTTACCGAGGGTAAATCGCCACTCGTCGAAGTGCATGGTGTTCTGCACGAGATTTCAGGCGCTGAGCAGCCCGGAATATTCGGGCCGGAAAAACTTAGCTTTCTCGTGAATCACCTTATCAACGGCGACAAACGACTAGCCGATGATTTGGTCAACCGCGGTTCGTGCGACTGTAGTTATGCGCTAAGGGACGCCGCGAGATTTCGGGTCAACATTTTCAAGCAGAACGGCAAGCAAGCGATCGTGATGCGAAAATTATCGTCGGAGGTTCCGACTCTCGAAAAGCTCGGACTGCCGCCGGTGTTTCGCGAGATGATCAAAGAAAAGAACGGCATTATTTTTGTAACCGGGGCTACGGGCAGTGGTAAGACAACCACGCTGGCCGCAATGCTGAACGAGCTGAATCAGACCCAGTCCATCCACATTGTCACGCTGGAGGACCCGATTGAATTCCTTCATCCACATCGTCGCGCCATTTTTCATCAGCGCGAGCTCGGAAAAGATTTTCCCGATTTTGCGACCGGCCTTCGCGCCGCTCTGCGTCAGGCGCCAAAGGTGATTTTGGTGGGCGAGATTCGCGACCGCGAGACAATGGAGATTGCAATGACTGCGTCGGAGACGGGTCACATTGTTTACGCCACGCTTCATACCATTAACGCCGCGCAGACGATTCACCGCATTCTCGGAATGTTTGGCAAAGACGAGGAACAACTGTTGCGTCAGCGTCTCGCAGACACGGTACGCTATATCGTGAGCCAGCGGCTTCTCAGTAAAACTGGCGGAGGTCGTTTGTTGGTAACCGAGATCATGGGGAGCAGTATGCGCACGCGGGAAGCGATCCTTTACGGCGAAGGCGAGAACCGAACGTTTCAGGAAATCATCGAGGCTGGCGACACCTTGGGCTGGCACAGTTTCGATCAATCGCTGCTCAAAGCGTATGAGAACGATCTGATCGGCGAAGACAGCGCCATAACGTTCTGCGCGCACAAACACAAAATGCGCAAAGACATTGATCTCTTGAAGAAACTTAGGACCGGCAGTTTTGAACAACCTTCCGGGCTGCGAATGGAAGGGGCGATCGCAGAAGAGATGGCGATGCAGCACTAGCGACCAATGGAAACACAATCTTCTATTCCAAGCCCCCCGTCCCAGGAACACCTGACGCAAGAATTGCGTCCGCAGATTAACGCGCTTGTGAAGATGGCTGAGTTGCTCAAGAGCAAAGCGCCCAACGATGAAACCGCCCAGCGAATCACCGACGCCGCGCGCGCCTTACTCGATGTCATTAGCCAACATTCGGCCGAGCAACGCGACGACGGTGCTCCATCGCCATCGACAGATAAGTGCGACGTGCTTTACATCGAGGACGATCGGAGGACGTTCGGCTCGGTAAAACTGCTGCTCGAAGTGCAGCGAGAGCTCAAAGTGTTGCAAGCGGCGAACGGCGAGACCGGCGTTGCTCTCGCGCAGTGCTGTTCGCCAAAATTAATTCTGCTCGACTTGGATCTACCGGACATACACGGATCTGAAGTCATTCAGCGATTACAGAAAGAAACATCGACATCGCACATTCCCGTCATTGTGGTTAGCGGCGACGCCACACCAAGCCAAATCGAACGGTTGCTAATTCTGGGCGCGCGAAATTACCTCACCAAACCGATTAGAGTGCAGCCATTCCTTGCTGTGATAGACGAGGTCTTGCCGCCAAAGGTGCATTGACGCGCGCGAAACACAGGAGCGATGCCTAAGCACGTCAAATCCAACGAGACAATCGCGCAGCTTCGGCGCGAGCAGGAGTTGATTCTCGACGCCGTAGGCGAGGGTATTTATCACCTCGATCTCAACGGCAACTTCGTTTTCGTAAATCCAAAGGGCGCAGAATTAGTCGGTCGCAGTCCGGACGAACTGGTCGGGAAACCCGCACACGAAACCATTCATCACAAACATTCCGACGGGCGAGAATATTCCCCGGCAGAATGTCCGATCCTTCGCACCATTCGCGAGGGGGCGCAGTGCCGAATTACTAACGACGTATTTTGGCGCAAAGACGGCACTCCATTCCGGGTGAAGTACGTTTCCGCTCCGATCCGAGATCAACAGGGAGCAGTGCTCGGTGCGATCGTGGTGTTCGATGATGTTTCGAAAGAGATCGCGGCCGAGACCCGAATAAAGCTCCAGGCCGAGCAATACCGATTGCTCTTCGACACGAATCCGAACCCGATGTGGGTGTTCGACACAGGAAGCTCGAAAATTCTGGCGGCGAATCAGGCCGCTATCGCGCAGTACGGCTATTCGCGCGAAGAATTTCTAACGCTGACGATCAAAGATCTTCGGCCGGCGCAAGACGTTCCCGAATTGTTAAAGGCGCGCGCGATTTCCTCTCCCATGCCGATGTCGCATTATAGCGGCCAGTTTCGACACAAAAAGAAAGATGGGTCGCTAATGGTAGTGGACGTCTATTCCAGTCCTTTGCTTTGGGATGGTGTGGCCGCTCGCATGGTCACTGGCATCGATGTCACCGAACGAAAGCGATCACACGAGTTGTTGCAGGAACAGGCTAGGATGCTCGACCAGTCTCATGACGCCATCATCGTGCGCGATTTCAAAGACCGCCGAATTGTTTTTTGGAATCGAGGCGCGGAACGTCTTTACGGCTGGAGCGCCGAGGAAGCGATCGGGCGGGAGATTGGGCTGATTCTGGCTGACCCGGACGAGATCAGTTCGATTTCAGAAACGCTGCTCGAAAAAGGCGAATATCGCGGCGTCGTGAAAGAGATCACCAAAGACGGTCGCACGCTCTTCGTTGAGGTCTGGACGACGTTGATCAAAAACGACGACGGCTCGCCGCGTTCCGCGTTGTCGATCAACAACGACATCACCGAGCAAAAGAAACTAGAGATGCAACTTTTACGGACGCAACGGCTCGACAGCATCGGAACGCTCGCAAGCGGCGTCGCGCACGACCTGAACAACGTTTTGACTCCAATTATTATGTGCTCGCAGATTGTCCGAACAGCCAAGACCGAAGAACACCGCGACCAAGCTGTCTCGATGATCGAAGAAAGCGCGCGACGCGGTGCCGGAATCGTAAAACAAGTGCTCACTTTTGCGCGCGGCGTGGAAGGTGAGCGCGTGCCGATCAAGCCCTCGCATCTGATTGATGAGATGATCGACATCGCGAAAAAAACTTTCCCCAAAACGATCGAAATCAGCAGCAGGTATCCCGACGATCTTTGGACGATCAAGGCTGATCCCACGCAGCTTCATCAGGTTCTAATGAACCTTTGTGTGAACGCGCGCGACGCGATGCCTAACGGCGGCGCCCTTGTTATTTGGGCGGAAAACTTAAATGTCGATGAAAGTTACGCGGCCATGGCCGGTGACGCGAAACCCGGCGCGTATGTTGGATTTCGTGTGAGTGACACTGGGATTGGAATGCCACCGGCCGTTCTCGAAAAGATTTTCGATCCATTCTTTACCACCAAAGATCTCGGCAAAGGAACGGGTCTCGGCTTGTCCACCGCGCTCGGCATAGTGAAGAGTCACGGCGGTTTCGTCTCTGTGTATAGCGAAGTTGGCAAAGGAACGACTTTCAAGCTTTGCCTGCCCGCCGATGCGACTGAAGGAACAACAGGTTCCCCGGTAACATCCGCCGAAAATTTACAAGGCAATGGCGAGCTGATCCTGGTGGTGGACGACGAAGAGAGCATTCTTCGCGTTACCAAAATGATTCTGGAGACAAGAAATTATCGCGTAGTTGCTGCCCACGATGGGCCTGAAGCAGTCGCTATTTTCGCGCGAGAATTGAACTCAGTCGCAGTGGTCCTGACCGATATGTCGCTGCCGTTCATGGATGGTCTAAGTTTGATTCGCAGTTTGAAAAAATTAAAACCGGCAATGCGCTTTGTTGCCTCGACTGGACAAAGCCGGCACGCTCACGAAGAAGAATTGAGAAGGCTCGGTGTCGATCTTTTGCTGACCAAACCGTACGACACTCAAAAATTGCTTGAGACACTGCGTTGCGCCTTGACCAGGTAATCGTTCGGCGAGCGCGTTAAAACCTTTTCGAGATCTCTGCGCTTAAAGCGTCTAAGGGTTTCGCTTACGTAGAGTGGGAAGCGAAAAATACGCGTTTACCGACGCCGCTTCCGGCACAGGCGAGGCTCAAACAGTAGTCGTTAAATCCTAATGATCACGATTCCCGCCATCGGCCCTTTGAAGTTTCAATTCCGGCGTCTGCAGGATGTGCCCCTCATGTTTTTTCTCGTTCTCAGCGCGGCGATGATTGCAGCGACTGTGATTGTTCGGACAAGCGTGGTCGGGTTTGCGTTTAAATCGGAAGCACTTGTTGTTTGGGCAATCTTGCTCGCGCTCGTTGCGACGATGTTTCTGCTTTCGCATTCAAACTGGGCGACTACTCGATTGAACTGCGTCCCTTGGACGCGTCACGAAGGTTCGCAGAAACGAAATGAATTTGCTGAGACGCACCACGAACCTCCACTCATTTTGCTCGCAGCTTCCGATGTGTTCATGCGGAGCGCGCTCGAGTTCCATTTCACGCAGGCGGGATTTCGCGTCGAACACGCGGCAACTGTTGATGAGGCTCTGCTCAAGATGAAAGCACGGCCGGCGGCTGTTCTCCTCGATCTTGGGATGCGGAATGGCGACGGGTTTGGTTCCCTTCGCAATGTTCGAAAGGCTTCGGCTTCGAGCGCGATTGTTGCCGTCACTCGCAAACGCCATCCACGGGATGCCGTTCGGTGCCGAAAGCTTGGCGCGAACGATTCAATGCCAAAGCCGTTCGATCCGACGGATGCGGTCGCGAAGATCGCTCACGCTCTTGACCGGAAAATGGTTGAGGCAATTCCCCTGCGCCTTTCGGCCTGATTTTGGGGAGATCGCCGTCCGCATCCCTGCGACAACTTCCGCGCCTCCCCGGATTGACAGTTCTGCTGGAGAGCGCAGGATTGCGATCTGCAGATGCGATTTGAAAATCAGAGCGCGATTGTGACCGGAGCAGGGCGGGGGATTGGACACGCAATCGCGATGCGGCTCGCCGCCGAAGGTGCGCGCGTCGCGTGTGTCAGCCGGAGCGAAGAAAATGCGAAACGCGCCGCCGATGAGATCAATATAATCCGCGCGGACGCAGCCAAACATTACGCGGTAGACGTGGCCGACCATGCCGCGGTCCAAAAAATCGGCGCGCAGGTTCTGAACGATTTCACGAAGATCGACATCCTCGTCAATAACGCCGGGGTCACACGAGACGGGCTCGCCATGCGGATGTCGATCGAAGATTGGGATGCAGTGATCAACACCAATTTGCGCGGCGCATTCAATTTCACGCAATCAATTCTCCGCGCGATGATCAAGCAACGCAGCGGACGCATTCTCAACATCACGTCGGTGATTGGATTGATCGGCAATGCGGGACAAACCAACTACGCCGCGAGCAAAGCGGGCCTGATCGGATTTACAAAATCGCTCGCGCGCGAGCTGGCCAGCCGCAACATCACGGTCAACGCAATCGCGCCGGGATTCATCACGACCGACATGACTGCGGGTTTGTCGGAAGACATTAAGAACACGATTCGATCGCAGATTCCGCTCGGCAAAACTGGAACGCCCGAAGATATCGCGAACACGGCGGCGTTCCTCGCCTCCGCCGAAGCGAGTTACATCACCGGACAAGTGATCTGCGTTGACGGCGGAATGGTGATGTAAACGCGAACGCGCGCCGTCATTAAGCGGCCACTTCGTTGCGCTCCGCGTGGATTGAGCGCGGCCTGGAAAATCCAAAGCGCTCGCAATATTCCTCGAAGCCGCTCATTCGGCCTAATCTGAAGTAACCCGCGTCATAACGATGAACGCCGTTGGTTTGGGATGATTGCTGCGCCAGCACTCTGCGCATTCTTTCTTCGATAGTCGTGGAAAAGCTCCAGCCGTAATGCGCGTAAACTTTCTTCGCCGCGGCGATTGGATCTTCGCGCAGCTCGCTGTAACGCAAATCAAAAACGCGTGAGCTCGGGAGTTGATCGCGCACTCGGAGGAAAGTTTTCAGCGCCTGCGCCCAGTAAACCACCGCGTCCTGACCCACCTCGATCGGATCGACACAATCGCTGAACACGCGACGCAAAATTGTGACGAGACTCGAAACGGAAGCGACGGCGTCGATCGGATCCCGATGAAGTTGCACGAAGCGCGCATCGGGATAGATCGACAACAACGCTGGCGCGGCAAACATGTGGGCAGGCGCTTTCAACACCCAGCGCTCCGCGGCTTTCCTGAATTGCAGATGTTGCAATGTCCGCCGGTGAAGTTCATAAGCCGGTCGCAGGTCCTGATTGAAAAGCCACGCACGATAACTCGGAATGTTATACATCGTGTCGAACTGGTCGCTCAAGAACGTCGGACTTGTCAGCGAAACGCATTCTTGCGGCAATTCCGCGCCTGTGGTGTGGACGGTTTCGAACGTCGGAGCGAGCCAGCGCAAGGCGGCAAGATTTCGCGCGGCCTGCGCGATGCGTCGATCTCGATCTTCCGAAGTCGGCGGCGAAGGCGACATCACCTCCCACGTCATCGGGGCGCGGTGCGCGGGATCAGCCGCCAGCAGCATGTGCAACAAAGTTGTTCCGCTGCGTGGCAAGCCGACGATGAAGAGCGGTTCGCGAATTTCCTGCCGCGCGATCTGAGGATAACGCTCCCGGTCGCGCGCGAAGGCGAGGCGATTGCAGAGAATCCGAACTACGTCGCCGCGCAACGCAATTTGGCCGATCACGTTCAATCGCGCTTCGCGATGACACGCTTCGAGCAATCTCGAAAGCGGCTCGAAAAATTCGCCGTCGCCAAAATTTTCCAGACCGGAGCGGCGTTTCGCTTTTTCGATTAATTTTGTAGCCGAGGGACTCCTGCCCCGGATGCCGATCTTGGCCAGCGCAGCTCCGGCCGCGTTCAGCAGGCGCACCGGCGTGGGGGCGCGTGTTTCCTCAACCGTGGTTGCAGCGGACATGACAACCCCATCGTTGTTTCGCATTGAAAGGATTTCAAGCGCCAACTCACGCGGTTGCGGTTTAACCCCTGACGCTCGATCATTATTTATGACAATGGAGAAAGCGACTTTTGGCGCCGGCTGCTTCTGGGGCGTGGAAGAAAATTTTCGCACGCTCAAAGGCGTAACCTCGACCGCGGTGGGTTATGCGGGCGGGGCGAAGGACAATCCAAGCTACGAAGATGTTTGCAGCGATGACACCGGCCACGCCGAAGTGGTGCAGGTCGAGTTCGATCCCTCCCAAGTCAGCTACGACGATTTGCTGAACGTGTTTTGGTCGAACCACAATCCGACCACCCTGAATTCTCAGGGGCCCGATGTTGGCACTCAATATCGCTCGGTGATTTTTTATCATTCGCCCGAGCAGAAGACGGCCGCTGAAGCGTCGAAAGAAAAGCTCGCCGCGAGTGGGAAATTCAATCGACCGATCGTGACTCAAATCGAGCCGGCGCCGAAATTCTGGCGAGCCGAGGAATATCACCAGCGCTATCTGCAAAAGCGCGGGCAATCGCACTGCGCAATTTGACTCATGGCCGGCGAAGTCGTTCGAACGAGTAACTTCGTCGCCGACGCCGCGAGCTTCATTGTCGATCTTGCCCACAAAGCGCTGGCGGAGCGGAATGAATTTCGAATTGCGCTCTCGGGCGGGAACACGCCGCGGCCGGTTTACTCGGAAGTGGCCCGGATCGGTCGTGAGCTGCCGTGGGAGCGCGTCTTAATCACATTCGGTGACGAGCGTTGCGTTGCGCCCGATGACGAGCAGAGCAACTATCGCATGGCGCGAGAAACTCTGCTTTTGCCGGCGAACGTTCCGGAAAAATCGGTGATGCGCATTCGTGGCGAGATCGAGCCGAAGGTTGCGGCACAGGAATATCAAGACAATGTCGATCTTGTCGCGGCGCAACGCGGCGAACCAATTTATCGGCACGATCTGATTCTGCTCGGAGTGGGCGATGACGGCCACACCGCTTCATTGTTTCCCGAAACCGCGGCGCTCAGCGAGATGACGCGGCGCGTCGTCGCAAATTTCGTTCCGAAATTCAACACCTGGCGAATCACTTTCACTTACCCGCTAATCAATCACGCACGGCACGTTTGTTTTTTGGTGAACGCGAAAAAAAAACCACAGCTGATCGAAAAAATTATCGCGGGCGATCAACAGTATCCCGCGGCGCGGGTTAATCCAACGGATGGAAAGTTAACGTGGATTTTAGGAGAGTGACTCGCTCTCCACTCTCAACGCCTCAACTTCTTCAGTATTGTTCGCCTTCGTCCGGCGTCGGCGTGATCCGATCCTCAATCGCCCAGGCGTGGATCATTACGCCGATCCAATAAAAGACGAGCAGGCCGATTCCGAATCCGGCCGACGCGAACGCCGCCAAAAATCCAAACGCGATCGCGACCGGCGTGACGAAAAACATCAGCACCGAGCCCATGACGCGGCGTCCCTTGTAAATATGACCGAGGCCCGGAATCATGCTGAGTAAGATCGCCATCGCGTCGCTTGCTTTCGGTTCCGCGGGTTTGGTTTGCTCCGCCGTCCAATCGCAGTTCGTGCACGAAGTCGCATTCGCCGGCAGCGTGGTCCCGCAGTAGGGACACTTCATTGTGTCCCAACTCATCTGCGGCTGCTCTTGAACTGGCGCGTCCGTGTATTCCATCGCAACCGAACGTCCCAAGAGCCGCCGTTTTCGTCAAGCATTCCTTGTCATTGTTCGCGGAGTCGGAGAATCTATGGATTGAATGCCTTCGCTTTCTGAAATCGTCGATTACACAAACGATTATCTGCGCGTTGATGAAATCGAAGATTGGCCGAACGCGCTGAACGGTCTGCAAATCGAGAACTCGGGACAGGTGACGAAAATTGGTGCGGCGGTGGATGTCTCAACGCGTGTTTTGACCGCGGCCGCGAACAAACATGTCGATCTTCTGCTCGTGCATCACGGTTTGTTCTGGCCCGGACTGCAAAGCGTGACCGGCGCGTTGCGGCGGCAATTGAAGATCGCGTTTGAAAATGAGCTCGCGCTCTACAGCGCACATCTGCCACTGGACGTGCACCCGAAAGTTGGCAACAACGCGCAACTCGCGTCCGCGCTTGGGGTCACAGCGACCAAGCGATTCCTGAAAGAAAAGGGCGCGTCACTCGGTCTCAAGGCGAAAGTCTCCGTTCCGCGCGGCATCTTGATCCGCAAATTGAAAGCGGTCCTTCCCGGTTCTGTGAAAACTTTTAACTTTGGCCCGACTCAACCGAGACGAGTCGGAATCGTGACCGGCGCGGCTGGCTCGGAAATTTATCGCGTTGCTGAAGAGAAGATCGACACCTTTATCACCGGCGAAGCGCCGCACTGGGCTGCGATCGCGGCGGAGGAGCTGGGAATCAATCTGTTGCTTGGCGGCCATTTCGCGACCGAAACGTTCGGAGTCAAGGCGCTGGCCGCGCATTTGTCGGCAAAATTTAATCTGCCGTGGGAATTTCTGGAATTCCCAACCGGTTTGTAATGCGTCGCTAGCTGCGCCGGCCCGCTTTGGATTGTTTGCGCTTGATCTCGTTGGCGCGCGCGAGTGCGTTCGCGGCCGCTTTCCGATTTCCGGAAACTCCTTCGGCGCGCGCGAGTTGGAGCCAGGCGGCGAATGACGACGGCGCGACGGCCGTTGCGCGGCGCGCATAATCGAGACATTCGCCGCGGCGTCCCATTTTCTCCGCGCAGGCGCTCAAACCAATCCAGCCGACATCCGCTTTCGGATACAAGCGCGTCACTTCGCGAAAATCCGACATCGCGTTGCGAACATGATTTTGCGCGGCCTCACTCAACGCGAGACCGACATATGCAAACGCTGAGTTGGGTTGAAGCGAGATCGCTTTCTGAAATGCGCTCGACGCCTGCGGATAATGGCGCAATGCGAGGGCAAGCTGGCCGTGCACCGATTGCGCAGCCGCGCTTTTCGGATAACGCGCCGCCAGTTTCTCAGACATCGCGTAAGCGTTACCAAAGTTCGAAGCCTTAACTGCCTGCGTGATTTTTTTCGCGAGCGGATCCTGCGAGGCGGGGTCGAGCTGCACGACTTTTTCGGGCGGCGGAAGTTTTTTGATCAATCGATCGACGGATTCATCTTGCGCGCAGACGACGGAGATTGTTGCTGTCAGCCCGAGAAAAACGATAGTGCCGACGTGGCGGAAATTGAAATTCATAACGAGTTGTTTGTTCAGGATTTTCTTTTTGCGATTCTGGCGCTCGCGCCACCAACTTGTTGGGCGTGCCCAGCAGCTCGCTCCGCGTCTGCCGCGCGGCCAACCAAACGATACTCATCGGCGAGATGTTGCCACGGTCGTGGCGAATTCGGCATGAGTTGAGTTGCCCGTTCGAAAGCAGAAATCGCCTCGCGATGATTTCCCTTTTTCTGGTAAGCGAGGCCGAGATGCTCCCAAACCGGTCCGTAGTTCGGGTTCAGGCTCGCGCCTTTGCGCAGATAACCGATGCCGTTGTCGATCTGCCCGGTGGCCTGGAGACAAAATCCGAGTTGCGCTTGGACGAGAAAATCATGAGGCAAAAGCTGCGCAGCGCGACGTAACGGCGGAACCGCCTGCGGAACACGATCGAGATTGATGTAACTGAAGCCGATGGCTGCAAACAGGTCGCCGCTATCCGGCGCTGCCTCGGCGCCGTGGACCATCGCCTGCAATGTCGCGTCGCCATGCCCGAGTGATTTTTCCGCGCGCGCGAGCTGGATCCAAAAATATGGGTTCTTGGCCTCGAGCGCAGTCGCCTTTTTGCCTGCTTCGACCGCTTGCTGTTTTTGGCCGGTGTGGAGATAGCAGTCGCTCAACGCATAATAAACGACGCCGGCATCCGGCTCGATCGTCGCGGCGTGTTGCAACTGCGGAATCGCGGCGCCGTAATGATCCTGGCGGCCCTCAACCAGCGCGAGTCCAAAATACGCAAGACTCGCTTTTGGCTGAGTACCGATTGCGCTGTGAAATGCCGCGCCTGCTTCCGCGTATTGCTTTGCATCAATCGCAAAAAATCCACGCAATATCTGCGCGCCAGGACTCTGCGGATAATGTTGGGTCAGTTTCCGGGATAAATTCAGACAACGCTCGAGGTTATTCACTGCCGCAGCGGCAGCGATCTCCGTCACCAACGGATCGCCAATCGCGGGGTCATTTGCTTGGACTGCGCGCCGGATCGGTTTCACTAATTTCTCCGGAGGCGGGAGTTTTTTAATCAGTTTGTCGATAGCGGCGTCTTCGTCGCCGCGGCTGGTCCCTGTGCAAAGGGCGAGAAGTACAACAAGAACGACAATGAAAAGAGGGGAACGGTTCATTGGGTCGATGTTTTCGCATAAATGCGGCAGAACGCAAATGGATTGCCCCTTGCTGAGCGCGGATCGCAATGATAGAGGCGAGTCATGTGGTTTTTCCTGCGTTTCTTCGCATGGGCGGCGGCTTTCGGATGTGCCATCAACACAGTTAATGCCGCGTCCGTGTGGAAGGTGACCAATCCGAACGGGGGCACCGTTTATCTTGGCGGCTCGATTCACGCCTTGCGCAACGCGGATTATCCACTGCCGGCATCGTACAACCGAGCTCTCGATGCTTCCGGAACCATCGCTATGGAAGTTGACGAAAAGGCTGTCCTGCAATCAAGCAACAGCATCGCGAAAGCCGGCGAGTACCCGCGTAGCGACAGTTTGAAGAATCATGTCGATCCTCGCACTTACGCGTACCTGAAAAAACTTTTTGGGTTGCTCGGAATTGCTCCGGAGAAATTCTCCCGTTTTCGGCCGTGGTATCTGGCGTTGTTGCTCGAGGCGCCGAGTTTGCACGGACGATCGGACAAGTTGGGTGTCGAACAATACTTAATTGGTCGCGCGCATGCCGCGCACAAATCAATCGTCGGTTTGGAAACCGCGCGTGAGCACGCTGAAGTTTTTTCCGGATTGAGCGATCGTCAAAGTGAAGCGTATTTGCTGCTCGAGTTCATCCCGCAAAGCGAAGGCGTCTCGAACTCGCAAATCATGAAAGCGTGGCGTAACGGGGAGGCGGATACTGTTTCGCGCGAATTTCACGAGGCCTTCCACGATTTTCCTTCGCTGGCCGAGCGCCTTCTCGATAATCGAAACCGAAATTGGATTCCGCGAATTGAAAGTTATATGCAAAATCCGAAGCCGAGTTTCGTCGTCGTCGGCGC
>DATBCV010000058.1:0-16324 GCA_036270275.1 Chthoniobacterales bacterium | reverse complement strand
TCAGGAGCACATCAACGAGCAGCCCGGCAGCGTGTCCGAAACGCGTTCCTCGTCCGAAGATATTTCGCGCGCTGATCTGCGTCACTTTTTGCACCGACGCTTGGATGTTCTGCCGAAGCATCAACGCGAAGCGCTCGAGCTCGCGTTCTTTGCCGGGATGAGTCATCGCGAGATCGCCGCTGTGACGCGCGCGCCGCTCGGCACGGTCAAGACGCGCCTGGAACTCGGTTTGCAAAAATTGACCCAAGCGCTCCGGCCGATCCGGAACAAAATTTAGATTTCAGGGCGCCGGGGGCTCCGTCGAAACACGGCCTCAGGGAAATGGAGCTCCCGGCAGGGCTTTTAGCAACGCGACGATCGGATTGTCGATCTTTTTATCGCGAAATTTCAACGTGAGCGCTGATGCCTGAAATTTTTCCGCGCTGTGGTATGGTTGCGGAACAATGGATACGCCTCAAATCACCGCTTATTTAAAGACCTATTGTGGCTGGAGCGCGGGAGTGCGCGCTGTTCTCGCCAAATACAAGCTGCCCTTTACCGAGAAAGACATCATCCAGAACCCGGCGTTTCGTTGGGAAATGGAAACCAAAAGCGGCCAACCGCTCTCGCCCTGTGTCGAAATCAACGATCAAATGCTGGCCGATATCAGCGGAGAAGAAGTCGAGAAATATTTGATCGACAACAAGCTGGTGCAGTCGAGCGACGCGCAGACCGACGTGCCTTTGAACGCGCCATGCCCGACCGAAGTGCACGAAGGCACGGTAAAGTTAAACTTCTGATATTGTAGCGGCGGTCTGCGACCGCCGTCGGCGATCATAGATCGCCCCTACAGTTACTCCTCTTCCGTTTCCGGGTCGGGCTTGAGGCCTTCCTCCTCCATTTTGCGGAGGACATCACTCATATCGTCGACCTCGTCCCAAACTTCCTGGCTGACGTAAATCGGCGCTTTCTGTTGCGTCGCCATCGCGATGCAATCGCTCGGGCGCGCATCGAGCTCGATAATTTTTTTCTGCTGCAACTCGTTTTCCGCCGCCACAATCGCCCGCGCGTAGTATGTCGCGTTTTTGAGATCGTTAATAATGACGCGCTCGACCTTCGCGCCCAGAGCCGTCATCAAATGCGCCATCAAATCGTGAGTAAGCGGCCGCTCCTTGGTGATGTCGCGCATGAACATGGTGATCGCGCTCCCCACCGTTTGATCGACATAGATAATGAATACTTTGTCGTTGTTCCCAATAAAAACCGCGCACCCTCCGCTGGTCGGCAGGACAGCGCGCACCTGCACCTCGATCACCGTTTTGTTCATCCCCGCGCGAACGTTATCCGGGCGCGCGCGAAAAACAAGCTGCGTAAAAAGTTGTGAATAAGTTTTTCGGCTATTTTTTTTGAACGCGGCTCTTGCATGTTAGGCGTGCTGAATCATTGTGCGGTCTGCGGTTAGGGCCGCACGCGAAAAAGAAATGAAAGATTGGGACGTCGAGTCCGCGATTGCAACTTACAACGTCGATGGTTGGGGCAGCGGTTATTTTACGGTTAACGCCGAAGGCAACGTTGTTGCCAAACCGCTGCAGGAGAATGGCGGTTCCATCGCTATTCTTGAAGTCGTCAACGAAGCGCGCGCGCGAGGATTGAGTTTCCCGCTGGTCATCCGCTTCCAGGACCTGCTTCGGCACCGTGTCCAATCGGTCAATCTCGCATTTCAAAACGCGATCGCCGAATTCGGCTACAAAGGGAATTATCGCGGCGTTTTTCCCATCAAGGTCAATCAGCTCCGCGAAGTCATCGAAGAAATTGTCGATGCCGGCCAGCAGTTTCACTTCGGTCTCGAAGCGGGCAGCAAACCGGAGCTCGTCGCTGCGCTCGCGATGCATCAGGACTCCGAGAGTCTGATCGTTTGCAACGGCTACAAGGATAAAGCGTTTATTCGGATTGCGCTGCTCGGCCGCAAACTTGGCAAGCTCGTAGTCATCGTCGTTGAGAAACTCGAAGAGCTCGAGGAAGCGATCAAAGCTTCCAAGGAAGTCGGCGTCGAACCGATGATCGGTATTCGCGTCCGGCTTCACAGCAAGAGTTCCGGCAAATGGTCGCCGAGTAGCGGCGAGAACGCGAAGTTCGGGCTCGACACCACTAGTCTCGTCGCCGCGAGTCAGATGTTAAAGGACGCCGGAATGGCGAATTGCCTCAAGCTGATTCATTTCCATGTCGGCTCGCAGGTGCCCGACATTTCCACGATCAAGCGCGCTGTGCGCGAAGCCGCGCGGTATTACGCAAAACTTTGCAAGCTTGGACACGAGCTCGGCTATCTCGATGTCGGCGGCGGCCTCGGCGTTGATTACGATGGATCGCGCAGCGATTTCGACAGCTCCGCCAATTACTCGCTCCAGGAGTACGCCAACGACGTCATTTGGAACGTGATGGAAGTTTGCGATTCCGAAGGCGTCGCCCACCCGGCGATTGTGAATGAAGGCGGCCGCGCCATCGTCGCGCATCATTCCGTGCTCGTGATGGAGGCGTTTAGTTCGATCGAGAAAACGGTGCCGCGTTTAAAAATTGAAGCCACCGAAAAAGATCACAAGCTCGTCGGTGACATTCTCGATGTGAAGCAGCGCCTCAAGCGCGGCAATCGAATCGAAAGTCTTCACGACATTCAGCAAATCAAAGAAGAAGCGCAGCAAACGTTCGAGCTCGGTCTGCTCGATCTCGAATCGAAAGCAAAGATCGATGCGCTCTATTGGCAGCTCGCGCAACAGATCGTCAATATGCATCGCGGGCTGCGCTACGTTCCGGAAGAAGTGAAGGCGCTCGAAACTTCACTCAGCGATCAATACATCTGCAACTTTTCCGTTTTCCAATCGTTGCTCGATCATTGGGCGCTCGGCCAACTTTTCCCGATCATGCCGATCCATCGGCTCACCACTCCGCCGGATCGACAAGGCACCATCGTCGACATCACTTGCGATTCGGACGGCAAAGTTTCGAAGTTCACCGATTTGCAGGACGTGCGCGACACTCTGCCGCTGCATCGCGTGATTCCGGGTGAACTTTATTATCTCGGCGTGTTCATGGTCGGCGCTTACCAGGACATCATGGGCGACCTGCACAATTTGTTCGGCCGCGTTACCGAAGCCCACATTTTTCTAGATCCGGACGAAGAATCCGGCTGGTACATCGAAGAAGTGATTGAAGGCAGCACGATCGGCGAAGTGCTGGCGATGACGCAATGGGACAAAGTCGAGCTGATGCGTTTGCTCAAGACGCAAGTGGACAGCGCCATCAAAACTGATTTTCTAAAACCGAACGACGCGATGCGACTCCTCTCCGATTACGAGCGTCTCTTGCAGGAATACACTTATCTCTCTCTCAACGGCACCAAATCCCAGCCGCAACCCGGCGCTTGGCTGCCGCTCAGTTAACGTTTCGTCACGAAATCACGGATCGCTTGTGCGATTCCAAGATCGACATCGTCCTGCGTTTTGCTGCCGAGGTCTTTCTTGCGCACGAGCAACGAATGGTCTCCGCCTTGAACCACGTGCAAAAAATTTGGCGCGCTCATGTCGGCTCGAACATTTTCCAGCAAATCGAGCGGACAAAGCGCATCGCGAGTTCCTTGAACAAATAGAACCGGCGTTCGTAAGTCGCGCAGGACCTGGTCCCGCAGTTTCGTGCGATCTCCCATCGCGCAAAGCGGATAGCCGAGACAAATCAAGCCATCCACTTTTCCTTCGAGCGAGAGATGACAACCAATGCGACCGCCCATGCTTTTGCCGATGAGAAAGATTGGTCCTGAGGTTTGCGCGCGGGCCGCGGCGAGCGCTCTGCCATGCGCAGCGACCAATTGAGGAAGCCGATCCGGACGTTTTCGACCTTCGAGCATGTAATCGTAATCGAACGCCAACACGTCACCGATCTCGCTCAGCCTTCCTTTCCAACGCTGCATCCACGGATGGGTCGAAGGCGCTCCAGCTCCGGGCGCGAGAACAAAAAGCGGTTTCATCAATTCTTGCTAGATCGACAACGAACCTCTAAACATCTGCCGCAATATGGCTGAGGTAAATCGGCGATCTCAACGGGTCCCGTAACCCCAAGCCGTTTTCGCCCATGCTCTTCAACTCGCTCACGTTCGTCGTTTTTTACGTTGTCGTTACGACATTGTATTGGAGCATGCGCGGCTGGAACGCGCGCAAAAATCTTCTCGTTGTCGCGAGTTACATTTTTTACGGCGCTTGGAATCCGCCCTTCGCCGCGCTTCTTTTTACCACGACCGCGATGGATTTCTGGCTGGGGCGGCAAATTGCCCGCGCGCAAGATCGACATGCAAAGAAGCGATGGCTCGTCGCGAGCGTTTGCATGAATCTGAGCATGCTTGGGTTTTTCAAGTACGGGAATTTTCTCCTGCAAAATTTCCAATGGCTCATCGCCCGCATCGGAATCATCTATCAACCGCCGCACCTCGACATTTTGCTGCCGGTCGGAATTTCTTTTTACACTTTTCATTCGCTCTCCTACACCCTCGACATTTATCGGGGCGTTTTGCGACCAACGCGATCGCTCCGCGATTTCGTTCTCGCGGTTTCGTTTTTTCCGCAGCTCGTGGCCGGTCCAATCGTGCGCGCGGGCGATTTTCTTCCGCAGATCGAGCATCCGCCGCGTCTCAAAACGAACCAATTTCTGTGGGGTCTCGCGCTTATGACGCTTGGACTTTTCGAAAAAATTGTTCTCGCCGATACGTTGCTTTCCGGTGCGGCGGATCGCGTTTTTAGCTACGGTGGGCCACTGATCGCGCTCGACTCGTGGGCCGGTGTGCTCGCCTTCGCCGGACAAATCTTTTGCGACTTCGCCGGTTATTCGCTGACCGCAATCGGCGCCGCGCTCACACTCGGGTTTCATCTCAAAGACAATTTTCGTTTTCCTTACGCCGCGATTGGCTTCTCGGATTTTTGGCGGCGCTGGCACATCTCTCTCTCCACCTTCTTGCGCGATTATCTGTACATTCCGCTCGGCGGAAATCAGGTTGGCTCATTTCGCATGGCGCTCAATCTCGTCATCGTGATGTTTCTCGGCGGTCTTTGGCACGGCGCCGCCTGGACGTTTGTCGTGTGGGGTTTGTTGCACGGATCGTATTTGGTGATCGAGCGCGTCATCCGAATTTTCTTCGAACAAAAACCGTGGACTGCGACGCTCCCAATTCGATTGCTCGCCGGTTTCGCTACTTACGGCGCCGTTTGCATCGCCTGGGTTTTCTTTCGCGCGCCCGATTTCAGCGTCGCGAGCCGAATGTTAACTGGAATGTTCGGCGGACATGCGCATGGGGACATGATTCTTTCCGGGCGTGAGCTTTTGCAGGTCGGAATCGTCACCGTCGGTCTCATGTCGGTGCATTGGGCGATGCGGGAGGAAGCTTTTGAAACCACTGTCATGCGTTTGCCGGCGTGGGCGGTAGCCGCAATCTGGTCATTCATGGCCTGTGCAATTATTTTCACTCAAGGAAGCAGCAATGCCTTCATTTATTTCCAATTTTAAACAACGACTGCGCCTCCCGCGCATGTTCTTCCGCCGGCCGACGCGCGAAGAACAAATCCACGGCGGTCCGCCGCTCGAGTTCGAGCGGCCGATTCCACCGATCCAATGGCGCGGCATCACGGTTGTTGTCGTTGTCGTCGTTCTCGCGGCCACGATCAGTTGGGAATTGTACGTTCGTTCGATCGGTTACGGCCCAACCTTGAACGACAATGAGGATCTTTGGACGTTGCGGCGTCGTGCGGTCGCGCCGGAATCCATCGTCATCATTGGCGACTCGCGCGCGTGGTTCGATGTCGATCTTGATGAAATGCAAACCGGTTTGGGTAAACGCCCAATCCAGCTGGCGATGCCGGGAGCGTGCGCTTTTCCTGTTTTGGACGATTTGGCCAAGGACGAAACCTTTCACGGCACGATCATTTGCAGCGTAGTGCCGAGATTGTTCTTCGCTCCGCCCGGCACGTTTCCGGTAGATCGCAGCGAAAAAACAGTAAAGCGCTCGCATTCGCAAACTCCGGCGCAGCGCGCGAGTCAGTATCTTGCCTTCCCGCTGGAAGAACATGTCGCCTTTTTGAAACAGGACGATCTGACACTCGATGCGCTTTTGCGGGCATTGCCGATTCCAAATCGACCGGGTGCGCAGGTGCCACCAACATTCCCTCCGTATTTTCAAACAGTGGATCGTGAACGTCGCGCGCGAATGTTTTCAAAGTGCGAAGATCCAAACGGCGAACTCGCGAGAAGAATTCAACACATCTGGCCGGCGCTCTTTACTCCGCCACCGCCGAGTTTTATTCCGTTGGACGTCTTCATGGTGGAAGTAAAGAAGGCGATCGAGAAACGTTTCCGCGATGTCGTTGCTGATGTGGAAAAAATCCGCGCGCGAGGTGGAAAAATTATCTTCGTTCGATTTCCCCACAGCGGGGGACTGAAGGAAATTGAGGATCGCGACACGCCGCGCGCGCAAACCTGGGACCCACTCGTCAAAGCCACGGGAGCGCCCGGAATTTATTATTCCGATTATCCGGAACTGGCCGGATTTCAGTGTCCAGAGTGGTCGCACTTGACCGCCGGTGACTCGGTTGAATTCACAAAACGTCTCGTCCCACATCTGCGCGAAGCGCTCGGGAAGTAGATGTCGATCTTTCTAACTTCGACGTTGAGCGTTGGACGTTGAGCGTTGAGAGTTTTCTGTTTCCGATGACGCAAAGTCCAACTTCAATCAAAGCTGCATTGCAGAGTAATGGTCCGATCGACACGATCCAGGTCCAGGGCTGGGTGCGCACACGACGCGACTCAAAAGATTTCTCATTCATCGAACTGAACGATGGATCGTCGCTGAAAAATCTCCAGATCATCGCAAGCAACTCATTGCCGAATTACGCCGACCTTCAAAAACTAACGACTGGCGCCTCGCTCCGCGTTAGCGGCGCACTCGTTGCGTCGCAAGGTAAAGGACAAAAATGGGAGCTCGTCGCCGACAAGATCGACATCGTCGGCACGGCGGACGATTCCTACCCGCTCCAGAAGAAAGGTCACACGCCAGAATTTCTGCGCGAGATCTCGCACCTGCGGCCGCGCTCGAATCTTTTCGGCTCGGTCTTTCGCGTTCGCAGCCGGCTCGCCTTCGCCATTCACAAATTTTTTCAGGAGCGCGGTTTCGTTTACGTCCACACGCCGATCATCACCGGCAGCGATTGCGAAGGGGCGGGGGAATTGTTTCGGGTTTCGACAATCGATCTGAAAAATCCGCCGCGAAAAGGAAATGAGATCGATTACGCGAAAGA
This sequence comes from Chthoniobacterales bacterium, assembly GCA_036270275.1. Lineage (GTDB taxonomy): Bacteria > Verrucomicrobiota > Verrucomicrobiia > Chthoniobacterales > UBA10450 > AV40. Next base: position 9,020 of record DATBCV010000058.1, on the reverse strand, counting down.
TTTTTTCGCGCGCCAAACTTATCTTACCGTCAGCGGTCAACTCGAAGCCGAGGCCTTCGCGTGCGCGCTCTCGAAGGTCTACACCTTCGGCCCAACGTTTCGCGCCGAGAACTCGAATACATCCCGGCATGCCAGCGAATTTTGGATGATCGAGCCCGAAATGGCGTTTTGCGATTTGAACGGCGACATGGATCTCGCGGAAGAGATCGTGAAGTATCTCGTTCGCGATATTCGCGAGAATTGTCCGGAGGAGATGGAATTGTTCTCTAAGTTCGTGGACAAGGAGTTGCTTCCGCGGCTCGATTTTGTTCTCGAACGCCCTTTTCAACGAACGACCTACACGGAAGCTGTCGATCTTCTAAAGAAAAGCGGCGAGAAGTTTGAGTTTCCGGTCGAGTACGGATTGAATCTACAATCGGAACACGAGCGTTGGCTGACAGAGAAGCATTTCAAGTGTCCGGTGACGGTTTTTAATTTTCCAAAAGAGATCAAACCGTTTTACATGCGCTTGAACGACGACGGCAAAACGGTGACGGCGATGGACCTGCTTGTTCCAGGAATCGGTGAGATCGTCGGCGGAAGTCAGCGTGAAGAGCGGCTCGACGTTCTCCAAGAAAACATGCGCCGCCACCAAATGGATCCGGCCGATTACAAATGGTATCTCGATCTTCGCCGGTACGGCACGGTGCCGCACGCCGGCTTCGGTCTCGGCTTTGAACGAATGCTCATGTTCGTCACCGGCGTTTCGAATATTCGGGACGTAATTCCATTCGCGAGAACGCCCGGCAGCGCGGAGTTCTAGTTAATCTCCCTGGCGCGCGGCATCGGCAAACGCGAGCTCGCCGGATTTTAGATCGAGATCCATTTCTTGCGGCGTTCCGAAAACGCGCGCCCGTTTGTCGTCGAATTCTTTTTCCCAACGCGCAACGACAACCGTCGCCAGACAATTGCCGATGACGTTCACCGCCGTTCGTCCCATGTCCATCAATTCATCCACCCCGAATATTACCGCGACGCCGATCGGGCCGAGGCCGCCCGGGATAAAGGAGTTCAGCGCGGCGAGCAAAATGACAAGCGACGACCGCGGCACGCCGGCGACTCCTTTCGAAGTGAGCATCAACGTGAGCATCATCGCGATTTGTTGATCCACGCCCATGTGCCAGCCCATCGTCGTTTCCGCCGCCTGCGCCACGAACACGGACGCCATTGCCAGATACAATGTCGATCCAGTGAGATTAAATGAGTAACCGGTCGGCATCACGAATCCGACAATCGCCGGCGGCACGCCAAAGCGTTCCATCGATTCCATCGCTTTGGGCAACGCCGATTCGCTGCTCGTGGTCGCGAATGCGAGCGCGGCCGGTTCGCGCACGGCGCGGAAAAATTGTCGAAGCGGAATTCGGGCGAGCCAGATCGCGATTCCAAAAACGATCGCGATAAATATGATCAGCGCCAGATAAAGCGAGCCGATGAGTTTGCCGAGATTTACGAGCACGCCCGGGCCTTGCGTCCCAATCGTGTGCGCCATTGCCGCGCCGACGCCGACCGGCGCAAACAGCATGACGTAATTCGTGAACTTGAACATGATCTGCGCGAGACTTTCCATCGCGCGCACGATCGGTTTTCCTTTCTCGCCAACCGCCGAGACCGCCAGCGCAAATAACACGCTGAACGCGACGATCTGCAGCACGTCGCCGCGCGCCATCGCATCGATGATGCTCGATGGAAAGGCGTGCACGATTGTGCCGACGAAAGTTTGCGGATGCGCCTGTGACATTTGTTTGACGATGTCGATGTTCTCGTTGGCCAGGGTCACGCCCGCGCCCGGTTTTGTGAAATTCACCACCGCGAGTCCGATGAAAAGCGCGGCGGTCGTGGCGAGCTCGAAAAAGATCAGCGCTTTGATTCCCATCCGGCCGACTTTTTTCAACGCGCCGCCGCCGGCGATCCCGACGACGATGGTGGAGAAAATCAGCGGCGCGATGATCGACTTGATCAGGTTGATGAAAATGTCGCGGAGAAAATAAACTTTGTTTCCCCAATCCGGCCGAAACCACCCAAGTAACGCACCGACCACGAGACCGATCATGATCTGAGTGGTCAGCGACGAATACCACGGGCGCGGAATCGAGGCGGATTTGTCCACACGTTTCACAGGTTTGCGCAGATTATAAGATTCGCGCCGGAAAATCTGCGTAAATCTGCGTAATCTGTGGATGCTTTATGTTTTTGACGCACTTGGAATGCAGCGCGTGCGGTAAGCAGCACGATTGGCAGCGGCTGCAAAATGTTTGCACTGCCTGCAGCAAACCACTTTTTGCGATTTATCATCTCGAACGTGTCGGCAAACTTGACGGCTTTAAGCCGTCGAGTTTAGCGGGCCGTGAAAAATCATTGTGGCGGTTGCGCGAGCTGCTTCCGCTGCCGAAAGATGTTGAACCGATTTCACTCGGCGAAGGCGGGACACCACTACTGGAATCAAAAAGATTCGGCGGCGAGGTGGATGTCGATCTTTGGATCAAAGACGAATCGGTTAATCCGACGCAGAGTTTCAAGGCGCGCGGAATGAGCGTTGCCGTCTCGATGGCGAAATATCTCGGCGCGAAAAAGCTCGCGGCGCCGAGCGCGGGCAACGCGGGTGGAGCGCTCGCCGCGTATGCTGCGCGTGCGGGACTTGAAGCGCACATTTTCATGCCGCGAGACACGCCGCGCGCGAACATTATCGAATGCCGCGAAACCGGCGCGCACGTCACGCTGATCGACGGACTCATTACCGATTGCGGCGCGGAGATCGCCAGGCGCAAAGAAAAAGAAGGATGGTTCGACCTTTCGACCTTGAAGGAGCCGTATCGGATCGAAGGAAAAAAAACGCTGGGCTACGAAATCGCCGAGCAACTGGATTGGAAACTCCCGCACGTGATTCTTTATCCAACCGGCGGTGGAACCGGATTGATCGGAATGTGGAAAGCGTTCGACGAAATGGAAACGCTTGGTTGGATCGACAATCGCCGGCCGCGCATGTTTTCAGTTCAGGCAGGCGGCTGCGCGCCGATCGTGCGCGCATTCGAGGCCGGCGAAAAATTCGCGGCCGAGTTTCCAAACGCACAAACGCTTGCCTCGGGTCTGCGCGTGCCGAAAGCGATCGGCGATTTTCTGATGCTGGACATTTTGCGAAAATCGAACGGCGGCGCAATCGCGATCGACGATGAAGAAATGATCCGCATGGTGCGCGAAGTTGGATCGAAGGAAGGATTATTCGTCGCACCTGAGGGCGCGGCCTGTTTTGTCGCGCTGAAGAAACTGCGCGCGGCCGGAAAGATCGACAACGAAGCGCGGGTCGTCATCTTCAACACCGGCTCGGGCATCAAATATCTGGAGTGCTTTTCCGGCTAGGAAGACTTTGTCATCATGATGCAACAACCCGCCGATCCTCCGCGACATTTGTGGCTGCTCGTTTCGCTGTTGGTGATCTTCATCGTTTCGCCGTTTGTGGCGACCTACTATTACGGACCGACGATTTTAAATTTGTTTGGCGCGGCCGTCCTGTTGTCCGCCACCTACGCCGTCAGTCGGCGCCGCAATTTCGTGTTCGTGAGTCTTTCGTTGTCGATCTTTACAATCGCGATCACGTTTTGGCTCGCAGTGACTCCAACGCACTGGTTGGTTCTGCTTTCGCACGGCAGCCTCGTCGTGCTCGTTACGTTTTTTGCGGTTGCGATTCTCTCTTACGTGCTCGGAACCGGAAAAGTTACCTGGGACAAAATTTACGGAGCAGTCTGCGCTTACTTGTTGCTCGGATTTGCGTGGGCGTTCGCTTACTCGGTCATCGAAGAGGTGCGCCCAGGCGCGTTCAAATGGCTGGCTTCATCGGAACCGCGCGATCTCGTCGATCGCGTGATGCAACTGCGTTATTTCAGTTTCGTAACGCTCGCGACCGTAGGTTACGGCGACATTGTGCCGCAGGCGCCAGTTGCGCGCACGTTGGCGTTGCTTGAAGCGATGCTCGGTCAATTTTATCTCGTCGCATTAATTGGACGTCTCGTCGGTTTGCACATCGTGCACGAACGCGGCCCGCGCGAAGAATAGCAATTACGTCTTCGCCGCTTCCCAAGCTTGCCTCGCGCGACGAACACTGTCGCCGTTGTTTGCGATTGGCAGATTATCGAAATCGCCGCGAACCGCTTTGAGGGCGTATTTCTCCGCATCGATTTCTTTGCGGGTGCGAACGCCGAGACGACGGAGCAACGGAATCGGCGGACACCATCCTTGCACCGCGTGTTGAAATAAAAACGGCAACACAATCGCGGGGATCGCGAGAAACTTTTTGTTCACGAGAAATCCCAGGACGACGCCGCTGAAGGCGAGGGCAGACGCATTCGTCTCGAGATAGCGTTCCATGTCCCATTCTTCTTCCAGCTCCTCGATCCGGCGTGAGATGGTTCGCTCGTTCGCGTTCGCGGCCTGCAACACGCGTCGCTCAGTTCGTGCCTCGATCTTTTGATTCACAGCGTCGTCCGTGTGCGCGCGCACTCTATCTTTCGCTTTCATACCAATAATAGATCGCAGCCGAGGCAAAGGGCGCGCGCGAACTATTGCACTTTGTAAGGAACGGTCTGAATCAGCTCGTCATCCAGGTAGATGTCGATCTTGTAATCGCCGGGCGGGAAAGTTTTGCTGCCGCTATTGGACAGCGAAAAATCTGCGCGGCGATTTTCCTCAGTCGTGACCAATTCTTTTTCCCAAAGCTTTTGATTGGTCGCGCCCGCTGCATTGAGATTTGTCCAGACCGTTCTCACGTGCGTTCCTTCGTTTCCATCGGTCAAAATCACGACCACATGCTGCGGACTGTCCGCGCGTTTAAAATTTTTCACTGCTCGCAACTTTCCGCCTTCTTCGCGCGCGAGCGTGATCGCTTCTACACGCTCATCGGACGTTTCCTCTTCGTCAGCGTCAGCTTCGTTCGACACCGATGCGGAGTCGGACGCGGGTTTGGATTTCGCCGACTCATTCAGGTCAATCGTGTCTCCATTGTCGATCTTGACCTCGAGCTTGGAAAACGTCCACTCGCCCGAGGCCTTTGTCGCTTCGGCATAGATGGTCCCTTTTCCTTTCGGGCCGGAAATCGGGATCGCAATATTCGCTTCACCCGAAGGACCGTTCACTTTTGTCGATCCGGAAGGAACCATCCCTTCGCGGATCGGCGTTCCGAGCGCGGCGGTGACTCGCTGATCATCTTTCGCGCGCGCCACTGCGGTTTTGTAAACGTCGCTCGATTTCAAAACGCCGAAGACAAACAGGACCATGCAAACGACAAGCAAAACGCCGAGCGCGATGAGCGTGAAGCAACCGGTCGGAACAAACCATTTCCAATTTCGCGACCACCAACCTTTGCGCGGTGGCGGTGGTGGCGTTGCGGGCGGCGGCGTTTGTGGCAAAGGCGGCGGAGTGGATTCCATCGCCTCTTTGTGAGGATCGACATCGAGCAAGTCGAGCAATTTGCTCGCGCGATTTTTGCGGCTTCGACTTTCTCTGCAAAATACTGAGAAACAAAAATTTCAATCCGAATACGAACAGGATCACTCGCGTCTAAGGAATTTATGAAGAAGCTAATACTGAGTATGGCATTGGCAGTCGCGGCTCCGTTTGCGTGGGCACAGGTTTCAGAAACCACCACCACTACGACTACGACTGAGGGCAGCGGCACAATTACGGAGTTTTCTCCGGGAAGCACGATTGTGCTGAAAGAAACTGCCGGCCCGAGACATTATCGCTTCGGTAAGAAGGTTACTTATGTGACCAGAGGCGGTAAGGAACTCGACGAGGCGACAGTCAAAACGAGAATCCGGGTTGGTGCCCCCGTCCGCGTGCATTACGTGGGTGAAGGCGACAACATGCTCGTGGATCGCGTGATCGTCGACGAGGATTAAGAGCTAAGAGCGACAACTAACATTCGCGCCTTTTCAGGTCGCCGCGTGCGACCGGGAAGGCGCGTTTTGCTGTACGGCGTTCATCGGTGATTGAATTAGAAACCGCGCGAGGCGCCGACAATTTTCTCGCAATGCGATACACTGACGCATGATTCGAATCGCGATCGCGGGCGGTGGCGCGGCGGGTTTTTTTGCGGCGATCGCAGCTGCGCGAGCCAGTCGCGATTGCCACGTTTCATTGTTCGAACGGAGCGCGGAATTTCTATCCAAGGTTCGAATCTCGGGCGGCGGCCGCTGTAATGTGACGCATTCATTGTTCGATCCGCGAATGTTCGTTACCCGATATCCTCGCGGCGAACATGAATTGATTTCTCCACTGCACAAATTTTCCGCGCAGGACACAGTAAGCTGGTTCGAATCGCGCGGCGTTCCGCTGAAAACCGAAGAGGACGGAAGAATGTTTCCGGTAACAGATTCATCGGAGACGATCGTCAATTGTCTCGTTAATGAAGCTAAGGCAGCTGGCGTTCGGCTTTTCACTCGGAAAGGAATCGAAAGCGCGTCGGTTGGCGGCGGTGGCGGGTTCGATTTGAAATTGAGCGACGCAACTTCGGTCGCTTGCGATCGATTACTTCTCGCGACCGGTGGCGCGCGCAACGCGATCGGCTCTGAAATCGCGCGTTCGCTCGGTCACACCATCGAGCCGCCGGTTCCGTCTCTTTTCGCGCTTCATATTAGATCGACATGGTTGCAGTCGCTCCCGGGCATATCGGTTAACGACGTCGCGCTGTCAGTGGAAAAATTGCGGGAGCGCGGACCGATCCTCATTACCCACAACGGCGTGAGTGGCCCGGTCGTGCTCCGGCTTTCCGCTTGGGGTGCGCGCAAGTTGCACGCGATGGACTACCGGTTCCCGTTGATTATAAACTGGGTTCCGCATTTGAATGAGGCTTCGCTCCGAGCCGAGTTTCGTTCCCGTCGCGAAATGCAGCCAAACAAGCGCGTGTCGAATTCACCGATTGCTGGACTGCCAGCGCGTCTCTGGGAAAAACTCGTTTCGAACGCGCGCATTTCTCCCGACGCAATCTGGACCTCGTTCTCTCGCGAAGGCGTCAACTCGCTCATTCGGGAATTGCGCGAGACGAAGCTCGCAGTTCACGGCAAATCGCTGAACAAAGATGAATTTGTCACTTGCGGCGGGGTCCGATTGCGCGAGATCAACTTCAAAACAATGGAAAGCCGCCTCACGCCTGGTCTTTATTTTGCCGGCGAGCTCCTCGACATCGACGGAATCACTGGCGGTTTCAATTTTCAGTCGGCTTGGACGACTGGGTGGATTGCCGGACACGCTATGGCCGCCGTCACACCCGATTAGATGAATCGCGAAAAAATTCGCAACGCAGTCGCCGAAGCGCGCAAAGTTTATGTCGATCTTGCGCAACGCCCGCTCGAGCGAACCTGCATTCGCAAAACCGAGTGCTGTCATTTCAAACTGACTGGCCGCACACCTTACCTGACGAAAGGCGAAGCGGTCGTCGCCGCTCTCGCGTTGCGTGCAACCGGCCGCAAATCATTGCCCGAAAATCTCGATGGTTCTTGTCCGATGCTTCATGGCGGCACCGGCAATTGTTTGATCTACGATGATCGCCCATTCGGTTGCCGCACGCATTTTTGCGCCGCAGCCGGCGGCCCCGTCGCGCGCCGCGAGGTTCTCGATCTCATTCGCCGCCTCGAAAAGATCGACATCGATCTTGGCGGAAACGGCCCGCGAACATTACAAAACGCCGTCGCCGACGCGCTCGAAGAAATTCGATAGACGAAGGATTACTTCTTCTTCGATTCTTTCTTCGGCTTGGATTCTTTTTCGGCTTTTGGCTCTTTCGCGGGCTTGGATTCTTTGGCCTCGGTCTTCTTCGCTTCGCCGGGGCGATATTCTTCCTGCTCGGCGGCGGCGAATGCTTTCTCCAAACCGACCATGTCTTCGCCAGGACGCAGCGTGTCGAATGTTTCCGCTTCCTTGCGAAGTTGCTCTTCGGAATAGTTCGCGGCTTTGATCGACAATCCTATACGTCGTTCGACTTTGTCGACTTTAATCACGCGCGCTTCGACTTCCTGACCGACTTTAAGGAAGTCTTTCACTTTCGCGACATGGTCCTCGCTCAATTGCGAGATGTGCACGAGTCCGTCGATGTCGTCCTGCAATTGCACGAACGCGCCGAAGCTCGCGAGTTTCGTCACGTTGCCCTTCACCAGATCGCCGATCTTGTATTTCTGGTCGATGTTCTTCCACGGATCTTCGCTCAGTTGTTTAATGCCGAGACTGATCCGCTGATTCGTCTTGTCGATGTCGATGACTTCCGCTTCGACTTCGTCGCTTTTCTTAAAGACTTCGCTCGGATGATTAATCTTCCGGGTCCAACTCAGATCCGAAACGTGGATCATTCCGTCGATTCCTTCTTCGAGCTCAACGAACGCGCCGTAAGCGGTCATGTTGCGAATCGTTCCCTTCACGCGGCTGCCGATCGTAAATTTCTTCTCGATCTCGTCCCACGGATTCGGTTCGAGCTGACGCAGTCCCAACGAAATTTTTTGTTCGTCCTTGTTCACGCCGAGGACAACAGCTTCGACTTCTTGGCCGACGCTCAAAATATCGGACGGTCGCATGATTCGTTTCGTCCATGAAAGTTCCGAAACGTGAATCAGACCTTCGACGCCTTCCTCAAGCTCCACGAACGCGCCGTAGGGAACAAGATTCGTGATCTTGCCCTTCACTTTTTGTCCGGCCGGGAAGCGCTCTTCAATCTGGTCCCACGGATTTTTTTGAAGCTGCTTCAGGCCTAACGAGACGCGCTCTTTCTCTTTATTAATATCGAGGACCTGGACTTCGAGCTGTTGGCCAACCTTCACCATTTCGCTCGGATGACCGAGCCGTCCCCAGCTCATGTCGGTGATGTGAAGCAAACCGTCCATGCCATCGAGATCGATGAACGCGCCGAAGTCCGTGAGATTTTTCACCGTGCCGTTGACGCGATCGCCGACGTTCACGCTGTCCATGAATTTCTGGCGCTTCTCGCTTCGCTCCTGCTCGATCAA
>DATBCV010000057.1:0-10475 GCA_036270275.1 Chthoniobacterales bacterium | reverse complement strand
GCCGGCAGCTTCCAGTAGTGGCTCGGAGAAAACCACCACGACGACCAAAACCAAGACGACGTATCCGCAGGGCGTGAAAGGGTCCCTCGATCAGCAACTGGCCTCGTCGAAAGACAACAAATTCCACGTCTCGCTCAATGGAAAAGATCTCGCGCTCACACCGGTCAAGATTCACGAAGGCGGGAAATCGACTACGCCGGTCGACATGAAAGGCGCGGACGGAAAAATCTACGAGATCGATTTCACCCTGACCAATGGACAAGTCTCCGGCGCGCGTGTTGGCAAAGTGAACGGCAAAGCGCCATAGAAACTTCTGTAGCGGCGGTCTATGACCGCCCGTCCTCGGCACGTTTGCGGCAGTCACAGACAGCCGCTACAGATTGAGCGTGCCGAAGACTTTTTTCATCGCAACGGCGATCGATTACACCAACTCGCCGCCGCACATTGGCCACGCTTACGAGAAAGTGCTGGCCGATGTCATCGCGCGTTATCATCGGCTCAAAGGCGAAGACGTTTTTTTTCTGACCGGGGTCGATCAGCACGGCCAGAAAGTCCAGCAATCCGCGGCCAAGGCCGGAGTCGCGCCATCCGAGTTTGTCAAAGGCCTCACCCAAAAGTTTGTCGATCTTTGGAAAAAGCTCGACGTGAAATACGACGAGTGGGCGGAGACGATTTCGCCCCGCCACAAAAAAGTCGTGCAGGGAATGTTGCAACGACTGTTCGATGCCGGACAGATCTACAAAGACAAGCAATCGGGCTACTACTCAATTCGTCAGGAGCAATTTCTCACCGACAAGGAACGCGGACCGGACGGCGAGTTCGGCGCCGAGTGGGGGCAGGTCGAGTTTCGCGAAGAGGAAAATTATTATTTCAAACTGAGTCAGCACAAAGATTGGCTGCTTCGTTACATCGACAATCGCAAAGACGCGGTCATTCCCGATTTTCGCCAGACAGAATTGCGCAACGCGGTTGAAAGAATTTCCGGCGACCTCTGCATCTCACGTCCGAAGTCGCGGCTCGATTGGGGAATCGAGCTGCCGTTCGACAAGGACTTCGTCACTTATGTTTGGTTCGACGCGCTCACCAACTACATCAGCTTCGCCGGCTACGATCCGAAGATCGACAATTACGAGAAACAGCCGAGCGAATTTCTCGATCGCTGGCCTGCCTTACAAATCATCGGCAAAGATATTCTCATTCCCGCGCACGGAATTTATTGGCTCATCATGCTGCACTCGATCGGCTTTCCCGATGAAGCGATGCCACAACTCCTCGTCCACGGCTGGTGGAATCTTTCCGGTGCAAAAATCAGCAAGAGCGCCGGCAACGTGATCGATCCTTTTGCGCTCGCCGATAAATATAGTCCCGAAGCCGTCCGTTATTATTTGATGAGCGACATCGCGACGGGAAGCGACGCAGATTTTTCCGAGGAGCGTTTGATCGAGCGTTACAACACTGACTTGGCGAACTCGTTGGGTAATCTCGCTAATCGTGCACTGAATATGACTCACCGATACTGTGGTGGTCAGCTGGATAGAACCTTTGAGAACGATTCCTTATTTCTGAAGCCCAACGGCTGGTGGAATACTGAACTTGCTACTTATACTGGCCCTCCTAATACTCCTTACATCGCCGCACATCTTGCATGGATTTCTTCCTTAGGAGCAATAGCAGTTGCTGGTTTGCCAGCGGAAGTTCGTCGAGGAGGCGTGCATGATATTATCGGAACGATTAATCACATCGTAAAACTCAATAACGAGCTAGTTGAAATTGCTTCTCCCTGGAAACTTGTAAAGGAGCCGAATCGCAGCCCAGAGCTTAAAGGAGTGTTGTATCATCTTAGCGAATCACTTCGGATCATTGCGGTTTTGATTTCGCCGGTGTTGCCGAAAGCGGCGCATGGAATTTTTGATCAGCTGAATTGGAAAATGGAGTTGAGCGGAAGAGAAGAACGGTTCGCGCTCAAGGATGCGGAGTGGGGAAAATTGCCGGACGGACACGTGGTCGGCAAACCGGTGCCGTTGTTCCCGCGGATTGAAACCGCGAAGTCTGGGTAGCGCGCGCGTCTCGCGTGCTGGCGATGGCGTCCGCGCCATCGCGAACTTTTAAAAAGATTGTTTCGGCGAGACGCCAAAACCAACACGCGAGACGCGCGCGCTACTCAGAGCGAATCCCGCAATTCATTGCGCGCATTCTTCGAAGGCGGCGGGTTGGCCTTGAAGATGCGCGAGCGCTTCGCCGGCGAAATGCAGTGAGCCGGTGATCAGAATCGGCGCTGAACTCTTGCGCGCTTTCGCCAACGCGTCGTTGAAACTCGCACACGTTTCCGACTCGCGGCCAAGATCGACAAAGACCTCTTGCAGCGCGCTCGGTTCGACCGCGCGTTCGGTTTGAATTTTGGGCAGCAGGATCGAATCGGCGATTGGGCTGAACGCGGCGCAGATTTCTCGCAGATCTTTGTCGGACAGGACCGCGAGAATCAAAGTGGGGCGTTCGTGGCGAAAAATTTCGCACCAAGTGTCGACCAAAACTTTTGCGGCGGCTGGATTGTGCGCGCCGTCGATTATCGTTCGTTTGTCCCAACACTGAAAGCGCGCAGGCCACTCAACCGTGGCAAGTCCGCGACCGATCGCGGAATCGCTGATGTCGATCTTGGTCGCACGAATTGCCGCGATTGCGAGCGCGGCGTTAATCTTTTGATGTTCGCCGCGCAACGCGATTGGAGATTTGCTGTAAGGCGCAGGAACAAACTGCAAAGGCGCTTCGCATTCAGCTGCGCGTGCGCGAATAACTTTTTCCGCGTCGGGCAACTGCGGCCCCGAAACCACCGGCCGCTTCGACTTAATAATTCCCGCTTTCTCGGCCGCGATTTTTTCCAATGAATCGCCGAGCCACATTTGGTGATCGAGCGCGACGGGCGTAATCACCGCCACGTCTGACTGAATCGCGTTCGTCGCATCGAGTCGTCCGCCGAGTCCGGTTTCCAAGAGAGCGATGTCGATCTTAGAGGCGGCGAAATGTTTTAACGCCAGCGCGGTGGTGATTTCGAAAAATGTCGGATGCGGCTCCCAGCTCGCTACGATTTCTCGAATCTGCGTCAGGCCGGCGGCGACTTCTTTTTCCGAAATCATCTCGCCATTTACGCGAATGCGTTCCCGGAACGTGACGAGGTGAGGGGAGGTGAAGAGGCCGGTCCGATATTTTCCCGCGCGGCAAATCGAATCGATCATCGCGCAGACCGAACCTTTGCCGTTTGTCCCGGCGACGTGAATAACGCGCGCATCGCCAAGATCGACATTCAACTCGGCAATCAGTCGTCGAATATTTTCCAGGCCGAGTTTGATCCCGAAGCGCTGAAGGCGATAAAGCCAGGCAAGCGCCTCTTTGTAGGTCACGACTCGTGTGAGAAATAGCCGAGCAGTTGGCTGATCGTGTCGCGCATTTTTCGGCGATGCACGATCATGTCGATCAAGCCGTGCTCTTCGAGGAATTCCGCGGTTTGAAAACCTTTTGGCAAATCCTGGTGCGTTGTTTCCTTGATTACGCGCGGTCCGGCAAAACCGATCATCGCTTTCGGTTCCGAGATGATGACGTCGCCTAACGAAGCAAAGCTGGCCATCACGCCGGCCGTCGTGGGATTCGTGAGCACGGAAATGTAAGGCAGACGCGCTTCCGCGTGACGCGCGAGTGCGCCGCTCGTTTTCGCCATTTGCATTAAGCTAAGCATGCCTTCGTACATGCGCGCGCCGCCCGAAGCCGAAACAATGATGACCGCCGCGCGTTCATCGGTTCCAAACTCAATCGCGCGAGTGATGCGTTCGCCGACGACGGAGCCCATCGTGGCCGCGAGAAATCCGAAATCCATCACCGCAAGCGCAACTTTGTAGCCGTCGATCATGCCATGCCCGCTGATGACTGCGTCGATCAATCCGGTGCGTTCCTGATAATTTTTGAGGCGATCCTTGTAGCTCGCCATTCCCTGGAAGCGCAGCGTGTCCACAGATTTCAGATCGGCATCCATCTCAACAAAAGTTTGTGCGTCGAGAAGATTGGAGATCCGGTCCTTGGCCGAGACCGCGAAATGGTAATCGCACCGCGGACAAACGCGCAGGTTTTCGTTCAGCTCGATTTCGGAAACAACTTCGTCGCAACCAGGACACTTCTGAAAAAGTCCCTGCGGAATGTCGCGCTTTTTGCGGGTATGCGATTTGAGCGTTGGTTTTTTGAAAATGGCCATAGCGTCAGGCGCGAGCAGCGGTGGCGGCGTGAATGGAGTGCGCGCCGCCCTGTTTCAAAACTCGCGCGCATTCACTCAACGTCGAGCCGGTGGTTAAGACATCATCGATCAAAAGCACGCGCAACTCTCGCACGTCTGCCTTTTTTCGTAAACGGAATGCGCCGCGCAAATTTCGCATCCGCTCGGCGCGATCAAAAGCGGTCTGCGTCGTAGTGTAATGGATGCGTTGCAGCGCCGGCAGAAAAGGCACGGACAGATGCGCGCTCAACCATTCCGCGAGGAGCGCGGCTTGATTGAACCCGCGCTCACGTTGGCGGGCGGGATGCAGCGGCACGGGAATAATGACGTCGAAATCGCGATCCCGAAGTCGTTCGTCATCGAATGCCGCCACCAACCAGCGCGCAATGAGATGCCGAAGATGAATCTGTCGCCCGTATTTGAAATTCAAGATGACATGACGAGCGATTCCGCGTGCGCGATATGCCGCGACCGCGGTCTCGAAATAAAGCGTGCGGTGGGCGCAATTCGCGCAGGCGAACGCGCTGGTGATTGCGCCATCGAATGGCTCGGAACATTTCGCGCAAAACGGCGGCACGATTCGCGGGACTTTGGATTCGCATTCGGAGCAAAGATGTTCGCCAGGATCGACAGGCGCCGCGCAGATCGTGCACGCCGGCGGATAGAGCAACGCCGCCGCCGAGCGAAAAAAATCAGGCGCGGCGTTCATTGATATATTTGAGCCAGCCGCGCATTAAGAGCCAGGTCAAGCACGCAATCGCGAGCGGCACGATCCCGACCAGAAGATTTTTCCCGAGCCACGGCGCAATGACAAACTGACGCAGCGCAACCTTATTGAACACGCCCGCGGTCAGGATCCATCCGCAATGCAAACCGATTGGGAGCCAAAGTGAACGAGTGGCCAGTCGCGCCTCGGCGAGGATCCAGCCGATGAGAAACAAAGTTGTGAAACCGGCGCCGACCAGGAGCGGGTCGGTAAATTGCACGAACGCGTGGCCGATCGAATTGAATCCCGAAGCCCAGCTCACTTCGGGCGAGGCTTGCTCGGGCGCTTTCAAAAAGTGGACAACCGAATAAAACGCGGATGTCAGAAAGATCGACATCAACTGGCGTCCGGTTTTCAAAAGCGCGCCGAGAATCAATCCGCGGAAAAATGTTTCTTCGATGAGTGGAACAAACAGCGCCGCGACGGCGACTTTTGCGACTGCGGGCCAATTGATTGCGTGGCGAAAAGAAAACGCGGGACTCGCAATGAGGATCGCGCCGCAGCAGAGCAAAGGAATTGTCGAGAGAAGAAAGCCCGCGATCAGATCGCGCCAGCGGTGTGGATTCGGCGAGAGCTGCAAATCTTTTGCGCCGCGAATCTCGAGCGAGCGAATCAGTGGCCAGAGTAAAAGCAACGCGGCGACAAGCAGGGCGCGGTGAAAAAACGTTTCGAATTCGTAGCGCGCGAGAAATGTTAACGAGCCATGAGCGATGCAAAATTGGGCGGCCCAAAAAAGCCACGGCGCGAGCAACGCGCCCACGAGCACCGTTGCCAGCAAATAAACGAGCAATCTGACTGCATCCTTCACGCCTGCTAATGTAAGGTTTCTCAGCGATGCGGAGTCAACACATATGGACTGAGAAGGACGAGGAAGGCCGGAAACGCGAGGTCCGCGCAACGAAGTTCGGCGGCAAATGGCGGCTGCAAGCCAAGAGCGAGGGCGACGACGACTGGACCTATTACGATCGCCCGTTGCTCGACGATTTGCTCAAACTAAAAGACGTCGTCGGGCACAAATATCAGCGCCGCCGCGCTTCGGCGGACGACGTCGCGTCAATCGACAAATTGATCGCGGAGCAGGAATGAAAAAGAAAATGCGGATCGATCAGGCTTTGGTTGAGCGCGGGTTTTTTGAAAGCCGCGAGCGCGCCCAGCGCGGGATCATGGCCGGCGAGGTCAGGGTGGGGGACCGCGTTTTCTCGAAAGCAGCCGAGCTGGTCGATGTCGATGCTCCAATTTCGATTTCGGGCCAGCCGCAATTTGTCAGTCGTGGCGCGCTGAAACTCGGCGGGGCTTTAGATTTTTTTCGAGTCGATGTTCAAAACAAGGTTGCGCTCGATATCGGCGCCTCGACCGGCGGATTCACCGATTGTCTGTTGCAGCGGGGCGTCGCGAAGGTTTTCGCGGTCGACGTGGGCCACGGTCAACTCGCGTGGAAATTGCGCAATGATCCGCGCGTCGTCGTTAGCGAAAAAGTAAACGCGCGGTTTCTGTCGCGCGAACACGTTCCTCAAGATGTCGATCTTTGTGTGATCGATGTTTCGTTCATTTCGCTGACTTTAATCTTGCCTCGCGCATTTGAATTGATAACCGAGGACGGTGTGGTCCTGGCCTTGATCAAGCCGCAGTTTGAATTGCAGCGCAAGGACGTCGCGCGCGGCGGAATCGTGCGCGAGCCGGCCTTGCATGAAAAAGCACAGCAAAAAATTGTGAAGTTCGTCGAAGAAGCGAAATTGCACGTGGTTGGTCTCGCGCCATCGGCCATCACCGGCGCGGACGGCAATCAGGAATTTTTTATATGCATTCGAAAACGATCGGCCTGATCGCGCATACCGGAAAACCCGGAGTGGGGGAGTTGATCAAATCGCTCACGGCGGAGTTCGCGCGCCTCAAGATGTCGATCTTGCTCGAGAAAGAAACGGCGCGCATCAGCGAGCAACATTCGGACTTAACGATCGCTGACCTCGGCGCGAAGGCCGATTTGCTCGTCATCGTCGGCGGCGACGGAACAATTTTAAACGCGACGGGACAGCTCGGCGACACGATGCCGCCGATATTCGGAATCAACGTCGGCTCGCTCGGCTTTCTAACGACCTCCAGTTCGCAGGCGTTCCGCGAAGCGGTGGAGACGATCGCGAGCGGAAAGATGACCTTCAGCAGTCGCGCGCTGCTCGAAGTCGCGCTCGGAGATTCAAAACAGAAGCCGCTGATCGCGTTGAATGATGCTGTCTTTAGCCGCGGCGAAGTGTCGCGTTTGATTCGGCTGCGCGCGAAAGTGAATGGCGAAACGCTGACCGAGTTCAATGCCGATGGATTGATCGTTGCGACGCCGACCGGCTCGACGGCTTACTCGCTTTCAGCGGGCGGACCAATCCTCGAGCCGGAATCAGGCGTGTTCGTGATCACGCCGATTTGTCCGCACGTGCTGACGAATCGCTCAATCATCGTTTCAGACCGGTCGAGCATCGAGATCGAAGCCAGCGAGCGCGATTATCCTGTTTTTCTGACTGTCGACGGGCGCGATCCGGTGCGGATTGCCGCCGGCGCAACTGTCCAGATTCGGAAGGCGGCCAAAATGCTGCAGTTGGCCGCGATGCCCGGCACGTCGTTCTTCAGCGTGGTGCGGCAGAAACTAAAGTGGAGCGGCAGCAATATTTGAAGCTGGCGTGAGTCGCCAGTCGCTGCAGTCTCAACCGAGGAGTTTCTCGACTCTGGCGATGTCGCTCCCGAAAATGCCGGCCGCGTATTCGCGTTCTTCAGGCGTCAGCTTGCGCGAATAGGAGCCGACGTTGCGCTGCTTATTCCTCAGACCAGTTTTCCGATCGACGCCGAGGAAATTGAAGATCTGATCGATGATTGGTAACGGAGCAGACCGGAAGTTTTCATACTTTAATACAAAAACCTGGTCGCGCGGGAAAAGCGTAAGAAGCTTCTCAAGTTGCAGGGCATAAAGACTTCGCGCGATGTATGCGTTCCCGCGCGGGTTCGTCGAGAGGCCGATTTCCTGATCCCGCTTGAGCGCCGCCAGGAACTCGAGCGGCTCCTGATTTTTCTCGCGCCTCATATTCCATTGCGAGAACGCGCGCTCGGTCGGGTTGCGCAGTGAAACGATGATCTTTATCCGCGGGTTGTAAGCCGCGATCCGGTCGAGCGCCTTGGGATAGTAAAGGTAATCGGCCGTCACTTCACCGGCCACGCGCCAGCGCCAACCTGGACTGAAATTGCCAAGCAAAACACGGTAGTCGGGCTCGCCGCGGAAATTTTCCTCCTTGTCGAAGAAATGCAGCGCCTGGTCGCGGAGCAACGCGATTTGCGGATGTTGCGCGAGAAAATCGTGAATCGCAGTGGTCCCAGCCTTTTGCACGCCGGCGACAATGAAATCGACGCGATCGACTTTTCGCCGGCCGATGAAATCGCGCGACTGCTTGTTTTCATTCGACACGAAGAATCCTTAGCACGCATTTCCAAGATCGACATCTTGCGTCAGACGGCGAGTCAAGCTTTGATGGGCAGCATGGGGGACGCAGTTCACAGCGACAACTTCGGATTCGACGATTTGCCGTGGCTCTTCACGTGCGACAGCAGAAACCGCGGACTGATTCGCCAAGGCTTCGATGAAGCCGCCCTGTTGTGGAAAGCGGTGAAAGCGACTTCCGGAAATATCCTGGAGATCGGCCGCAATCTCGCTGGCTCGACCGTGCTGCTCGCCGCGGCGTCGGAGCGGCATCGCGAAATTTATTCGATCGACAACCGCTCAAACGAAAACCCTGCGTGTAAAAATTTTCTCGAAAAAGATGAGAACAAAGTGCGCGTGCATCTGTTCGTGGCAGACTCGCGAGCTTCACTGCCCGAGTTAAAATTCGGTTTTCTCCTCGTTGACGGGGATCACACTTTCGAAGGAGTGCTCGCGGATGTTCTTGCGCATTGGAACGCGCTCCAATCGCAAGGGACAATTCCGGCGCTCGCGGCATTCCATGACGCATTGCCGAATGAGAATTTCAAATGGCGCGACACCGATCGCCGCCTGAAGCGTTGGTCGATTCGCATTAAGAACAAGTTTCGGAAAAAGCAGCAGCTTGAGATCGCGCCGGCGTACGAGCCCGGTGTTTTGAAAGTGTGCGAAGAACTTATTCGCCAGGGATTGGCCGTGAAATGGGGTTCGACGGCGTCGATGCTCGTCCTGCGAAAGCTCGCAGATTTACCGGCGAATTTTGCCGAGCTTGTCGCGAAATCGTGATCGCGATTCGCAAGATCGACATCGGGCGGGAAATTTCATAATTCAAATCGCGGCGCAGGCGATTCATGGCTAAGTCTTCACGCAGGCTTTGGTGCGTGCTCGGTGGTACGAGCGCGCTGATCGGCCTGGCATTTGCACAAACGCCGGATCCACAGGGCCGCGTCACGTCGGTTTACCACGACGTTCAAGTTATGCCGGCCGAGGCGGCGCCGCGCACCGCGCAAATTGACGACACCCTGGATCAAGGCAATGCGCTGCGAACGGGAAACGATTCGCGCTCAGAGATCACTTTCGCGGACCTGACAATTACGCGCCTCGGCGAGAACACGATCTTCACCGTAAATAAAGCCGGCCGGAGCGTCCATTTGGACAGCGGCACGATTCTGCTTTACGCGAAAAAGAATTCGGGCAACGCGGAAATCTCGACAAAGGCAGTCACTGTCGGAATCACAGGAACGACGGTGATTTTCCGATCCGAAGCGGCAAACTTCGATCGCTTGCTTGTCCTGGAAGGCCACGCGCGCTTTTTGCTAAATGATTACCCCGATCAAACGACGACGGTGCGCGCGGGAGAGATTTTGAACGTAAAAGCGGGCTCCAAAAAACTTCCAAAGCCGAGCCACGTCGATCTGCGACGAATCCTGCAGACGCATGAGCTCATTAAGAACTTTCCGCCGCTGCCGAGTCTCGATCTGATTTACGCCGCGATGAAAGCGCAGAATCCGAGTGCGTCGTTACCGCCAAGATCGACAATTACAAACCCGCCGCGGCAAGTTACTCCGCAGACAAATGTGAACACACCGCCGGCAACCGGCGGATCCGGCAATCCAATTCCGACTGGCCCGACGCGATTGCCTTCGCCAACGCCTGCGCCAACGGCGATCACGAATCCAAGAGCAACGCCATGGCCGAGCGTGCGCCCAATCGGAACACCGCGTCGTCCCAAGTATCCGCCGAAAATTTCACCGACGCCGAAGAAACGTTGGCCGCACCCGACAAAGCGTCCGACCGCGACGGCGACGCCGGGAAAGATCATTCCGTAAAGGCGCGGCTGTCAAAAACCCTACTCAAGCGAACCCAACACCCCAAATATCGGGAAATCGTTTTTTTTGCTCGGGCTATCTGTGTTATTGCTATTCGGCATGATCGAGTTCTTCCGAAATCTTTGGATTAACTGGGGTTGGACACATCCGTGTGTGTCCACGATAGGGGTCGCC
>DATBCV010000056.1:0-15120 GCA_036270275.1 Chthoniobacterales bacterium | reverse complement strand
CGCCGGATTCGAGCATGTTACCGACGTCGTGGTGGACCCATTCCAGTCGCGGCTGATAAGAAACGCCGCCGTGTCCGCGCGCCGCGATCTCATCCGCGATCAACTGGCCGGTCACTCCCGCGATCGGCGATTCACTCGAGCCGTAAATGTCAGTAATCACGACGCGATCGGCCAGATCGAAGGCGCTTCCGAAATCCTTGCGCAACTTCTGCGTGCGCGAATACCGATGCGGCTGAAACATCGTCAGCACGCGTTTGCGCCCGACCGAACGCGCGGTCTTCAACGTTGCTTTGATCTCCGTTGGATGATGGCCGTAATCGTCCACCAGCAAAAAGCGGGGACTGTCATATTTGATTTCGAATCGCCGGCGCGCGTGCCGAAATTTGGTCAGCGCCTTGGCAATTTTTTCAAAGGGAACGCCGAGCTCAGTCGCGAGCGCGATCACGCCGAGCGCGTTGCGGACGTTGTGCTCGCCGGGAACATTTAACGTTGCCTCTCCGAGCGTTTGCTCGCCGCGATGCACGCGGAAGGTTGATTCGAAATTTCGAAGATCGACATCGGTCGCGCAATAATCGCCGTTCTCGGACAAGCCGTAACAAAGCACGCGGTCGTAAGATCGACAGATTCGGGCGGAGTTCGGTTCGTCGGCGCAAAAAAAGATTTTGCCGCTGGTCTGGCCAAGCAGTTGGTTGAACGTCTTCTCGATTGCCGCCAGGTCGGCATAAAAGTCGAGATGTTCCTCCTCTATATTAAGTACTACCGCGTGCTCAGGGTGAAATAAGGCGATCGTGCCGTCGCTCTCGTCACCTTCGGCCACGAAATATTCGCCTCGTGAATCCCAGTGCGAGTTTGTTCCAAGAATCGGAATCTCCGCGCCGACATAATGTGAGGGATGGAGTCCGCCTTCGCGCAAAACATGCGCGGTCATCGCCGAGGTGGTCGTTTTGCCGTGCATCCCCACGATCAGAATGCCCCGCTTCGCCGACATGATCGCGGCCAGCGCTTCCGCGCGTCGAGCGGCCCGCTTTCCGTTGTCGTTCGCGCTTTTTAAAATTGGATTGTCCGGCCTGATCGCGGATGAATAGACGATCAGCTCAGCCTCGCGCGCATCTTCGGCGCGATGTTGTCGATAAAATTTCAAACCGAGTCGCTGCAATCGATCGGTCTCGAGCGAATCGAGTTTGTCCGAGCCGCTCACCTCGTGCCCAAGTTGCAGAAGAAGTCCGGCAATGCCGCTCATCCCGCTCCCGGCTACGCCGATGAGATGGACGCGATGCCGCTCACGCGTGAGAAACTTCGTTAGATCGACATCCTGCGTCATGACTGCGCGTATTTCTCCATCGTTTCAGCTACGCGCGTGGCGGCGTCACGCGGCGCGAGCTGCGAAGCTTTTTGCGACATGCGTTGAAGCTGGTTCGGATGAGCGACCATGTCGTGGATCTTCTGAGAAAGTAATTCGGGCGTGATCTCGGATTCTTTCAAGATGAATGCCGCGCCCGCGCGGGCGAAGATTTCAGCGTTGCGCGTCTGATGATCGTCGGCCGCGTAAGGAAAAGGGATCAAAAGCGTTGGCAGCTCGAACGACGCCAGCTCCGCGAGACTGGCTGCGCCCGATCTGGCGATTGCAAAATCCGCCGCGCTGTAGACTTGCTCCATGTGATGATGAAATGGAGCGACGACAGCGGGAATGCATTCGCGGCGATAACTCTCGGCTACGATCTTTTCGTCGCGCATGCCGGAGAGATGAATGACCTGCAATGCGGCGTCGCGAAGCAGCGGCAACGATTTAATCATCGCCTGATTGATCCCGCTCGCGCCCTGACTTCCGCCCATCACCAGCACTGTGATGACATTCGCGTCGAGTCCAAGCTTTAGCCGCGCTGATTGTCGATCTACGCGTTTCAATTCATTGCGAATCGGCGTGCCGGTGACTTCGGTGCGCACTTGTGGAAAGAATGCGGCGCATTCTTTGAAACCAAGCAGGACGGCGCGGACCATTTTCGCGGCGAGACGGTTGGCTTTTCCCGGAATAGCATTCGACTCGTGCAGCAGCGTGGCGATTCCGCGACGCCGGCCGGCGAGGATCGGCGCGGTGGAAGTGAATCCGCCCATGCCGAGCACGACCTGCGGCTCGAACTTTTGGTAAAGCGCCCGGCAGCGTGACAAACTCTCGATGAACCGTCGCAAAAATCCGAAGATCGCCGGCGAATAAATTGAAGGCAGCCCGATCGTCGGAAGTTTTTCAAATTGAAACTGCGAACGAGTCGAAAGCGCGAGACTGTCGATTTCCTTTTCCGAAACGAACAAGAGCACTTCGTGCCCGCGCTCGCGCAGAACTTCGGCCACGGCGATGCCCGGAAACAAATGTCCACCTGTTCCTCCGCATGCAATGACCGCGTTCATCCGTGATTGTCGATCTTGCCGTTAAATTCGCGGAGTCATGCGCGCGTGAAGCGCGGTGCGCTTTTTGTTAGAGGGCTCGAGAACAGCCTGACGATAAATGTTCAACAAGAGTCCGACGCCGAAGAGGCACGCCGCGAGATTTGACCCGCCGTAACTGATGAATGGCAATGGCAAACCTTTATTCGGCAGAAGCGAAGTCGTGACGCCGATGTTCACTGCCGCTTGAAGCGCGAGCAGACAAACTATTCCGGACGCGGTCAGTAATCCGAAGCGGTCTTTCGCATGAAGCGCAATCATGATCCCGCAAACGATGACGACAACGAAGAGAAACACGACGAGTAAACTCACACGCAGTCCCAGCTCTTCACCAATCATCGGGAAAATGAAATCGGTGTGCGCGTACGGGAGATAAAGCATTTTTTGGCGGCCGTTGCCAAGCCCGAGCCCATCCATTCCGCCGCTGCCCCAGGCGATCAGCGCCTGCATCTGTTGCAGCCCCGCGTCTTCCTTGTAGCGCTCGAGATCGGTGAATGCGACGAGACGTTCCATGCGCGCATGCGTCGCGCCGATCACGATGACGCTGCCGCCGAGAATCGCCAGCAACGCGAGTAGAATCGGATTTGTTCCCGCCACAAACATGATCGCGAAGGTGGTCATTCCGATGAGCGCGGTTGTTCCGAGATCGACTTCAAACAAAATCAGCGAGAGCAGCGCCGCGATCACCCCCAACGGAATAGCAAAGCCGAACAACGGATGTTTTGTGAGTTGTTCGTAGCGCGAAAACCACCATGCCAGAAAAAATACGGACGCGACCTTCGCGATTTCGGACGGTTGAAAGCTCACTGGTCCAATGCCGATCCAGCGGCGCGAACCGTTGATGCGCATTCCAACGCGCGGCAGGTAACAACAAGCGAGGGTGATCAGCGCAAGGCTTAGCCAAATCCACCAGGTGCGCTGCCAAAAGTGGTAATCCATGAGCGCGGCCGCAATGCAAACGATCAATCCGACGCCCAGCCAGACCGATTGCCGCTTCAGAAAAAACAACGTGTCGCCGTGGCTGTCGCGGGCGAAAGCGCTCGTGCTGAAAAGCATCACGATGCCGATGACGAGAAGTCCCAGCACCGCGACGAACAGAAAGTAAGCGCTTTTCTTGTACATCTAGATCGACAACTAATCGTTTTTCTTCGACGGCTTCATTTTCTCCGGAATCAAAAGTTTTTGTCCGATCTTTAATTTTCGCGGATCGTCGATGTGATTTAGCGCGAGCAAATCGTCGTAAGAAACCTTGAACTTCTTCGCGATTGTCACCGGATTGTCGCCTTTCGCGACGGTGTAGGCTTTACCGGAATCGACGACTTTCGGTTGTGACTTCGTCGCCGTTTTCTGGACGGTTGGTGAAGCTTGAACCGCCGACGTTTGTGGTTTGGTGTCAGCCGACTCAACCCCAACTGTCTTCGGCGCCGCCGCCGCACTCGATGGCAACGAAGCTTGTCGCGTTTTGATCGCGTTGAAGGCGATGATTCCGGCGACGGCGACGACGTGCAACAAAAGCACAACGAGCAGCGCGCGAGACAATTTCATGCTCGGCTCGGCGAGCTCGCCATAGTCGGCCGCTGCCGCGCCGACGCGGATCGGCCGGCGCACTGCGGTGGCGCGAAGTTTTTTACGGGGTTTGAATTTGAACAGCTTCGGCATTTTGAACTTCCTTTTCATTGAGGCAGGGCTTGAACGAGGGCGCGAAATTGATCGCCGCGATCGGCGTAACTCTTGAACATATCGAATGAAGATGTGCCGGGCGAAAAGAGGACGACCTCACCGGACTTGGCGGCGGCGTGCGCGCGCGCGACTGCGTCCGCGAGTGACGTCGCCAGCTCGGTGTCGGTCGCGCCGTTCCAATCCTGCGCGATTCGTTCCGCCATTTCGCCGATCAAGATTGTCGATCTAACTTTTTCTTTCACGAGATTGCGCAGCGGCTCGAAGTTAAAGCCCTTGTCTTTTCCGCCGGCAATGAGGACGACGGGCTTCGTTTGCGCGAGCAACGCTTTTTCGACCGCGTCGAGATTGGTCGCTTTGGAATCGTTGATGTAATCGACGCCGCCAATTTGCCGAACGAACTCGCATCGATGCGGACGCGGCTCGTAACTGCTGAGCGACGGCACCATTTGTTCGAAGGCAAGCCCGCGAGCGTGACCGGCCGCGAGCGTCGCCATCAGGTTCTCGATGTTGTGAGAGCCGCGTAACTTCGTTTGATTCATGCGCAGGATAATTTTGTTCTCCAAAACAATCGCGCCTTCGGACAAGCGAAAGTCCGCGCGGTTTGAATACGCGCTGAAGGTCAGCTTGCGCGCTTTCAGTGGCGGTAAATTCTCCACCGCATTCACGATCGCCACGTCGTCGGAAGTTTGGTTCTCGAACATGCGCAGCTTGGCCGCGCGATATTCCGCGACCGACCGATACCGATCGAGATGGTCGGGGGCGAAATTCAACCAGAGCGCGATGGACGGGCGAAAAGTTTTGATCGTCTCGAGTTGAAACGAACTCACTTCCACCGTGAGCACGTCGTATTTAATTTTTTCGCGGGCAACTTCCGAAAGCGGTTTGCCGATGTTCCCGCACGCGATCGTCTTCTGCCCGCAATCGTTCAGCATTTGTGCGAGCATCTCCGTCGTCGTGGTTTTGCCGTTCGTTCCGGTAATCGCGATGACCGGTGTTTCGGCGGAGCGCCAGCCGAGCTCGAGCTCGCCGATGATGTCGATCTTGCGGCCGGAAAAATTTTGCGCGAGCGGCGATTCAGGATCGATTCCCGGACTGACAACCACGAAATCATATTTGCCTGTGTCTTTGTCGGCTGCTTCGCCGAAAACCACGTTGACGTTTTGCCCGCGGAGCGTGTCGATCGTGGATTTGAGCAAATTCTTTTCGTCCGCGCTGTCCAGCACCGTGACATTCGCGCCTTCGTCTTTGAGCAAAAGCGCGGCGGCCATTCCGCTCAAACCTGCTCCCAGCACTGCGACGTTTTGATTCGAGTAACGCAAGATTTACCTCAACTTCAATGTTGCCAGCCCGAGCAGCGCGAAAATTCCGGACAGAATCCAAAAGCGAACGATCACCGTGTTCTCCTTCCAACCAACAAGCTCAAAATGATGATGCAGCGGTGACATCGCGAAAATTCGTTTGCCGGTGAGTTTGAAGCTCAACACCTGAAGGATCACTGAGACCGCTTCGATGACGAAGACGCCGCCGACGATGACGAGCAGCAATTCCTGTTTGCAGCAAATCGCGACCACGCCGATCAAGCCGCCGATAGCGAGCGAGCCGGTGTCACCCATGAAAACTTTCGCGGGGTGACAGTTGAACCAAAGAAATCCGAAGCCCGCGCCGATGAGCGCCGCGCAAACAACGGTCAGCTCGGCAGTGAACGGATAGAATGGAACTGCGAGGTACTCCGCGATCCGATAATTTCCGCCCGCGTAGGAAAGAAAAGCGTAGGCGAATGCGACCGTAATGGTGCATCCGGCGGCGAGCCCGTCCAAGCCGTCCGTCAAATTCACGGCGTTGGATGCGCCGGCGATGACGATCACGAAAAATATGACTGTGAACCAAGTGCCCATGTTTGTGACGACCGGGGTTTTGAAAAATGGGACCCAAAGCGAGCGGGCCTGGACTTCGATCAATGGACTGTTGAGAAAAACCGCGGCGATGACGACCGCGAGCACAACTTGAAAACCGAATTTCAGCCGGCTGCTGATGCCATCCGATTTTTTCTTTGTGACTTTGAGATAATCATCCGCGAAACCGAGCGCGCCGAGATAAACCATCGCGAAGAGCGCGAGCCAAACGAAACGATTGTCCGGCCGGGCCCAGAGAAAACTGGAAATGAAAACCGTGGCGATGATCAGCACGCCGCCCATGGTCGGCGTTCCGGCTTTGAGACCGTGCAATTCGGCGAGTCGATGCACTTCGGACGCCTGACGGATCGGCTGGCCGAGCTTTAGCGCGGTCAGAATTCGAATCACCCAATTGCCGAAGATCAATGAGAGCAGGAACGCGGTAATCGCGGCCGCCACTGCGCGGAACGTAACGTAAAAGAAAACGTTGAAGCCGCCGACCTGCTCGCTGAGGCGATGGAGGTAATAAAACATTGCTAGTTGCTAATTGCCGATTGCTGATTGGCGAACATTTCAATCACTTCTTCGGTCCGCGCGAGGCGGCTGCCCTTGATCAAAACCAAATCGCCGGGCGCGGCGATGTCGATCAAGCGTTCGGCTGCTTCCGATGTCGATCCAACCGAGATGCTATTTTCGAGGCCTGCTTTCTTGGCGGCGCGCGAAATCACTGCGCCCATCTCCCCGATGCCGATCAAGTGATCGATCCCGAACTCGGCCGCAGCTTCGCCCACTTCTTCATGGCCGCGTTCCGTTTCATTTCCGAGCTCGCGCATCTCTCCGAGGACGGCGATTTTTTTTCCATCGCTGTCCAGCTCGACCAAAGTTTGCAGCGCCGCTTTCATCGAATCGGGATTGGCGTTGTAACTGTCGTCCAGAAATTGGACGCCATTAACCTCTTTGATTTGCAAACGCGCTTTGGTAAGCGGCGCGCTCGCGAGGCCGGCCGCTGCTTCTTCAAGTGAAAGACCGAACGCGCGTCCGGCCGCGGCCGCGAGCAGAGCGTTTTGGACCATGTGAATTCCCGGCACCGGCAATTGCGCCCGGCAACGATGCGCGTCTTCGATGATTGTGAATTCCGAGCCGCTGGCGCTCTGTTGAATGTCGATCGCGCGAATCGTGCCGTCGTTTGTTCCGGCAAAAATTACCTGCGCGCGCGTTCGCGCGGCGATCGCTTTGCTGAACGGATCGTCCGCGTTCAAAATCACCGTGCCGCTTTGATCGACAGCTTCAGCGAGCGAGCCTTTTTCCTGCGCGATCGCCTCGCGCGAGCCCATGAATTCGATGTGCGCGACGCCGACGTTGGTAATGATGGCTGCGTTCGGCCCTGCGATTTTCGCGAGCGCTGCGATCTCGCCGGGATGATTCATGCCGATTTCCCAAACACCAACTTCGTGTTCCGAGGTCGCCTCCAGAATTGTGCGCGGCAGGCCGACGTGATTGTTGAAGTTGCCTTGGGTTTTGGTGACGCGAAATTTTCGGGCAAGCACCGATGCGGAAAAATCTTTCGTGCTCGTCTTGCCGTTGCTGCCGGTAATCGCGAGAACTTTGAGCGGCAGCGACTTTCGATAATTCGCGGCGATGTTCTGATAGGCAATCAAAGTGTCGTCCGCGCGAATGAGTGCGAAGCTCTTCGGCGTTTTTCCTTTCCAGGCAGGATCGACAATCGCGCCGGCGGCGCCTTTCTGGGCGACGTCCTCAACAAACTTGTGCCCGTCGAAATTTTCACCACGCAAAGCAACGAACAAGTCGCCCTTCTTTATAGTTCGCGAATCGGTGCTGATTATTTCAACTAATTGTTCGCCGTCGCCTTGCTCGAGCTTTGCATTGGCAAGTTCTGCGATTCGTAAAAGCGACAATGGGTTCATTTAAATTCGACTGGGCGATTTTCGATTGCGCGCCGCGCCACTTGCATGTCTTCAAAAGGCACGGTGTGATCGGCAAACTCCTGATAATTTTCGTGACCTTTGCCCGCGATCAAGACGATGTCACGCGGTTGCGCCATTTCGATCGCGCGCGCAATTGCTTCAGCGCGATCCGTGATTTTTTCAAAGTGATCGCCGCGAAAGCCCGTTTCGACCTCGGCGATGATTTTGTCGAGATCTTCTTTGCGCGGATTGTCCGAGGTGATGATGGAGTGGTCGGCGTTTTGATCGACAACTTGTCCCATGAGCGGGCGCTTCTCGCGGTCCCGATCTCCACCGCAGCCAAAAACCACAATCAAACGCCCCGGTTGAAGCTCGCGCAGAGTTTTTAAAACGTTGAGCAGCGCGTCCGGCGTGTGCGCGTAATCGACGAAAACCTGAAACTGCCGCTTGGCCGGGACCATTTCGAGACGCCCCGGAACTTGCGGAGATTTGCCAAGACTGAGAACCGCTTCGCGCAATCCAATGCCGAGCGCATTCGCGGCAGCGAGCGCGGCAAGGGAGTTCGCGACGTTGAAGCGGCCGATTAATGGCACACGCACGAGATAACTTTTGCCGCGTGCGTCGAGTTGATAAGAAGTGCCGCCAAATTCCATCCGGTAGTTCGACGCGCGGAAATCCGCGTTCTGTCCGATGCCAAAAGTCACGACCGAGACCTTATTGTCGATCTTCGCGATCAGCTTCTGGCCGTAGCGATCGTCGATGTTGATAACGGCGACCGGTTTTTTCTTTCGTTCTTGTTGCGCGAGGTGCTCGAACAATTTGGCTTTCGCTTTAAAATAATTTTCCATCGTGCCGTGATAATCGAGATGGTCCTGCGTCAGGTTCGTGAAGACGGCGACGTCGAATTCCAAACCGCGGGTCCGTTCCTGAGTTAGGGCGTGCGATGAAACTTCCATTGCCGCCGCCTTGCAGCCCGCATCGCGGATTTGTGCGAGCAGTTCCTGCAAATCCAGCGATTCGGGCGTTGTGCGCGCTGCCGGCAGAACGCGCTCGCCGATCTCATATCGAACCGTGCCCAGCAAACCGGTGCGCATGCCGGCTTTCTCGCAAATGTGTTTGAGCAGAAACGTCGTCGTCGTTTTCCCGTTCGTTCCGGTGACGCCCGCGAGTTTCAATTTACGCGCGGGATAATTGTAAAAGCATGCCGCGAGGTCGGCCATCGCCGTGCGCGTGTTTTCAACAACGACGCACGTGGCGCGCGGATTTTTCTCGGGGCGATCGGTGACGATCACCGTGGCGCCTTTTTCGATGGCCGCATCGATGAAGTCGTGGCCATCGCTCTTTTCGCCGCGCAATGCCACGAATAATCCATCCCTCTGCACACGGCGCGAGTCATACGCGATGCTTTCCACCGAGCGATCAATTGGGCCGATGATTTCGCGAACGCTAGTCGCGGCGAGAAGAGTTTTGAGCTGCATGAGGGTCCGCCATTTTTAGGCCAGGGAGTCAATGGCGCGAAGAATTGGTTAAGGCAACTCGCTCCACAGGGACGGCCTTGCGAATCTCCTCATGCGGCTCAAGATCCAGATAACGCGCCGCCTTTTCGGCGATGCGTGAAAAAATCGGCCCGGCGACGGTGCCGCCATAATTTTGCTCGGGCTTCGTCTGTGCATCATCAAGCACGACGAGGCCGACGAACTCCGGTTTGTCCGCGGGCAAATAACCGCAGAACGAAACCACTTCTTTTCCTTTTTCATATCCGCCGTGCGGTCCAACTTTTTGGGCGGTGCCGGTTTTCCCAGCAATGGTGAATCCCGGAACCGCGGCGGCGGCGGCCGTTCCACGATCGCTCACCACGCCGCGGAGCGCGGTCCCGATTTGATTTGCTGTTTGCGGCGAGATGACTTGTCGAAGCACGATTGGCTTCAACGTGCTGATCGTTTTGCCATCGCCGGTAGTGATCGATTTCACGATGCGCGGCGTCATCAATTTTCCACCATTCGCGATCGCGCACATGGCCGTCGCCATTTGCAACGGAGTCACGCCGATTTCGTGACCCATTGGAATGTGCGTGATGGAGATTTTGCTCCACGAGTTTGGCGAACGAATCAATCCTGGAATTTCGCCCGGCAGTTCCACTCCCGTGCGCTCGCCAAAACCAAACCGGCGAATGTATTCGTAAAACTTCTGGTCGCCGAGTGTCACCGCCATCTTCGCCGCGCCGATGTTGCTCGATTTCACGAGAATATCTTTCACGCTCAGGTCTTTGAACGCCGCGTGATCGTGCAATGGAGTGCCGCCATAATTCCAAACGCCGTTCTCGCAAAAGATGTAGGAATCGAGGCTGAACTTGTGCTCGTTCAGCGCGGCCGCGGCGGTGACAATTTTAAACGTCGAGCCGGGCTCCATCATGTCGCAGATCGCGCGGTTCTTCATTTGTTCCGGCTTCGCGTCCGAGCGCTGATTGAGATCGAAGGCAGGCCGGTTCGCCACCGCGAGGATTTCGCCGGTCTGCGGGCGCATTAAAATAATCGTGGCCTTCTTCGGCGAGTATTCGCGCATCGCGGCATCGATCTCGTTCTCGACGATGTTTTGCAGGTTAAGATCGACAGTGAGATGAACCTGGTAGCCGTTGCGCGAGGCGCGCTCCTGTCCGCGGTAAAGAACGAGTTCCTGACCGGCGCGATTATGCTCGATGTAACGATAACCGTCCTGGCCGCGCAAATATTCGTCGAGCGAACTTTCCACGCCTTGAATGCCGCGATGCTCGAAGTCGGTAAATCCGATCACGTGGCAGAGCATTGCCCCATTGGGATAAATCCGGGTCGCGTCCTGTTCGAAATAAATGCCGCGCAAATTTTTCGCGCGAAGCTTTTGACGAAGCGAATCGGCGTTCGCCTTAGCCACTTCGCGTTTCAGAACCATGTAACGCCGATCGCTGCGAAGTTTTTCGGAAACTTCCGAGCGCGGAAGCTTCAGCTCGGCCGCGACAAGATCGACAGTCGCGTCAACGTCGGTCACCCGACTCGCGTCGGCGACGACAGTTTCGACCGGAACATTGTGGGCAAGGACTTCATTGTTCGCGTCCAGAATGGTCCCGCGCTCGGCAAAGATCGGTTGCTTAATGACGTGCTTCTCAGCGGCCAGTCCGGCGTACTGGTCGTGCTTGATCATTTGGAGATAGATCAAGCGGAAGGAAAATGCGCTGAAGAGCAGAACAAAGCCGAGGCAGATGATGGCGCATCGTGTTCGACTGTTCCATTTCATCTCACAACTCGCTGATTCGAAACTGGCTGGACCTGATCTTCCTGGCTGCGCGCGGGCAACGTCATCCGAACAATATTGTGCTCGGCGATCGGGATCATTTTCAAATAACCTTCTTTTAATCGGCGTTGGAGCGCTGAGCGCGAGGTGAGCGCTGCGATTTGCGCGCTGGCGACTTCGTTTTGCGCTTTGAAATTAGCGACTTCGTTTTCGAGCGCCTTCTTGCGATCTCCTAGGTGATACAATTGCAGATTGAGATACACGTAGCTCAGTCCCGCCAGCGCGAGAAATCCGGTTAGGACAATCCAGCGCGCGAGCGACGCCGCGTTTACTTCGTTCCAATTTTTTCGCGAGCGGCTCATGCGATTTTCTCGGCCACGCGCAATTTTGCGCTGCGCGAACGCGGATTTACGCGTCGCTCGTTTTCATTCGGCTCAAGTGGTTTGTCGGTGATCGGGCGCAAATCGTAATTCGGATTCCGTCTCGGCTCAGGCCACTCAGGTTTGTCGATCCATTCGCGGCTGTGATCGCGAATGAAATTTTTCACAATGCGATCCTCGAGGGAATGGAAGGTGATGACCGCGATGCGCGCGCCGGCCTCGAGACGCGAAGTTAAAACGCGCAGACCTTGTTCGAGCGCGCCCAGCTCGTCGTTCACTTCCATGCGCAACGCTTGGAAAATCTGCGTCGCCGGATGACGACGACCGTGCCGGCCAACCGCTTTCTCGATCGCCTTGGCGAGCTGCAACGTTTCCGTGAACGGCGCGTCTTTGCGCATCTTCACGATCAAACTCGCGATTCGGCGCGCGGCCGGCTCTTCGCCGAGCTCGCGAAAAATACGCAGGAGCTCTTCCTCGCTGTAGTTGTTCACGATCTGCGCGGCGGTGATTGTCGATCTTGGATCCATGCGCATGTCCAGCGGGCCGTTGCGCATCATGCTGAATCCGCGTGATGCGTTTTCGAGTTGGCGGGATGACACGCCGAGATCGAGAAGCGCGCCGCCGATCTTCTGCACGTCGAGCTGTTCGAGAATCTTGTCGGCGTCACGAAAGTTGGTTTGGTGCAAGGTGACGCGTCCGCCGTACGGCGCGAGCTGCTCGCGCGCCTCGGCGATTGCGTCCGGATCTTGATCGAGCGCAAGAACGTCAGCCCCGGTTTTCAAAATTCCTTCGGCATGTCCACCGCCGCCGACCGTTCCATCGACAACTAATGAGCCGGGATGCGGCGCGAGCAATTCCACCGCTTCAGCGGCCAACACGGGACGGTGATAGGTGAAATCTTCCATTTCCTGCGGCTCCTCTTCCAAAACGAGCGGACCAGTGGCAAACCAAACCGGCCGCTCAAATAATAATGCGTTCATATGCGGGTTAATCACAAACCAATGACGTTCGCGACGTGCTGATAAGTCGGCGTTTCATCCTCGTGCGCCTTCTTCCGTTTCTCCCGATTCCAAATTTCAAAACGGCCTCGGCCGCCGACGAGCACGACCTCGCCTTTCAATCCAACGTTTTTGCAAAGATCGACCGGCAAAACGAGCCGGCCTTGTTTGTCGATCGAACCATGTTCGGCGCGGGAGTGGAGTTGGCGGAAAAAAATTCGGCGATCGCGCGCGGAAACGTTCGGGTCGGCTTCCGCGGCGGCGCTCATGCTAGAAAATTCTTCAGGCGACATGACCAGGAGAAATTGATGAGTCGCTTCCGGAAGAATGATGAATTCCTCGGCGTCACCACGCCGCCAGCGCGCAGGAATGGTGATTCGATTTTTCTCGTCGATGGCGTGGCGAAATTGACCAGCGTAGACAATTTTGGCTTTGGCAGGCGCGTCCATGTGCGATAGGCAAATTCAACCATTCTGCACCACTTCGCCCCACTTTTAACCACCTTCCGTGCCAAGCGTCAATAACTATTTATTCGTTTCTTTGCCTTGGCTTGTTCCGTTAGAATCGTGACCGCACGCCGCGACGTTGTTCTTTGCTCCCGTCGCCTCGCTTGCCCGTCTGCCGAAAAGGAGCTAAAAGGTTAACCCCCAATGATTGATTACATTCAAAAGGGCGGTTTGCTCATGTGGCCTATCCTGGCCTGCAGCATTGTCGCCATTGCCGTTTTTCTGGAACGGTTCTTTTATCTTCATCGCGCCAGCATTCATGTCGGCGAATTTTTGAAAGGGCTGTCTAATCTCATTCAACGGCGCAATTTCGCCGAAGCTTTGCATGAATCTGCCGGAACACCGGGTCCGGTCGCGCGCGTCATCCACGCCGCCATTTTGCGCCACGATCTTTCCCGCTCGGAGCTTCGCGAGATTGTTCAGGAAGCAGGACAACTTGAAGTTCCCAAGCTCGAGCGTTTTCTCGGCGTCTTGGGGACGCTCGCGTTTCTCGCGCCCTTACTCGGTCTGCTCGGAACAGTTTCCGGAATGATCGACGCGTTTGGGACGATCGCTTCTCACGGAGGCTACGCGACTGTCACGGAACTTTCCGGGGGGATTTATAAAAGTTTGCTCACGACTGCGGCGGGACTTGTCGTCGCTGCGCCGACCTTTGTCGCCTACAGCTATCTTTCTTCACGGGTGAACACGATGCTTCATGAAATGGAGCGCGCCGGAATTGAAATCGTCCATCTCTTGAAAGACAGCGAAGCGCTCACCGGCATCATCAGTTTTCAGCAGTCGCCCGAGACGCGGCCTGCTTCTCGAGAAGGTCGTCGCGATCATTAGATCGACATCGCTCGGGATGAAACTGAGCCGGACCAAGGAATACAACTTCGGTTGGCTGGTAGTTTTCCCGCTCGTGGACGTTGTCTTTCTCCTGATCTTTTTTCTACTCCTCAGCTCGAACTTTGTTTTGCAGCCGGGAATCGCGGTCTCCGCGCCCGCCTCACCGTTCCTGCTCGGGGCGCAACAAAATCCACAAATCATCAGCATTACGGGCGGCGAAATTCCCGCGATTTACTTTCGCGATCAAAAAGTCGCGCTCGATCGGCTCGGCTCGTTGCTTGATCAAGCGAAGCGCGAAAATCGATCCATCATCATCAAAGCGGACCGGCAAACGCCGTATGAATTGGTCGTGGCGGTCACGAACGCCGTGCTGCAACACGGCATATCTTCAGTCTCGCTCGCGGGTTCGGTTCCAAAATGAGCGCTCCGACCCTCGCGCCTTTCCTTTTTAATTGGGACCCGCCGCGCCGGCGCAATCTCGCGATCACGGGCTTTCTCATTGCGTCGCTCGCGGCGCACGTTGTCTGTTTTTACTTGTTTCAAATCGTATATCAGCCAACGGCTTCACTGACGCCCGCGCCGGAGCGCGTCAATTTGATCAGTCCCAATTCTGAGGAAGGCGCGACGCTGCTGAGCTGGATCGATTCGGAAGATCCCGCGCTCGCCACGACGACTAGACGACCGTCGGACGCGAAGCGCTATCTGCTCGGAAAAATCCAGCATGTCCCATCTTATTCGTCGATCCGGCCGGCGTTGCAGGCCGCGCCGCCGCTCAATGTCGATCTTCGAGTTCCGAGCGCGCAGCCCGCGGGTCCAGTCCGAACAATTTCCCGTCCTCCAGCAAAGGCGATCGGCGTGGTTCCAACAAAAATAATTTTTTCGCACGAGCTGGATGCGCTCGGCCAAGCGACTTTCGTTGCCGCGAAATTCCAAAGCTCTACAAAGGACGCTCCGCAGAATGCGCAATTTCGCGTGGCGGTCGATTCGCAGGGAGTAGTTCGCTATTGCTTTCCTCTAAATTCATCGGGCGATGTCGCGCTGGACGATCAAGCGCGCGAACATCTCGCGCTCTCTCGTTTTCCGGCAAGATCGACATCGACCGATGCGAACGATTTGGTTTGGGGAATCGCGAGCGTCGAGTGGGGCAATGATGTTGCCGCGACGGCTGAACCCGTAACTTCGCGCGCGCCGTGATTCGCGTCAGCCTG
>DATBCV010000055.1:0-9162 GCA_036270275.1 Chthoniobacterales bacterium | reverse complement strand
CCGATCGTGGCGATCGTTTCCGGCGGCAACATCGATCTCGCAAAATTTTCCGAGCTGATCGCGTAAATCACTCGGTCGGGTGAATCACTCCTTCACCGTAATCGGCGTACCGACAGGAGCGTTGTTATAAAATGTCGCCGCCATTCCTTCGGGCACGCGAATACAGCCGTGCGACGCGGCGAACGGCGGGACATAACCTTGATGCATCGCATACCCGCCGTTGAAATGCATGCAATACGGCATTCGCGCCGGATCGAAATGCGCGCCTTTCGGGCAACGATCTTTCCGCACATCGATGTTTGAGACAACGACATTGCCGGAGCTGTCGATGTAATCGCCGAACTCGCTCGAGAAATGATTTTTGTCCTTCGACACTATCGAGTAATGGCCGGGAGGTGTTCCAAATCCGCGTTTTCCGGTCGAAACGGACGATTCGCCCACAAGATGTTTCCCTTTATAGAAGTAAGCTTTTTGTTCCGAGATATGAACAACGATGCGAGCTTCTCCCTGGACGCCGTCGCCCTCCCACCAGCCGCCCGGTGTCGGTGCTGGCATCACGGCGGATGCCACTTGCTGGATTTGCTGCGGCATTTCCTCGCAACTGCAAACCAACGCCGCCAATCCCCCGATCAGCGCCAATTGAATTAAACGAGCTCGTTTCATTATGCGGGAGCTATTAACGCCCACGTCGTTAGGCAGCGCAATTCGAAAACGTTCAAATCTTCGGGACCGGGGTCGGATTGTTGACGGTTTCATCATGGCAATTACGCTGATCTCATGCCCACTCTTACAAAGAATGCGTCCTCCTCATCTCAAAAACGCGCCGCGGCTGCGGTTCAGCCGCCGATTAATTTGGAGAATTGGATCGAGCAAAACCGGGATTTATTCAAGCCGCCTGTCAGCAACCGTTACCTTTACGACGGGCGCGATTTTTTCGTGATGGTGATTAAAGGGCCGAACGCGCGGAACGATTTTCACAAAGTCGACTCCGAGGAATATTTTTATCAACTTAAAGGCGACATCAAGGTGCGGATTCGGGAAGGGGATAAGATTGTCGATCATCTCGTGCGCGAAGGCGAAACATTCTTTATTCCGCCAAATGTGCCGCACGCGCCGGTGCGTCCGCCGGACACGATCGGCATTGTCGTCGAACGACGCCGTCCGCCGGGCGAGCATGAGCACGTCATTTTTTACTGCGATAACTGCGGCGCGCTGGTCGAAGACATCGACTTCGATTGCGCCGACATCGTCGAACATTTCAGCAAGGCGATGACAGATTTCTGGGCGGACGACGAACGCCGCACTTGCAAAAACTGCGGTCGCAAAGTTCCGCAGCCTGAACCGGTGAAGCCTTTTTAAGGTAGGGACATCGCGCTGCGATGTCCGCGGACGCCGCAGCGCGGCGTCCCTACCAACAAATGAAGATCGACATCCACACCCACATCCTGCCGCGCGAATGGCCGGACCTGGACAAAAAGTTCGGTTATTCCGGTTTCGTTCGCCTCGAGCATTGCGACGAATGCAGCGCGCGAATGATGAAGGGCGATCGCGTCTTTCGAGAAGTTAAAGATAACGTTTGGAACCCGAACCGTCGCATTGAAGAGATGGATCGGACCGGCGTTTCGATGCAGGCGCTCTCGACCGTGCCGGTCATGTTCAGTTATTGGGCGAAGCCGAAAGACACGCTCGAGCTTTGCCGGATTCTAAACGACCACATCGCCGAAGTTGTGCGCGCGCACCCGAAACGATTTGCCGGCCTCGGGACAATCCCGTTGCAAGATGTCGATCTTGCCTCGAAGGAATTGACGCGCTGCGTGCGCGAACTCGGGCTGCGCGGCGTCGAGATCGGGACACACGTTGATCCGAACGAGCATTGTCACGGACCCGATTGCCGCAACCTCGATCATCCATCCCTCGATCTGCTTTGGAAAACCGCGGAAGATTTAAACGCGGCGATCTTCGTTCATCCCTGGGACATGATGGGCAAAGAGCGGATGCAGAAATATTGGCTGCCGTGGCTCGTCGGGATGCCGGCCGAAAGTTCGCTCGCGATTTGTTCGATGATTTTCGGCGGCGTCTTCGAGCGTTTTCCAAAATTGCGCGTCGCCTTCGCGCATGGCGGCGGCGCATTTCCCGGAACAATTGGCCGCATCGAGCACGGATTTTACGTCCGCCCCGACCTCGTCGCGATCGACAACAAGACCGAGCCCCGAAAATATTTGGCGACCGAAAAGGCGCCCGCGCGTTTCTATGTCGATTCACTCGTCCACGAAGCCGACGCGCTGAGGCTGCTAATTAAGCTTTTCGGCGCGCAGCGTGTCGCGCTCGGTTCGGATTATCCTTTTCCACTGGGCGAAGCCGAACCGGGCAAACTCATCGAATCAATTGTCGATCTTAGCGCGAAAGAAAAAGCGCAGCTTCTTTCCGAAACTGCCCGCGAATTTCTCGGGCTGGTTTAATCGTCCACAGATTACGCAGATTTTCGCAGATTCAGAGTAGGAAAGCGACAAACGTTCGGAAATCTGCGAGGAATTAGGGTTCAGGAAATCTGTGGATAAGCCCTCACATTTCGTGCCGGATGGCCCAGAGATCGTGAAAGATCGGACGGAACAATGATTCTTTGAGGAACGGAACGCCAGGCGAGCCGCCCGTCCCTTTTTTTGCGCCGATCGTGCGCTCGACCAATTTAATGTGACGATAACGCCATTCCTGCAGGCCTTCATCGAAGTCGGTCATCAATTCGAACAGGATCGAAACTTCCGGCGATGATTTATAGAGCTTTAGGATTTCCTGCTGCACTTGTTCGTTCGGTTCGTTCGCTTGCGAGGCATCGCGATTTTTCACCTCAGCCGGAATTTTCGCGCCACGAGTTTCCAAAAAATCGTAGAAATGATCGATCACCGTTCGTTCTTTGAGCCGTCTTTGTAACCGATCGGCGCCCGGGAAGTCGGGTTTCACTTGCGCGAGCGCCGAAGCGCGCTTGTAACCGAGCGCGAATTCGATCTCGCGAAATTGGACGGATTGAAATCCGGACGCAGTTTCGAGCCGATCGCGAAAGCTCGTGAACGACGATGGTGTCATTGTCTCGAGAATGTCGATCTGACCGACGAGCGTTTTCATGATTGTGCGGACGCGTTTGAAAGAATGAATCGCGCCGAAGAGATCACCCGCGGAAAAATCCTTTTTGATCTTCTCAAACTCGTGCAGCAGCTGCTTGAACCAAAGCTCGTACGTTTGATGAATGATGATGAACAACATCTCGTCGTGCTCGGCCGGCGTTGAGCGCGGATTCTGCAGCGTCAGAAGTTTTTCGAGGTCGAGATAATTGGCGTACGTTAGCGGCGGCATGGCAGAAGGTGATCCACAGATTTCACAGATTTACGCAGATTAATCTAAGCAAAAACAATCAGCGAACTCTTAAAATCTGCGAGGGAATTAGGGTTCTTTTAATCTGTGGACGAACCTTAGCCCATCACGTTCAGATAATATTCATCCCACGCTGCCGGAATCGATTCGCGCGACGAGTACGGTCCCGGCTCATACGCGCGCGAGGAAATTCCTTGCTGGCTGAGTTCGCAAACGTGCCAGTCCTGTTTGTTCGTCATGTCCCAAAACTCGATGGCGTCCTGCGGATTGAAATTTTTTGCGCCGAACGCGTCGGGATGGAAAAGCCAATCGCAAATAATTAATGTCCGCTCCGGCGATTGCGGCCACAGCTGATGCAGCATCACGTATTCCGGATGCAAACTCAGCAGCATGTTTGGAGAAATCGAGTAATAGAAAACCTGCTGAAGGTTTTTGACATCGCCGACGAATGCGGCGCATGCATTTCCACTCATGGTCAAACTCTTGCCGGGATTGATTTTCATGAACCCGCCGAGGAACGGGCCTTCACGTAAATCGTTCTCGGCCGAATCGTACGGCGAAACTTTTTGCAACTGCGGATGCACGCCGGGGCAGTGATAACACTCGGAATAATTCTCGAACATCAACTTCCAGTTTGCGTGCACGTCGTAGGTGATCCGTTTCGCCGATCGCAAGATCGACATGTTCCAATGCGAGAATTTTCCTTTCAACGGCGCGAACCATTCTTCCAACGATTGCGCATCACTCTCGGTCCGCCTCTCCCTTTGGGAGAGGATTGAGGTGAGGGAGTCCGCGAGATTTACGAAGATGAACCCCTCCCAAACTCCAATGTTCACTTGGTGCAATGGATAATCGCCCTTATCAAATCCCGCCACATCATCCATATGCGGCGCGCCAATCAATCGTCCGTCGAGTCCGTAAGTCCACGCATGATATGGACATTGAATCGTTGATGAATGTCCGCACGCATTCTCCTTGAGTCGCGTTCCCCGATGACGGCAAACATTGTAGAACCCTCTGATCTCTCCATCCCTATCCCGAATCACGATTAACGATTCTCGATTCACGTCCTGGACGATGTAATGGCCAGGGTCAGGCAGTTGGCTGACATGCCCGACCAATAGCCATTGCTTGGCAAAAATCTTTTGCTGCTCCGCGGCGAAAACTTCCGGCGAAACAAAATGCTTTTGCGGCAACGATTTCGCCCCGGCCGCAAAAGCGTTTGGTTTCGGAATAGCGGGTGTTGCTTGCTTATGCATCTCGAGCAAAGCGATTCTACTGCTCAACAAATACGCTACAACATTAAGATGGCCGCTGAAGCCGGGCTTCGGCGAGGTCGATGTCGCGCTGGATTCGGCGGAGGACTTGGTCGCTGATGGTTTCTTCGTTGCGCAGATTGATCACGGTTTCGCGTTCGGTGTCCAACGCTTCGCGGGCCAGTTCCTCGAAGTCGGGCGAGAACAATCGGCGCACGCGTTTTTCTTCTGCGCCTTCGCCGCGCAGTTGCTGAACGCGATCGACGTACTCGGCGCGAAGGCGCTCAATGGCTTTGGGCTTGGCTTGCTGCAACGATTCCATTGCTTCGAGGCGAGCGAGCGCGGCTTCGTTCGCTTTCAAGCGCGCGAGCCGTTCTTCTTTTTCAGTGACGTGATCGTCGCAAACTCCGAGCCATCGGGCGAGCGGCGCGAGCGTGAGTCCCTGTATAACAAGCGTTCCGAAAATCACGCAGAAGGTGATCAAGAGGATGAGATCGCGTCCGGGAAACGGTTCGCCATTTGGCAACAGAAACGGAATCGCGAGCGCGCCGGCAAGCGAATCGGCGCCGCGCATTCCGGTCCACGCGATCAACGCGGTTTCTTCCCAGGAAACGTGTTTCTTGTGGCGTCGCAGAAACAATCGCGGCAAATAAGTTGCACCAAAGACCCAGACAAAGCGCACAAACACGATGACTGCGAGGATCGACATCGCAAGCGTCGCGACTCGAAACGCTGAGCCCGGCTCGAGCGTGTGAATCACTTGCGGCAGCTGCAGACCCACGAGCATGAAAAGAATTCCGTTGAGACCGAACAAAACCATTTCCCAAACAGGAACCGCTTGGAGCCGCATGCGTCCGCTCAAGACCCGCGGCGCGCGCCAGCCGTAATACATTCCTGCGATTACGACCGCGAGAATGCCGGAGACGTGTAACTTTTCGCCGCTGAAATAGGCAACGTACGGTGTGAGCAGGGAAAACAATGTTTGGACTGGTGGATCGTCGAGGCGCTTTTGCAATTGCGTTGCGAGCCAACCAACCCCGAAACCGACAACGACGCCGCCCGCTGCGACAAAAAGAAATTGCAAGCTCGCCTGGCCTAACGAAAAGCTGCCGGTCATCGCGGCGGCGACTGCGAAGCGGAAAGAAATGAACGAGGTCGCATCGTTGATCAAACTTTCGCCTTCCAGCGTGACAATGATTTTGCGCGGCACTCGCAGGTCTTGCGTGACGGCGAGCGCGGCGACCGCGTCCGGCGGCGAGATGAGCGCACCGAAAACGAAACAAACCGCCAATGGCAATCCAGCCAGAGCATGAAAAACGGACGCCGTGGCGGTCATCGTTATTAAGACCAAAACAGTGGCGAGCAAAAGAATCGGCCAAAGATTCGCACGGAAATCTCGCCACGACGTGTAAACGGCCGCGGGATAAATCAGCGGCGGAAGAAACAAACTGAATACGAGGTCCGGATCGAGATGGATCGTCGGAAGCCCGGGGATGAGCGCGACGAGCGCGCCGCCGATCGTGAGCAGGATCGGGTACGGAACCCGGATTTTGCGGGCAACGATCGCGAGCAAAGCGACCGCGACGAGACAAATCAGGATTAGTTCCGTTACGCCGAGCATGGATTCGATTTCATGCGGAGAATGCCCGCAATTAGATCGACCGTTCAATCACGAATAACAGCGCGCGGAGAGTTGGGGAATTTGGCGCGCAGCCGGGTCGATCAAATCCGCAAGGCGCGGACGGGATCGATACGAGTGGCGCGGCGAGCAGGAAGTAAACAGGCGATGAGCGCGACGATCATAAGGATGACGACGGCCAAGCCGAATGCGGTTGGGTCGCGCGGACTAACTTTGTAAAGCAAGTTGCCCATCAATCGCGTGAGTAAGAGAGCGACGCCAGCGCCGATCACGATTCCGGCAATCGTGAGTCGCAGCCCGCGCGTGAGAACCAAACGCACGAGATCTTTCACGCCCGCGCCGAGCGCCATTCGCAAACCGAGCTCGCGCGTTTCTTGCGAAACCGAGTATGACATCACCGCATAGAGTCCGATTGCCGCCAGGAACAAAGCCATGCCGCCGAAAAGTGCGACCAGCGCTGCGGCGAGGCGTTGGCTGTAACTGATTTCATCAACCTGTTGCTGCATTGGGTAGACGAAGAAGGGCGCGAGATTTGTGTCCAAAGCGTGGACCTCGCGCGTAAATGTATTCATGAGAGCGGCGGGAGTTTCCCGCGTGCGGACGATCAAAACATTTTGGACACGAAAATTCTGGCGCACCGGCACGTAAAAAAATGGCGTCGGCATCTCGGTTTTCGTGCGGTAATTGGAATTTTTAGCAATCCCGACAATCTGCAGCCATTTATCTTTCACCTTGAGACGCTGGCCGATTGGATTCTTACCTGGCCAATATTTTGCGGCCATCGTTTCATTGATAATCGCCACCGTCGGCGCGTTTTCATCGTCGGTGCGCAGAAATTCCCGGCCGGAAACGATCGGGATTCCAATCGTGGTGAAGTAATCTTCGGAGACTTCGACGGAATCGACGGTGGGTTGTTCGTTAGGCGGAGGTTGGTACCCATCGACCTCGATCGGTGCAGAAGTAAAAACGCTGTAAGCGAATGGAGTGAGACGCGAAAGCGCGGCCGATTCGATCCCTGGCAGCGTTCGAACGCGATCCAGCAATTGCGTATGAAAACTTTTCGCGCGCTCGACGTTGTAGCCCGCCGAAAATAAATCGACCACCGACACCACTGCATCGGTCGAAAAACCGGGACTCGCGTTGCGCATCTTGTTGAGGCTTTGCAAAAGCAATCCTGTTCCGGCGATCAAAACAAAACTGAGTGAGACCTGGACGAGCACGAGAGCAGAACGCAATCGCGAGCGCCCGCTGCCGCCGACCATTCCGGCGCCTTCGCTTTTGAGCGCGCCGGAAAGATCGACATTGCTTGATTGAATCGCGGGAACGAGCGCAAACAGCAGCGTGGATCCAATGCAAACCGCGGCGCTGACCGTGAGCACTCGCCAATCGATTTGACCAGGATAGTCGATGACAAGTCCAGGCGCCGGTGGGGGGAATGCGAGTACGAGCGCGTTCCGTGACCAATAGGCAACGGCAATGCCGCCGGCCGCGGCGATTAATGAAAGCAATAATCCTTCGGTAACGAGTTGCTTGATCAGCCGTCGTCGTCCCGCGCCGAGGGCGAGACGCATCGTCATTTCGTGTCGCCGTAACAGCGATCTCGCGAGCAAAAGATTAGCCACGTTTGCGCACGCGATGAGCAAAACGAAAAACACCACGGCCATCGTGATCGCGAGCGTGGGCGACATGTTGCCCGCACCGTTGAAAGGTGTCTTCCACAACGGGACGAGCTCATTCTGGTGGCCGCGATTCGTGTCTGGAAAATCGTTCTCCAAGCGTTGCGAAATCGAGTTGAGCTCGGCCTGCGCCTGCTGACGCGTCACGCCCGGTTTTAGAAACGCGTAGCCTTCGATCCAACGCCCGCCGCGGTCTTCCAGTTTGTACCCAGTGGTGTCGAACGTCTCCTGCATCGACGTCGGCACCCAGAAATTGAACGAGTAACCCACGAACGTTCCGTGAAACTTTTCCGGCGTGACGCCGATGATCGTGTGCTGAACGCCGTTCATCAGTTGCGTCCGCCCGATAATGTTCGGATCGAAATTGTAACGATCTTTCCAAGTGCGATAAGCGATCACCGCGACCGGATGCGCGTTGC
The DNA here is from genome assembly GCA_036270275.1 of Chthoniobacterales bacterium. GTDB lineage: Bacteria > Verrucomicrobiota > Verrucomicrobiia > Chthoniobacterales > UBA10450 > AV40. Next base: position 806 of record DATBCV010000055.1, on the reverse strand, counting down.
GTCCGGTCCCTTCTTCAGGACGGAAGCCGCGCCCGATGATTGGCCGCACACCGAGCGCGTCGAAATAATTCGCGGACACGATTCCCATTGATGCCCGCTCGGCGCGATCGCCCACGCTCAGAGTCGTGCCGGTGATGCGATCGATGATGAATGATTCAAACAACGTTGAGTTTTTTTCGAAATCGAGAAAGTCCGGAAAGGAAATTCCATTGTGTCCGGGAACTCCGCGTGTCGTGCCGACCAGCGCAAACATTCGGTCCTGATGCGCGACAAGCGGATAAGGGCGAATCAGAATTCCTTCGATCCAACTGAAGACCGCGGCGTTCGTGCCGATGCCGAGCGTCAGACAAAGAATGGCCAGCGCCGAGAAGCCTGGCGTTCGCAAAAGCATTCGCCCGCCGAAACGAATGTCGTTCAAGAATTCGTCAGCCCATCGCCAGACGCGTTGTTCGCGCGCGACTTCTTTGATTTGTTCGACGCCGCCGAATTCGCGCAGCGCGGCGTTGCGCGCTTCGTGCGGCAACATTCCCGCGGCGACGTTTCGCTCGGTGAGAAGATCGACATGCGCCTGAATTTCTTCCGCCATTTCGGCGTTAAGCTGCGTTTTTCGAGACAATCCAAACAATCGACAGAACCAGGCGCGGACTTGCGGCATACGATTACGCTCCGGACAAAACGAAATCGATTCCTTTAGTGATGCGGACCCAATGCTCTTTTTCCGCCGCGAGCTGTTTGCGACCGGCCGCGGTCAGCTCGTAATAACGCGCCTTGCGATTGTTATCGGAAACGCCCCACTTCGCTTTGAT
>DATBCV010000054.1:0-1812 GCA_036270275.1 Chthoniobacterales bacterium | reverse complement strand
GGCAACAAACTCGTCTCCGTCATTCCCGGACTCGTGTTCACTTCGAGCACGAATGGCTCGTTCTCCTCGGACAGAATGACGTCGACGCGGCCGTAAACTTCCAAGCCAAGAGCGCGAAAAGCCCTCAGCGCCAGCTCCTGAATTTTTTTCGTAAGCGTGTTGTCGATCTTTGCCGGACAAACATGCTCCGCGCTCGCGCCAGCCTGCGGATTCAGGAACGGGTACTTGGTATTGAAGTCGTAAAAACCGCCCTTCGGAATTATTTCGATAATCGGCAGGGCTTGATCACCGAGAATACCTATCGTCAATTCGCGGCCAGACACAAATTTTTCTATCAACAATTTGCGATCGAACTTCGCCGCCTCTTTCAACGCCGCCTCGACTTCGTTTTCATCTTTGACGATCACGATCCCAACGGTCGAGCCTTGCCGCGCCGGTTTCACCGCCAGCGGCGCCGGCATTTTCGGGCGCTGACCGGCATCGATCACTTCCGATTCGGGTGTCGCTACATTGTGCGCGAGGAATTTTTCTTTCGACAAAGCTTTGTCGAACGCGGTCCGGCTCGCTTCGACGCCGTCGCCGGTATAAGCAACGCCGCGGTCTTCGAGAATTTTTTGGATCTGCCCGTCTTCGCCAAAAGTTCCGTGAATGGTGATGAAGGCAAGATCGACATCGTTGGGCAGCTCGAAATTTTCGCCGCGAACATCGACTTCAACGGTTTCAACTCCTACAGAACGCAGCGCTTTGGAAACTCCGGCGCCAGTCGCGAGCGAAACGTTTCGCTCCGAACCCGGTCCGCCCATCAACACCGCAACTTTCTTTGGCAAATCTTTTTTATCCATTAGCTGGGCTCTCCCACAATCTGCACTTCGGTTTGCAATTCGATTCCCCGCTTCGTTTTCGCGGTTTGTTTAATGCGTTCGATCAGTTGGAGAACGTCGCTCGCGCTCGCGCCGCCTTCGTTCACGATGAAATTGCCGTGCACTTCGGATACCCGTGCTTTGCCGACGCTCATATTTTTTAATCCCAGCTCATCAACGAGTTTCCCCGCGGGACAAGTGTCCGGATTTTTGAAAATACAGCCCGCGCTTTTCGCGATTGGCTGACTCGTTCGCCGCTTTTCCTGCGACGCTTGCAGCTTTGATTCAATTTCATCGCGGCTCGACGAACTCGCGCGAAACGTGGCTGAGACCGCGAAGTTTTCCTTGAGCAAAGGAAAATCGCGATAATGGACTTCGAGTTCGTCGCGCTTTCTCGTGTGCGCATTTCCTTCGCGATCGAGATAGCGAACGCTGACGACGTGATCGAAAGTTTGTCCGCGCATTGCGCCGGCGTTCATTCGCAGCGCGCCGCCGATCGCCGCCGGGATTCCTTCCATCCATTCGAGCCCGCCGAGATCCGCGCCGCGCGCAGCGTAGGCGATCTCTCTCAGCTTCGCACCGACGCCCGCGGTGATTTCGTTCCCGTTGATGTCGATCTTATCAAACTCGCCGCCGGATGGATGAACAACCACTCCGCGAATTCCGCCATCCCGCACGAGCAGGTTTGATCCGCGGCCAATGACGAAGAGGGGAAGTTTTTCGCGCCGGCAAAATCTTATCAGCTCGGCGAACGATTTTTCATTTCGCGGTTCAGCCCAGAATTGCGCCGGTCCGCCCACTCTCAGCGTCGTGTGTTTCGAAAGCGGCTCGTAAAGTTTTACATCGCCATCGTTGCCGACGATCTCTTTCAATTTCTCCGCGATCACGAGATCGGCCGCCAAGATCGACAATTGTTCGTGAATGTTGCCCGCGCCGAGGCTGAGAACGAGAT
>DATBCV010000053.1:0-7087 GCA_036270275.1 Chthoniobacterales bacterium | reverse complement strand
TCGTCGTAAGTGATTTCTTGTTGCGACAGGAGGGCGCGTTGTTGCTTGATTCTTCCGTAAGCAGTGCCGCTGTCCCAAATGTCCCAGCTCCCGGTGACGGTCGTGAGCCAGCCTTTGCTGACCTCGCCAAAGCTGGAATTGAATTGAGAGCTGAGCCATTCGCCGCCGCCAGTCGCGTTAATATTTGGCAACCAATTGCCGATCGCGACGTGCACTTGCTCGATTGCGTTTAAAACGTTTGCGCGTTGTTGTTTTAAAAATGGGCGACTGCGTTTGCCCTCCTCGATCGCAGCCAGCAGGTCGACCTTGCGCGGAATGTAAACCAGGTCGCCGGAAACGCGCAGCGGCGCGGCAATTCCGCGCGCAGGATTGAAATCGAGGCCGAGAGTTTTGGCCAACTGGAGCACGGAAATGCGATAACTGTTCCGGGCCGCGATCAATTGCGGGATTTGATTGTAGAGTTGCACCTGCGCCTGAAGGACGTTGAACCGCGGAACAGTTCCCGCTTCGAAACGGTTTTGCTGATCTTTGAGCTGACTTTGGAGAAGGTTAACCGATTCTTCCTGCACCACGATCAGCTCGCGATTCACTATGACTTGATAAAACTGCGTCTTCACGTTCGCGATCGTTTGATCGACAGTGTTCCGCAACGCGAAGTAGGCCGAATCACGTTGGAAGAACGTCCCGCGAATCGCGCGGAAGGTGCTGTAATTAAAAACAAGCTGCGAGCCGGTCACCTGAACGTTGTAGGCGATATCGCTGCGCAAATGCTTGATGCCGCCTACGCCGAAGCTGGGAAACGGCGTGCCGCCCGGCGGCGGTGTAGGGGTAGGAGTATGCTGGCCGAATGTCGTGAATGAGGTCCCAACCTCGCGCAGATTTGGATCTGTCCAACCCCAGGTAAACTTCGGACCGATGTGCGGCAACGCTTCCGCGCGGATCTCGATGATCACCCCTTTGGTGCGTTTGATCTCTTCTAACGCGCGCAAAATATCGGGGTTTTGTTGCAGCGCAGTAATGACCGCATGCTCAAGGGTAAAAACAGGCGCGCCTTTTTCCGACCACCCAAGGCTGCTCTGGCCAAGCGCCGCCGCTTGCACACCGATGGGCGGGGCCGAAGGCGACGGAATCGGCGATGCGTTTAACGATGAGGGGACTGCAACTGTGCCAACGTCAGTTGGGCTGATTGTCGGAGTGACATCCGGGGGCGGTGTCGGCGTCGGCGTTGTTGAGACGAGCATCGGCGTCGATCCGGGCGTGCCGGTGAAAGCCGGCGTGGGGATTGGCGTGTCGGTCGGAGTGGGTGGTTGTCCGAACGCAGCCAGCGCAAACAGGGACGCGGTTAAGGCAAATCCGATAAAATTTCTTCGCATGGTTGGAAACGAAAGTTGGATGCGCGCAAACTACCGCGCGGATTCAGCCAATCGCGGATTATCTTTTAGCACCGCTCGTGAATGAGCGGCAATCCTTCGTTTGGCAGTAGTCATAAATTTTGCTGTAAATCTGTAACCAGGCTTTTTGTTCGTCCGGCTCCAGATACTGCATAATTTTCATCAGGTTACTGACCATTTCTTGGCGGATGCGGCGCACCAGCTCCGATCCCTTAGGCGTGATACACACCATCACTTTGCGCCGGTCATCACGCGCGACCGAACGCACAACCATTCCGAGATTCTCAAGTCGCGCCACCAGCCCGCTCGCCGCCGCCGTGGTGTGGCCCATCTTTTGCGCGATCGCCGACATCGTCAGCACTTCTTTTTGATCGAGATACGCGAGCAGAAAAAACTGGGGGAAAGAAACATTGCCCGGCGCGAGCTCTTTGCAGAGATGAAGCACGAAACAGCGCTGCATCTCCAGAACGATGTTGGAAAGGCGCTCGGCATCAGCACGGATTTCAGAAGTTCCCGCGAGCGCTGTTTCCGTGTTCAAAGCGTTCTAAGCTAGGAAGCGCCGTTAAGCTGTCAAACCAGTTGCCGTTAAAAAATCTCGATTTCCACGGCCGCGCCCGCTTTGAGTGATTTGCCGGACTCGATCCGCAGCAATGCGTTCGACTGACTTAAACCAAAGAGCGCGTGCGATTCCTGTCGCCCGACCGGTGTGAAATTCCCATTCTCCAATTTCCCCCGAACGTAATGCGGACGCTCGCTCTCATTTTCAAGATCGACAACCAGTAGTGCCGGCACGCGACGAAGCGCCACTTCAGCCGCGCCCATCATTTTCAAAATCGCCGGCCGAACGAATTGCAAAAACGTGACGAACGCGGACACGGGATTTCCAGGTAGTCCAAATACAAAACAATCACCGAGCGTTCCAAACAGAAACGGCTTGCCCGGTTTAATTGCCACTCGCCAGATGTCGATTTTTGCGCCGAGATCGCGCAACGCCCCTTGAACCAGATCATGCTCGCCGACAGAAACGCCGCCGGTGACGATCAGAATTTCATTTCGCGCCGCGAGCTGAAATTTTTTTCGCAATTCGTTCGCGTCGTCACGACTATGCTCAACCAATGCTGCAATCGCGCCGCAGCGCTGCACCATCCCCTGCAGTAAAATGGAATTACTGTCGTAGATTTGTCCGGCCCGAAGCTCGTCGCCCAACCGCGCGAGCTCGTCGCCGGTCGAAATAATCGCGACCCGAACTTCGCCACCGACCGAGACTTCCGCAAAGCCCTGCGACGTCAGGAGCGCGAGTTTTGCCGCGGTGAGCTCTTCACCCTTACTTAAAATCTTTTGGCCTTCGCTCAAATCGTAACCGCGTTTTCGAATGAATTCGCCAGGATCGACATCGACGTTCAGAACGATTTCCGCGTCATTCCGCGCGACATCTTCTTGCATCACAACCGCATCCGCGCCCGCCGGAATTGGAGCGCCCGTAAAAATTCTCGCCGTTTCGCCGGTTGAAATGCGTAATTGTCGATCAATGCCCGCCGGTTGCTCGCCGATTACGCGCAAGCGCGCATCTTTTTTGGCGTCGGCCGCGATGACCGCGTAACCGTCCATCGCCGAGTTGTCGAACATTGGAAGAGGCAGTCGCGCGAAATAATCCTGCGCGGCGAATCGATCGAGCGCTTGCAAGATCGACATATGGCGCGCTGCCGCCGGTTTCACCGATTGCAACAATTTCGCGCGCGCCTCGATTTCGCTGATCATTGCACCTCATTTCAATTGGCAATTGGAAATTGGCAATCGGCAATTTTTCTTGGCGGTGAGGGAGGGATTACGCTCCCGCGCCATCCAATCTTGATACCCTGCACCATTAATCCCCTCACCTCACAAATCTCGGTGAGGGAGGGATTCGAACCCTCGGTACCCTTTTGGGGTACGGCGCTTTAGCAAAGCGCTGCTTTCGACCACTCAGCCACCTCACCAAAAAAATCCGCGTCGGACGGAGTCTAGCGGCGACAATATGCTGCGGAATTAACGATTGCCAATTCCATCTTAATCGCGCGAGATTATTGATCATGAAAAGATCCTCCAGAATTAAATTGCCGCTTTTCGCGCTTCAGATTTTGGCATTCCTCGCCACTTATACCGCGACGGCTTCAACCCCGGAGTGGAAACGTTACGTGGTTTCCAGCCCGGAGCCCGTTTATCCTGAAGTCGTCAAGCGAACCGGCATGCAGGGGCTTGGCGTCTTTCAACTCGCGATCAATCGCCACGACGGAACCGTCACGGAAGTGAAAGTTTTAAAGAGCACCGGTCACAAACAACTCGACGCGATTTACGTGATGAATTTTTTCCAATGGAGATTCCAGCCCGGGACCGTCAGCTGGGTCAGAATCCCGCGCGGCATTCGCGTTCTCGGACGAGCCAATATCTATCACGGAGCCCGCTAATAGCGCGCGGGTATTGCGTTCAGATCAATGATGAGTCGAGTACGGAAGCGCCGGATTCGTTCCCGTCACGAGCATGTCCTGGTGCGCGTTCCATAAATTGATGTCCGATTCGGTGTATTGCGCGTTTTCCTGCTGTTCGCGCTGGAGTTGGGCGACCCGCTTTTGTTCCTGATTTCCGCCGCCGGCCGTTTCATTGGTTGTCTCGCAACCGGCGAAAACTGCCACGATCCCGAGCAACGCAACAAGTTGAAGCTGTTTCATATCTCAATGAATATACCTTCTTCATCATCACTCGCCACTTATGAGTCATTCCCTGAACGAAGCCGCTCTGACACAACTCCAAGCCGGTTTGCGCGGTCGATTAATAAAACGCGGCGACCCGGATTACGACGAAACCCGCAAAGTTTACAACGCGATGATCGACAAGAAGCCGAGCTTGATCGCGAAATGCGCCGACGTCGCGGACGTGATCGCTTGTGTGAATTTCGCGCGCGACAACAACGCGCTTCTGGCGATTCGCGGCGGCGGACATAACGCCGGCGGCTTGGGCATCGCCGATGACGCGCTCGTGATCGATCTCGCCGGCATCAAATACACGCGGGTCGATCCAACTGCGCAAACCGTAACCGTCGGCGGCGGCTGCACGTGGGGGGATGTCGATCATGCGACGCACGCGTTTGGATTGGCGGTTCCGAGCGGAATCATTTCGACGACCGGCGTCGGCGGACTGACGCTCGGTGGCGGCATTGGGCATCTCACGCGGAAATGCGGACTGACCATCGACAACTTGCTTTCCGCCGACGTCGTCTTGGCGAATGGAAAATTCGTTCGCGCGAGCGCCGACGAGAATTCGGATTTGTTTTGGGCGCTTCGCGGCGGCGGCGGAAACTTTGGCGTCGTCACCGCGTTCACGTTCAAGGCCCACAAGATCGACATCGTCTATGCCGGCCCGATGCTTTACGAGTTGAGCGACGCCGGCGACGTGATGAAGTGGTATCGCGATTTCATTATCAAGGCGCCGGAGGATCTGAATGGCTGGTTCGCGTTTCTCACCGTGCCCCCGGGGCCGCCGTTTCCGGAAAATCTTCATCTCAAGAAAATGTGCGGGATCATTTGGTGTTGCACCGCGCCGCAAGCGCAGGCTGAAGAAATGTTTAAACCGATCCGCGCTTTCAAGAAACCGGCGCTCGATTTTGTCGGGCCAATCCCCGAGCCCGCCTTGCAATCCATGTTCGACCCGATCTATCCCCCGGGGTTGCAATGGTACTGGCGCGCCGATTTCGTGAACGAGCTCAGCGACAAAGCGATCGCGGAGCATGTTCGTTTCGCAAACGCGCTGCCGACGATGCATTCGACGATGCATCTTTATCCAATCAATGGCGCCGCCGCGCGCGTTGGAAAAAATGAAACGGCGTGGAGTTATCGCGATGCGAATTGGGCGCAAGTCATGGTCGGCGTTGATCCCGACCCGGCAAACAAAGAAAAGATTACCAAATGGACGAAAGATTATTTCGACGCGCTTCATCCTTATTCGGCGGGCGGCGCTTACGTGAACTTCATGATGGACGAAGGCGAAGACCGCGTGAAAGCAACTTACGGCGATAATTACCAACGCCTCGCCGAGATCAAAGCGAAGTACGATCCAACGAATCTCTTTCGCGTGAATCAAAACATCAAACCGGCCACGACAAAACGCGCCGCCTGATTCGTGAACGCGGCCGACTTAAAATCGTTGCAGTCGCCGATCAAGGAGCGCTATCGCAACGAAGCGAAGGCGGCGATAATCACGCTGCGCGCAGAAGGAAAAGTCGGTGAAAGCGTGACGTGCAAGGTCGCGACCGGAAAAGCGCTCGTCGAAGCGGGACTCCATCCCGCGACTGGCGGGGATGGATTGAGCGTGTGCTCGGGCGACATGTTGCTCGAATCACTCGTCGCATGCGCGGGCGTCACCTTGCGCGCGGTCGCGACTGCTCTGGAAATTCCACTGCGTGACGCAACTGTTTGGGCCGAAGGCGATCTCGATTTTCGCGGCACGCTCGCGGTTTCAAAAGAGGTGCCGGTCGGTTTCGAGCAGATTCGGTTAAGCTTCGAGCTCGACACCGACGCCAGCGAAGAGCAAATCGCTACGCTTCTCAAACTGACCGAACGTTATTGCGTCGTTTATCAGACGCTCGCGCATCCACCAAAGATCGACATTAAGCATCGCGTTTCGTCGCACTAATTTGCCGCTCTCGAATTCTTAAACTAAAACTCTGGTATGCCGACTTACATGGACATTCACGAAATTCCCGGCGGCGTGAGCGCCGAAGAAGTCGCAAGGGCGCATCATCATGACCTTGAAGTCCAGGGCAAATACGGCGTGAGCTATCACAAGTATTGGGTCAATGAAAAAGCCGGCAAAGTTTTTTGTCTTTGTCACGCGCCCGACGCTGATGCCGCCGACCAAGTCCACAAAGAAGCGCACGGCCTGCGCGCTGGAAAAATCATCCAGGTCGAGCCTGATTTCGCCGAATTGTTCATGGGCGGAAGCGAAGTGAATGCCGAAGGCGCGGTGGTCCTGCCGGGCGGCGCGGCTAACGATCGCGACCCTGGAATTCGCACCATCCTCTTCACCGACATTGTGGGATCGACATCGCTCACGCGGAAACTTGGTGATGAAGCGGCGATGGAAGTGCTCTCCGTGCACGATCAGATCGTGCGTGACGCGTTGACGGAATCGGGCGGCCGCGAAATCAAACATCTCGGCGACGGAATCATGGCGTCCTTTGTTTCCGCGGCCGCCGCGGTGAAATGCGCCAGCCGCGTGCAACGCGACGTTACGAAACATTGCAAACAAAAACAGGACCGCTCATTTCAACTTCGTGCCGGCGTTGCCGCAGGCGAACCGGTTGAGCGCCACAACGATCTCTTCGGTAACACCGTTCAGCTCGCCGCACGGCTGTGCTCCCACGCGCAACCGGAACAGATTTTAGTTTCCAACGTTGTCGTCGAGTTGTGCCAGGGGAAATTGTTGCCTTTCGAAGATCTGGGCGAAGTTGAGCTCAAAGGCTTCGACAGTCGCGTCCGCGCGCACGCAGTCACCTGGAGCGACACCGCGCCGGTTTAAGTCTTGAACGCGTCGCAGCCGTGCTTGTTCTCAAGCACCGATCTTAATTACACAGCCGCTCGCCGCGGCGAGTGCCGCTACAACGTCTACTTCGGCTTCGCAGCGCCGCCCATGATGATTTACGTAGCGGTGTTTTGCCCCGCCAC
>DATBCV010000052.1:0-38696 GCA_036270275.1 Chthoniobacterales bacterium | reverse complement strand
TCGCAAACGCCATAGGTGCCGAGCTCGATCCGCTTCAATGCCTGATCGATCTCGTAAAGCGCGTCCTGTTCCTGTGAAAGCAGGCTGAGCGCGAAATCGCGGTCGTAAGCATCGGAGCCGGCATCGGCCTGGTGCATTCCGAATGCGGAAGCTTCACTGCCTTCCGCGCGTGAGCGGAGCGTGTCCTGCGCGACTCCGGCCATGGAATCAACCATCGCGTCTCGAAGTTGAAGCAACTTGTCCTTCTGTTTGCGAACAAAGGGATTGAGCTTTTTCTCGTGATTATTTGTGCCGAGCAACGCAGCCTTCGGGCTTTCGGTCGCCTTCTTGGCAGAAATCTTGCGGACCGGTTTCGACTTGGCGACGGCTTTTTTGGAGGGAGCTTTTTTCTTTTTTGTGGTGGCCATAATTCAAAAGGCGTTCGCCGGGGCGAACGCCGGAAAAAACGGAGGCTTAACTAAGAGCGATTCGCGGGGAGCGCAAGGGAAGATTTGGACGAACTTCGGGGTCGTTTGTTCGATGATTTGGAGGGCGCGGCGCTGTCGGCGCCTTGATTAATGGGACACGGCGGCGCGTGTGCCTCAAGATTCAAGAACTCGCGCTGGAATATCGCCGTAGCGCGAACGACCAGAACGCGCGGGAGAGAAGGAAAACTACCGTCGAAGCGACAACCAGTTGGAACATAAGCGGGCCCGGCTGGCCGAAAGACTTGATCAACAGCCGGGCCGGAATGTTGGCAACGATCACGACTGGGATGATCCAGCCGAAAATGATTTTGAAGAGCCGCGGGAAAATCGAGTCGGGATAGCGCGCGATATTAAGAAAATTGAAGTAGCCGTAAACCAGTCCCTGCGCGCGCACGATCCAGAAACTGACGGCGGCGAGGCTGAGCATGATCGAATAATGGACCGCGATGCCGAAAGAAATCGCAATGAGGTAAAGCAAGATCGACATCGGGCCGGGGACGTAACCGAGTTTCGATAGCGAGACGCAAACAACAACGCCGCCGACAATCGCGTTGACGATGCTGTCGAGGCCGAATTGTTTCGTCGAAACCGCGAACTGGCTGTCGATCGGCAAAACCAGGAGCGAATCGAGTTTTCCGGTGCGCACAAGCTCGGGAACGTTGGCGACGTTGACGAAAAAGAACGCCTGAAAAAGCTGCGAGATCATTTGATGCGTGCCGATGAGCAAAACGACTTCCCATTTCGTCCAATCCCCGATGCGGTCGACATTGCCGAAAATGATGGAGAAAAAAACGATCTGCCCCACGAACCAAAGCACTTCCACCAGCATCCAGAGGAGGAAGTTCGCTTTGAAACTCATCTCGCGGATGAGCGAGTTGCGCAGCATGATGGAGTAAATTTCGAAGTATCGCCGCATCAGAACTAGACAGGGTTAACAGGATTTTGCGGATTTACTTCAAAGAAATTCAAAAACCAGAAATCCAGGAATCGAAACAAGAGATATTTTCCTTTCTAGAAGACTTTTTGGTTTCCTGGCTTCCGAATTAATCTCTTTGATCTGATAAATCCTGTCTAGAGTTGTGCATGGCTGAAAAGGGTTACGCAGATTTGGTCGCGGACGCGAAAAAGAAGATCACCGAAATTTCTCCGACCGACGCCGCGCAGCAAGCCAAGAGCGGCGGCGCGGTGATTGTCGATGTTCGCGAGAAAGATGAGTTCGATGAATCGCACATTCCCGACGCGGTGCACATGAGCCGCGGAATGTTAGAGTTCGAAGTCGAAGACAAATTTCCCGATCGCGACAGCACGATCATTTGTCATTGCGGCGGCGGCGGACGGTCCGCGCTCGCGGCTGAAAGTTTGCAAAAAATGGGCTACAAAAACGTCAGCTCCATGGCTGGAGCCTTTAAGGCCTGGCAAGCCGCAGGTTTACCGACCACGAAGTAGCGTGAACAGCGCTTGTCTAGCGCCGAGGAACTTCTTTAAGCTCGCGATTTCAAGCCATGAGCAACAAACCACATGTTTCGAGATCAATTGCTGCAATCGGTTTATTACTCGTCGCGTTTTTTGTTTCGGGATCCACGACGAATCCAGCGGACATCTATTTGCCGCAGTTAAAGGATAAGGACCCCGACACGCGAATCGCGGCATTGCGAGAGCTGATGACCTCGCTCGATTCGAGAATTCCCGAAGCAATGCTGCCGCTTCTTTCGGACGAGGGAAATTCGATCCGCCGACTCGCGGCGCGCGCGATCGGCAGTCGTTGGTGGCAGATTCCGAAAGACAAAACTGAAAGCTACGTCAACACGCTCCGTTCCAATTTAAAAACGGAAGTCGATTTTGAAGACGAGACGCACATGGCCGAGCGCGCGATCGGACTTCTGACGAAAAAGTATGAGTCGAAAATGTTTTCCCGGAGCGCGCGCGGACGCTGGGTGCTTTATGAACGGCGCGGTTTCCCGTGTTTGATCGACACCACAACGTACACCGAGGAATTACTCGGTTGGTCGCCCGCCTATAACGATTCGGAAATGCCGCCATGGTATTTCGGTGGCAACTACCCGCTCGAACAAGATACGGCTCTCTGGCATCCGAACAATGAAGTCGTGGCTCTCCGTGTTTCGATCAGTAAGCGCGCGACGAGTGTTTGGATTTGGGAACACAAACACGCTGTCCAGAAACTGACGCGCGCCGAGCTGGTAAAATTGCTTCACCCAAAAGGAAAAATCGACGAACCAAATCCAATCACGGCTGAGATGAAAGAATGGAAAGAGAACGATCTGCTTGTTTCGGTCACATGGGGATTAGAAGAAGAGCATGGCGCCACGATCGCTTGGAACGTCGCAAATCACGGATGGCACGTAGTTTCGCGAGAAAAGAAATGAACGTCCGCTTCATGGCCGGTGGCAGGGCCTGGAAAGCGGCTGGATTACCGACGACGCAGTAACCGTCGGATTGCGAGTCCCGCAACGCCCGTACTCAGCAGCGTCAAAGTCGCCGGTTCCGGAACGACTGCGGTCAAAACAACGTCGTTTCCATCGCCTCCTTGATACGAAATTGTGAACGATTCGCCGTTCACAGTTACGGTCGAACCTTCGGGTAACCCGTCGAACGTTCCCGCCACCGAATCGGTGGAGTCATTGTTGATGATAATGAATGTTGTTCCGATCGCTGGCGTGAAACCAAGGTTCACCAAAAGTGTGGCGCCGTTGATACTCACCGTTCCGAACACGTTCGTTTGGCTGTATTGCGTTCCTACAACTGCTCCGTTCAGAGCGACGAGATAGTTCGCGCCCATCATTAATTTCAGATTGCCTTGCACGGTAAGAATTCCAGGACTGTCGCCCGGAGCGAGCGTTCCACCGCTGTTCACTGTCACATCTTTCGTCGTTCCTGAACCAGCGAGAGTGCCGCCGTTGACCGTTACAGCGCTCGTGATCGAACCGTCCACGATCAGGCCACCCGAATTAACGGTTGTGGGTCCGGTGTAAGTATTAACACCCGAAAGAGTGAGATATCCGGTTCCTGTTTTGGTTACAGAACCAGAACCGCCACCACCGTTGATATCGCCATCCTGAATTACGCCGGAAAACGTCGTACTAAGACTATTGCTGCCAATCGTCAGATTTCTGGCGCCAAGAAAAACAAGTCCTGTTCCTTCGAGTGAGCCAATAGTTACGCCTGGGTCATTGTGTTGACTGATATCGAGACTGCCGGTGCCAAACACCAACACGCGAGCAGTGCCCCCGGTCGAGTCCCCGCTGAAGCTTATAGAACCACCGTCACCACCGGCGGATCCGCTGTTGGCGATAAGAGTGGCACTTCCTGCGGTGGATTGAAAAAAGAATCTCGTTCTGCCGCCAGCGGCACCAAAGTACGAGAACTCGCTACCATTATTAACAAAAACGCCGCCGCCTGCAGTTGAGTTCCCGTCGAAATCAACTTCACCGCCAATCGAATTTGAAAAGGATGCGCCATTGGTTGTGAAATGACCGCTTCCTGCGGTGGACGCATTGTCGAAAATTACGTCTCCACCTGTTGTTGAACCGGCTAATCCCGAATTGGCGGTGAAACTGGCAGTTCCCGCCGTTGAACTATCGAAAAAGAAAACGCTTCCGCCGGACGCATTGGTTACGGTTCCGCCATTAGCCACGAAAGTTGCACTTCCCGCTGTTGAAGAATTGTGGAATAACGTCGCCCCACCTGATGCTCCCGAAGCCATACCACCGTTGTTGACAAACGTTGCCTGGGCGGCAGTCGAAGTATCGAAGAATTCGGTGTAACCACCAATTCTACCATTCAGGTTACTTCCATTGTTCGTAAAAACGGTTTGAGTCCCGGCTGTGGCGCTGTTCTTAAAGCGAATGCTATCAGCGTGGCTGATTGTTAAGTTTTGAACGAAGTTCTGAACTATGCCTGAATTGTTGACGATTCCGGTACCGCTGACAGTCAAGACAGACTGATATGGACTAAGCGTGAACGCACTCGCTCCCGACAGGAAATTGATCGTGCTCACTTCCGTGTTGGGTCCGATATAAACTGTCGTCAGGCTGCTCGTCGAAAAGGTAGCGATATCCGCTGAGCCGTTCGGTACGGTGGATGGTGACCAATTATTGGCGTTGTTCCAAACGTTCGATGCAGGATTCGATGACCATGTTGCGCTGCCGGCGTTGGTACTTGCAACGCTAAGCAACAATGTGAGAACTAAAAGGAGACCGAGCCTGCGGTTACAAGGCTTGCCGCAATCTTGTTTGTTCTGCTGGGGAGTTTGAGTCACTACCCGAACATCGTAACAGATTTCGAACGCGTTCGGCAACAGTGTTTAATGCCTGTTATCCTCCGACCGCTTGATAGTGCCGTAATCCGCGGTGCCACATTGCGCGGGCGATCCACCACGTTAAGAAGAGCCAGCCGATCTGGATTGCGAGAGCTTGCCAGAGCTCGGCACCTTTCAGTCGCTCGAGAAAAATCGCGACCGGACAAAACAACTCGTAATAGAACGGCATCCACTTCAGCGCGGCTTGCACTCCAGCGGGCATGATGTCGATTGGGAACATTTGGCCGCCGAGGAAATATTCGAACGAGTAAACGATGAACACGATGGTTGTGATTTCCAAAATCCAGAACGCCATCATCGCGAGCGAATAGGTGATGAAGAACTGGATGAACGCCGCCATCATCGTGGAGACGATCGCGAGCGCGTAAGTCATTGGATCGTGCGGGAGCGCGACGTAGTTGTGGAAATAGAGAAAGATGAGCGCGATCGGCGGCAGCGTGACAAAGGTGTAAACGAGCCGGCCGCTGCAAAAAATGCTGAACCGATACGCGAGATAACTCATCGGTTTTGTCAGGAGCGCGTTGATCTGGCCCTCGCGAATGTCGGCGGCGATTTGCCATTCGTCCTCGGTCGGCGTGACCAGATTGCTGACCAACAGCATGAGCAGGTAATAATAAATCATCGAGCCGTAGTCGTAACCGTGAATACCGCCGCCGCGCTCTTTGAAGATCGCGTCCCAAAGAAACACCGTGCCGGCGAGCGGAATAATCCCGAAGGCAGCGCGCAAAAAATAATTCCAGCGATAAACGAACGTGTTCTGGAGTCCGATGTTAAAAACCGAACCGTACTTGGCAACGCGCGCGTTCATGCAGAAGAAGATTTTAATTCGGAAACCAGAAAACCACGAAACGGAAGATTTTACTTATCCTGGCTTCCTGGTTTCCAAATTCATTCCTTCTAGCTCGCGCAATTGTCGACCGTTCACGCAGAAGAAGATTTTAATTCGGAAGCCAGGAAACCACGAAACGGAAGATCTTACTTATCCTGGCTTCCTGGTTTCTAAATTTGTTGCTTCTAGCTCACGCAATTGTCGATCTTGCCATTTGCTCATGAAGATAAGCGCGCAAGTCGCGCCGATCAGGCACAGGAACATGTCTTCTTGTGTGTCCCAAACGTCGCCTTGAGTGGCCAGAAATTCAGTCGAGGCGCTGCCGCTCAACGCCGCGGTCCACCATTCGATGAATTCGTAAACGACGCTGATGGCGAGACAAATCGAAATGATCAGGAACGGCTGCCAGCGTTTGCGATTGAGAACATTGAGCCGAATAAACATCTCGCGCGCAATCATTGCCGGCACGAATCCCTGCGCGAAATGGCCGAGCCGATCGTAATGATTGCGCTGCCAATGAAAATGATCGCGCAGCCAACTAAACACCGGTTCGCGCGCGTAAGTCCAATGCCCGCCGACGCACAAGATCGAGATGTGAAGCGCGATCAGCGTGTAAACGAGCGTGGTGAATTGAAATCGACGATACGTCGCCGCGAGAATGATGAGGCCGATGATTCCTGGAAAAACTTCGAGCCACCAGGTCAATCGATCGTGCGGATTAATTCCCGACCAAACGAAAACGCTCGCGACGGCGAGCAAGAGCGCGATATGCGGTTTCTTCATTTGGTTCTGTTGCTCTTACTCATGCTCGTGATCCTGATCGCAACAGATCGAGTAAGATCAAGAGCATGATCAAGATCAAGAATGTTGAACAAGTTCAACCGCGAGATTGATCGCGGCGATCATGCTGTCGGGCTTCGCGATTCCTTTTCCGGCGATCTCGAAGGCGGTGCCGTGATCGGGACTGGTGCGTGGAAATGGCAGACCGAGTGTCGTGTTCACGCCGTTGTGAAATGCGTGAAGCTTCAGCGGGATCAATGCTTGATCGTGATACATGCATAGCACGGCGTCGAACTCGCCTTCAACCGCGCGATGGAAAACTGTGTCGGGGGAATGAGGACCGGAAATCTCCGCGTTCAGCTTTCCGCTTTCAGATTTCATCTGTTCGATCGCCGGCGTGATGATTTCGATTTCTTCCAGGCCGAGCTTTCCAGACTCGCCGGCGTGCGGATTTAAACCGGCGACGGCGACGCGCGGGGATTTCATTCCGCGGCGTTGCAAGAAATCCGCGAGCAACAAACCGACGCGGACAATTTCGCTTTGTTTGAGAGCGCCCGGAACTTTCGCGAGTGGAATGTGACTCGTGGCGAGCGCGACGGTGAGTTTGCCGCCGGTGAGACACATAGCGAAATTTTTGATGCCGCAACGCTCAGCAAAGAACTCCGTTTGGCCGGGGAACTTGAATCCGGCTTCGTACATTCGGGCTTTGTGGATCGGCCCGGTCACAACGGCGTGCAATTCTTCACGCCGCGCGCGCGTGACGGCCTCTTCCAGCGCAGCCGCGGCTGCGCGCGCAGTTTCGATCGTCGGCGATCCCGGTTTGCAATTCGGCTCTCGCCCGATGAGGACATAATCCGCCGCGTCAGGAATCTTCTTCGACTTCAGCGCAAGATCGACAATCTCGGGTCCGATGCCGGCGCAATCACCGAGCGTGATTCCGATCTTTGGTCGCTTGCTCATGCTCTTGCTCAATCGAGCAGGAGCAAGATTAAGATCACGAGCAAGAGAAGTTGTCGATCTTGCGAATCGAACAACTCAGAAAGTTTTGATGTAAGCTTTCGACCGGAGACTCGCGAGCCACTTTTCCTGCAAGCTCTGCGCTTCAAGCTGGATCAATTTCTTTTCGATATCGGGGCGCGCCTGGTCGAGCGATTTGGTTTCGCCGCCGTGTTTCTCCTCGATTTTCATGATGTAATAATTCCCGCTGAACTCGACGACCTTGCTGATTTTTCCAACCGGCAAATTGAACACTACCTTCTCGAGCGGCCCGGCCAACGTTTTCCGATCGATCCAGCCCCAATCGCCGCCTTTTTCGCGGGTGCTGTCTTCGGAATAGAGCTGCGCCATTCGCTCGAACTCCGCGCCATTGACGAGTTTGCCGAAGACTTCATCTGCCATTGCTTTTTGCGCGGCGGCTTCGCCGTCACTCGAATGGCCAGGGATCATTATCAAACGCAACTTGACCTGCTCCTTGCTCGTGAAGTCTTCTCGATGCGCTTTGTAATATTCGTCCACTTTTGCGGGCGAAGCGATGTTGTTCAGTTTCACGTTCTTGCTCCGCATCGCCTGGACGATGATTTTATCCATCTCCATTTTCTTAAACTCGCCGAGGGTGAACTTCTGCGCCTCGAGTGTTTTGATGAAGGTGTTGCGGTCGCCGCCAAAATCGGTGCGGATAATGTCCTGCATCCGTTCTTCAACGAAGTGATCTGGAATTTGGAAATTTTCTTTTTTGAAAGCTTGAATGATCAACTGGCGATCGATCAAATCCTGGAGCGCGGCCTGACGCGCTTCCTTCACTTTGTTGACGAGCTCGTCCCCATTGAACTGCGAGCGCAGCAATTTCTCGCGCGGCGCGACGACTTGTCGAACTTGCGAATAGGTAATGACATCGCCGTTAACGACCGCAGCCACGCCGTCCACCACTTCCGGCTCGGGCTGAGCGGCGTAAGCGGCGCGGCAAATTGGCGAGACGTTGACGACCACGGCTGTGACGACCGTCAGGACGATTGGGCGAATCATGTAAACTTTTTCGTTAGCTCGAGAACTTCCGCGAGGTGCGGCGGATTGGCAACTAAACGGGGGAATTTGCCGCCGACAAGCACAAATTCGCTCCGCCGGGTCAGCATCAACTTGCGCTCCTTGACCTCCACGCGCGAAACGCCCGATTTGGCCGCAGCGAGTTTGATCTCCGCGAGCAGGAACAAATTCTCAACCGCGGGCGGAAATTTGCCGAACCGGTCGCGCCATTCTTTTCGGACACGGTCGAGTTGCTCGCGGTTACTGATTCCGGCCATCTCGCGATACGCCCTGATGCGAAGGCCAGTGTCGCTAATATAAGCTGCGGGAACGAACGCGGGGACGCGCTCTTCCGGACCGGCGGCCGCGAACTCCGCTTCGTTCGTCGCAACGAAATCGATGCGAAGATCGACATCGAGCCGCGGCTGAAATTTGCGCCCTTTCAACTGCGCGACCGCTTGCTTGAGCAGTTGGCAATACAAATCGAAACCGATCGCCACGATGTGGCCGCTTTGCGCCGTGCCGAGAATGCTGCCCGCGCCGCGAATTTCTAGATCGCGCATCGCGATTCGAAAGCCTGCGCCGAGCGAGCTGTACTGTTTAATCGCGTTGATGCGTCTTCGCGCCGCGCCGATCGTCATCATTTCCCGCGGCAAAAGGAGATACGCGTAAGCTTTGTGCTCGGCGCGCCCGACGCGGCCGCGAAGTTGGTAAAGATCGGCCAGACCGAAGCGATCGGCGCGATCAATGATGATTGTGTTCGCGTTTGGAATGTCGAGACCGCTCTCGATGATTGTCGTGCAAACCAGGATGTCGATCTTGCCCGCCACGAAACGCGCCATCACTTCTTCGAGCTCGTCCGCATCCATTTGGCCGTGACCGATCTCGACGCGCGCGCCCGGCACAAGATCGACAATCTTTTCGCGCACGCGCTCGATGGATTGCACGCGGTTGTGCAGAAAATAAACCTGGCCCTGTCGCTCGAGCTCGCGATTGATCGCATCGCGAATGATTCGTTCGTCATAACCGGCGACGATCGTTTCGACCGGCAGGCGGTTGAGCGGCGGTGTTTCGATCGTCGACATGTCTTTGACGCCGACAAGCGAGAGATAAAGCGTGCGCGGAATCGGTGTGGCCGAAAGCGTGAGCACGTCGACGAGCTTGAAGAGCTCTTTGAATTTCTCTTTGTGCAAAACGCCGAAGCGCTGTTCCTCGTCGATGATGACGAGGCCGAGATCTTTGAAGACGACGTCGGCGGAGATTAGCCGGTGCGTTCCGATGACAATGTCGATGCCGCCTTGCCGCAACAGCTCGAGAACTTTTTTCTGCTCACTCTGCGTTCGAAAACGGCTCAGCATTTCGATTCGCACCGGATAATCCAGCATGCGCTGGCGAAAAACTTCGAAGTGTTGTTGCGCGAGGACGGTCGTCGGCGCGAGAACGGCGACTTGTCGCCCATCCATGACCGCTTTGAACGCCGCGCGAATCGCCACTTCGGTCTTGCCGAAACCAACATCGCCACAAATCAAGCGGTCCATCGGCCGCGGACGTTCCATGTCGATCTTCGCGTCGATGATGGCCTTGTGTTGGTCGGGCGTTTCGCGAAATGGAAACGAATGCTCGAATTCGCGCTGCCATTTTGTGTCGGGACCGAATGCGTATCCGGGAACAGTTTCGCGCTCGGCCTGGACGGCGAGCATTTTGCCCGCGTAATCAAAGATGGAAGAGGCCGCTGCCTTTTTCGCGCGCGCCCATTTCGCGTCCGCCAGCGAGCTGAGTTTCGGCGAGCGTTTGCCAACGCCCACGTAACGCGAAACGAGATAAGCCTGTTCAAGTGGGACGTAGAGTTTTGCTTCATCCGCGAATTCGAGCGCAAGCACTTCCTGTTCGCCATTCGTCGACGTCGGAATTTTTGTTAGCCCTGCGAATCGTGCGACGCCGTGCTCCAGGTGGACAACCAGATCGTCCTCGTTGAGTTCGCTGAAATCGATTTGGGCGCGTTGACGCTCAGCGTGGTACAGACGGCGACGCGCGTGCGGCGCGAAACGTCCGAACAATTCCGCGGCCGACAGAATGACGAGGTTCGCCGCCGGAAAACAAAAACCGCGTGCCAGCGTGCCGAGAACAAGATCGACATCTTGCAGCGCGTCGGCGCTGATTAGTTCGCGAAAACGCTCGATCTCGCCTTCAGTCTGAAAATAGACGACGACGCGCGCTTTATTGTTTTTCCATTCCTCGAGTCGTTTGATGAATTGGCTGCGCTTCGCCTCGGCCAAAAGGAAATCGCCGACCGCGAACTCGCCGACATCGCAATCTTGAAACGCGCCGTTGAAATCTTCCGGACCATCTTCAATCCAGCTTTCGCTGATCTGAATCCGCGCCTCGGAATTTTCCTCGGGCTCGATGTCGACAATCAGATCGTCTTTGCCGATGTAATCGCGAACGAAACCGCTTTTGTCGTCCGCAGCGCCGAGCAGGATGTCGATCTTGCGCACGTCACGCACGGAGGTTTGCGTGTCGATGTCGAACTCGCGCAGCGATTCGACGGTGTCGCCGAAGAATTCGACGCGCACCGGCATCGGCGCTTGCCACGAATAAAGATCGACAATGCCGCCGCGAACGGCGAATTGGCCGCGCGTTGTTACTTGAGCGACGCGCTCGTAGCCGGAGGCGCTCAGTTTTTCGAGCAACTGCTCCATGGTTGAGCTCGCGCCGCGCTTCAATGTTAACGTCGCCGATGAAACCGCGCCGCGCGCGGGCGCGGGTTGATCGAGACTCGCGCGCGTGGTGACGATGATTTGCTGACCCGAGCCGGCGTCGATCTTTGCAAGCAGCGCGAGCCGCTCGGCCGCGATCTCAGGATCGGGTAAAATATTTTCGACCGCGGCGAACTCGGCTTCGGGAAGAAATTGCGCGTTGGGCAGCCAATTGAGAATTGTTTCGAAGAGCGAATCCTGCGCGCGAACGGTCGGACAAAGAATCCAGAGATTTGCGGCGTCGCTATCTTGGCGATGCAACGAATGTGCGATGACCGCGCTGAGAAACGCCTGTGCCGGGGGAATGACGTGCGAAAATTTTACCGGCGCGCGCTGCGTTCCAATCTGCGCGAGCTTGCGCGCGACGGGCTCAGATTGCGCGACGCGCTCGAGTAATTGATTCGCCTGCGGTTTTTCCACCCGCGAAGTTCGCCGAACTCAGCGTCGATTCAAAGATCGACAATTAATTCGTGATCGTGACCGGGGTGCCAACGGAAACGGATTTGAAAAATTCTTTGGCCATGAATTCCGGCATCCGAATGCAGCCGTGGGAAGCGGCGTAGCCCGGCAAGTATCCAGCGTGCAAACCAAATCCCGGCGCGATCTGCATATAATACGGCATCGATGCGCCTTTATAATGTGAGCCCGGCGGCTTCTTATCTTTTTCAACGTCGACGTTCGGCATCACGACGTTTCCAGCATCGTCAACGTAATCCCCGTAGCGACTGGAAGCATGAGCGATGTCTTTTTTGACGACACTGAATTTTCCAATCGGCGTGTTCAATCCCTCGCGCCCGGTCGAAAGCTGCGAAATCCCGACGAGCATGTTGTTTTTGTAAAAGTAAGCGCGTTGTTCTTTGAGGCTGATTTTGACTGAAGGTTTGCCGCCGATGTGATCCCCGTCCCAATAGGAAATGTTGTCAGTGGGCGCGCCACTTGTTGGCTGAGTGCCGTAAATACCGCCGAGATATTGTGCCTGGCCGGAGTAACGCGCGTCTTCTTCGCAGCCGGTAAAGACAAAAGCGGAGGTGATTAAGGCGGTGATGGCGAGCAGATGATAAACTGGCGAACGCATAAAAACTTTTTCGGCGAAACCCTTTACCGGCAAGGCGTCCAAAGTCAAGGGATCGGCCGGAGTTGTGGCCCTGAAATCCCGACAGACCGCGGCTTGAATTGTGCTTTCTACGAGGCAGCGTCTGGGCATGCCGACGTACGAGTATCACTGCCAGAAATGCGACCAGAATTTCGAGATGTTTCAATCGATGCGCGACAAACCGCTTCGGCAATGTCCGAAGGAGCTTTGCCGTTTGCCAAAATGGGGCCATGGCAAAGTGAAACGATTGCTCGGGACCGGCGCGGGAATTATTTTCAAGGGCTCGGGATTTTACACCACGGATTATCGCAGCAAGGCATATCAGGAAGCGGCCAAGAAAGAATCGCCCGCGAGCAGCTCGAGCGAGAAATCATCGAGCGGCAAGGAATCGAAATCTTCCCCAGACAAAAAATCGACATCAACCCCAACAGCTAAACCGAAAAAAGAATCGGCGGCATGACGACGACAACAACAACAACGGCACCTCAAAGAAAAATTCTCTGTCCCGAATGCCGGCACGAAAACGAGGCCGAGCGCATTTACTGCCACAATTGCGGCGAACGACTGGATCGCTCTGCGGTTCTCGCGAAAGAAAAAAGCAAAGACCCGGGCGAAGAGCGCCGGCGATTGCAAAGAATGATGGAGGGGCCTAGCAAGCTTCGTCAGAATTTCATCGCCGTCAGTAAAGTGGCCCTGGCCGCAGCCGGAGCCGCGGCCCTCGTCTTGATGGCGTTGCCTCCCGAAGTGCCCGCGTCCACGAAAGTTGTTCCTCCGCAGATCGATCTCGATCTTGAAAACGCGGCAGCATTTCGAAAGGCCGGACCGTTCGAATATTCACAAGAGCAGGTCAACGCGTATCTCTCTTACCGATTGACGAGCAAAAAAAAGGCGTTGAACAAGCCGTTCCTCGATTTCGTTCGCGCAACTGCGTCATTTCACGATGGCGCCTGCACGATCGCAATGGAGCGGTCGCTGTTTGGCTATTCTATTTTTACACGATCTTCTTACCGCGTAGAAGCGAGCGGCGGAAAATCAGGCGCGCAAAATCTCGGCGGCTGGATCGGCGAGTTCCCGATTCATCCGGCAATCATGAAGTACGGCGACATTGTCTTCGCCGATTTGTGGGCCGCGCTTGATCGTGAGCACAGACTGGTCGCGAAAATGGCCGGCGTGAATTTTCACGATGCCGGAGTCACGATCACGCCGCCATCACGATAAAAAAAGAATGGCCGGGAGTCGCAGCGGACTCACCGGCCAACCAACCAATTCTTTTCTGTTTCGTTAGTAACGAAGGCCCAAGCTGCGGACCAGTGGTCCACTGATGGTGCCGTCCATTCGCAAGCCGTGGTCGCGTTCGTAAGCGCGAATCGCCCAGCTTGTCCCGCGTCCCATTACGCCGTCGATCGGACCGCGGTAATAACCCATCCGGGCCAAGCGAGATTGAACTGTAATCACGATTGAGCCGCGGCCGTAGCCGTAACTGGGCTGATTGTAATAATAAGCTCCGTAGTTGTAGTTGTTCGCGTACGAGTAAGAATCGTACGGGTAATAGCTGCCGTAAGACGGCGAACCAAATCCAAACGAAATGGACGGTCCGTAGCCATAGCCCCCGCCGTAACCGTATGACGGATAACCGTAACCGTATCCATAGGACGGGTAACCGCTGTAACCGTACGAGCGATAGCCGTACGATGGATAACTGTTATAGCGCGTCACCACGCGATTTCGGGTTTGAACGGGTGCGCCCGTGGTTCCGACGTAACGCGGATTTCCACTGGTCACGACACGTTGAGTTCTAACGTTGCGATTTGCGCGGGTAGAGACGGTTGTCGTCGCGGTAGATTTGCCTGCTCGCACTTTTGTTCGTGTGCGGGCTTGGTCATTCCCTGATGCCGCCATGAGCGACCCGGTCAGCAATGCCCCTGTCACCACGCTTGCTAGTATTCGTTTCATATTCATAAGCCTGTAAAAATTAGACGGCACTTAGCGGTGATAGTTTCATTGTTTTTACGAAAAAATTTTCGCGGATCGTGCTGGCCAATTTGTCCCGCCCGCAACTATTCTGCGCGCAACTGGTTGTCGATGAGCCCCACTTTTCTCCCCGGACTCGCGCTGGCCCTGATGTCGATCTTCGCCGCGGAAATATACGCGACGAACACGGTCGAGCGAAGCGTTAGTCCCTCCGGACAATTCGTGATCTACGGCGGCGATGCTGCGTTGCGCGGAGCGATGTCAACCTTAGCCGAGCGAATCAAAACGGATCTGCTCGGAATTTTACGGCGTCGCGATCAGTGGGCGACTGCGGAAATCATTAACTTACAATCGCGCTCCGCGAATCTTCCCGAGCTGCCGCTGAGCGCGATTCGTTTCAGTCAAACACCTTCGGGACTAAAGTTGCAGCTCGATCTCGCCCTTTCGCGCGAGCTGAACCCTGAAATGCTCGAGCGCGAAATTCTGCGATTGATTTTGCTGGAGATGATTTATCGCAACGCAACGACGATCACGGTCGGGGAAATATATGTCGATCCGCCGGCCTGGTTGTTGGATGGGCTCCGCGCGCTCGCGCCAAATGCCAAGCGCGCGCCGGTCGTACGCGCGCTCGAGGTTTCGTCGCCCATTCGGCCACTGCCGGAATTTTTGCGCGAGCGGCCCGAATTGCTCGATTCGCCGGGGCGTGCGCTTTACTCCGCGTATTCGTTCGCGCTCGTGGAATGGCTGGCGAAGGATCCGATTCAGCTCGGCCGCTACATCGACAATCTCGCTTTTAGCACCAACGATCCGCTCGCCGATTTACAAAAAAGTTTTCCAAAGCTTGCGGGCAAGGAGCTTGAAAGTCCCTGGCGGTCGCAGATCGCAAGTGTGCTCGATTCAAAGCACTCGGAGCTTCTGAGTTTCGCACAAACCCAAACAAAACTGGATGCGTTTCTCGCGACGGCTTCGCTGGACGAGCTTTGTGAAAAGAAGCTCAGCGCCGCGCAAAAGCTGGCGCTTAGAAAATCGAGCGGTAAGTTAATGCTCCTCGCTGCGCGCGCGAATCCTGCGCTCCGGGCGATTGTGCAGCAGTATCAGCAGCTCGCGGCTGAACTTGCTCTCGGAAAAAATCATGGCGCCGCGGCCAAGCTCGGCGATCTGAAAAAATTGCAAACACAACTCGCGGAGCGAATGACCGAAATCGACGACTACTTGAATTGGTTCGAGGCGACGCAGCTGCCAACCGTGAGCGGGTTGTTCGAGACGGGAAAACTTTCGGTGGATTCAGCCGGGAGGCGACCGCCGCGGCGCGACCGCTTTTCGACTTACCTCGACGCGATGGAATCGCAATTTTGAACCCGGGGATTGTCGATCTTGTGAGGGCGGCAGTTGCTCGCGCGAGCTTTGCTGATTAAGGTAGCGCGCACTCACTCATGCAGAAGATCGGATTTGCGGAAGCCCTGGACTCGATTGTCGCGAGCGATCCTCGTTATCAACGCGAGGCCTACATTTTTTTGCGCGACGCGCTCGATTTCACAACAAAGCGGCAAAAAAAGGCGAAGGGCACAACTGTCCGCCACGTTTCCGGACCCGAATTGCTCGATGGAGTTCGCCAATACGCGCTCAAAGAATTCGGGCCGATGGTGGTGACGGTGTTCGACAATTGGGGAATCCGCTCGACCGAAGACATCGGTCACATGGTCTTCAATCTCATCGGCGCGGGAATTTTTGGAAAGACGGACGAGGATTCGATCAATGATTTTAAAAACATCTACGATTTCCGGGAAGCGTTCGTGAAGCCTTTCGCTCCGGAAAAGCAAACCGAAGTTCCGAAACCTTTGCCGGCGCCGAAGACGGTATGATCGGCCGGGCAACGCTACTTTCTTAAAGTAACGTCGAAAAAATCGTGGAGCGTATTAAAGTAGCAGGCCTGATTTGTGCAGTCGTCTTTAGCATCGTGAATTTGAAAGCAGTAGATCGTCCTCAGCCGAAACAGACTCTCTCCGCCGGGGCGAAAAATGGCGAGCATCCGGACGCGATCACGTTTCCGCCGAGCAGCGCGAAAAAATTCGTTCTGCCGAACGGCCTTACTCTGCTCGTCCAGGAAGATCGCAGCGCGCCGGTCGCGAGCGTGCAGGCGTGGTGCGCGACGGGAAGCATTTTCGAAGACGACAAACTCGGCGCAGGTCTCTCGCACATTCTCGAGCACATGTTGTTCAAAGGAACGAAAACGCAGAAGGCGAACGACATTGCGCAAAAAATTCAGGACGTCGGCGGTTACATCAACGCCTACACTTCTTTCGATCGCACTGTTTTCTGGATCGACGTCCCGAAAGACGGCGTCGAGACCGCGCTCGCGGTTTTGTCCGACGCGATGATGAATTCGACTTTGCCGCCGGAGGAATACAACAAGGAACAGGAAGTCATCCGGCGCGAGTTCGCGATGAACGTGGATGATCCCGATCGGATGGCGAGCCTGCTTTTGTTCGCGACAGCGTATCAAAAACATCCGTATCGATTGCCGGTCATCGGCGAGATGGATATTTACAATCAGCTCACGCAAGAGCAGGTGATGCAGTATTACAAGACGCGTTACGTCCCGAACAATCTGACCTTCATCGTTGTAGGCGATGTCGATGCTGAGAAGGTTCGCCAACAGCTCGCCGATTTTTTCAAAGCTTATCCCGAGAAAGCGCTCAAACCGATTTTCGTTCCGACGGAGCCGCCGCAGCTCGGCCGCCGTGAAGTTCACGATGAGTTTGCCACCGAGTTGAGCCGGCTTTCGCTGGCCTGGCACATTCCGGAGATCACACATCCGGATGTTCCCGCGCTCGATTTGCTCGCCGGAATTCTGGGAGACGGGCGCAGCTCGCGTTTGTATCGGCGCGTTCGCGAAGAAGCAGGACTCGCCTTCAGCGTCTCGGCCTTTTCTTACACGCCGGGCGACCCCGGCTTGTTTGGCGTAGACGCGACTGTCGATCCAACGAAGCGCGATGAGACGCAGAAATTCGTTTTGCAAATGATCGATGAAGTCAAGCAGGCCGGCGTGACCGCGGACGAGCTGATGAAGGCGAAAAAAATGTCGCTCGCGCACCATCTCGACGCGCTCACCACAATGCGCGGTCAAGCTTCCGATCTTGGATCGAACTGGTTGCTCACGCGGAATTTGAATTTCAGCCGCGATTATCTCAACGCGGTGCAGAAAGTAACGCTCGACGATATTCGACGCGTCGCCGCGAAATATCTTGTCGATCAAAACCTGACCGTCGCCTCGTTGAATCCGAAAGGCTCGCTCGGAGCGAAGCAGGAAACTTCGAAGCCGCTCGCGGCCGCGGAAATTCAAAAATTCGAATTGTCGAATGGTCTGCGCTTGCTCGTGCGTGAAGATGCGCGCTTGCCGCTGGTCTCGATCAGCGCCGTTTTTCGGAGCGGTTTGCTCGCGGAAAATCGGGAGACGAATGGGATCACGCGTTTGACTGCGCGGACTTTGCTCAAAGGAACGAAAACGCGCACGGCCGAGCAAATCGCGAATGAGATCGAAGCGATTGGCGGTTCAATTTCGAGCGACGCCGGCAATAACAGCTTGAGCGTCGGCGTGCACATGATGAAGCCGGATTTGAAGATCGGCGTCGATTTACTCGCGGACGTTTTGTTAAACGCGACTTTTCCCGACAACGTTGTCGCGCGCGAAAAGCAGGTCCAAATCGCTGGGATTAAACAGGAGGAAGAACAGCCCACGACCGTCGCACGGAACCTTCTACGGCAGGCGTTGTTTCAGGACCATCCCTACGCTTTGCGTGCGAACGGCGCGCCTGAATCGGTCCAGCGTTTGACTCCAAAAGAACTCCTTGCCTTCCGCGACAAGTATATCGTCGCCAAAAATGGCGTGATCTCCGTTTTCGGAAACGTGAACGCGAACGAAGTGAAGCAGATGTTCGAGCAGGCGCTCGGCAAAATGAAACCGGGAGAGCTTGCGCTCACGCATGTGCCGCAGCCACCGACAATCTCCAAACCGGAAACGGTCGAGGCGAGCAAAGAGAAAGCGCAGGGCGTGATCATGGTCGGCTATCGCGGCGTGGACATGTTCAGCAAAGATCGACATGCGCTCGAGCTCATCGACGAAGCCAGCAGCGATCTCGGTTCGCGATTTTTCATTCGCATCCGCGAAGAAATGGGGCTGGCCTATTTCGTTGGCGCGATGCAAATGCAGGGACTTGTCCCGGGCGTTTTCGCGTTTTATCTCGGCACCGATCCGCAGAAAATCGAGCCCGTGAAGACGGCGCTGCTCGATGAGATTGGAAAATTGGCGAGCGAAGGTCTCAGCGACGTCGAGCTGAAACGGGCGAAGAAGAAGTTAATTGGCCAGCATCAGATTTCGATGCAAAGCAACGATTCGTTCGGGTTCCAATGCGCGCTCGATGAAATTTACGGACTCGGCTTCGATTATTACAAACAGATCGACAGCGAAGTGAACGCGGTCACGCTGGAGGAAACCAAAAACGTAGCTGCGAAATATTTTAAAGATCAGCCATACATTTTGGCGACAGTCAGACCTCCGGCAAACTCGGCAGCTGCGAAACAAAAGTAGGTATGGCCGGTGAAACTCAAACAAGCACTCAAAGCGGCGAGCTTTCGCAGCGCTTCATCGAGTTTGTCATGATGCAGGCGCAGAATGCGGCGCTTTTCCTCGGCCAAATCCCGAACCCGAAAACGGGCGAAGGTGAAGTGAATCTCGAGCTGGCCAAAATGTTCATCGATCAACTCGCAATGATTCAGGAAAAGACGCGCGGCAATCTGACGACTGACGAGGCGACCGTGTTGAAGAACACGCTGTCCAATTTGCAGATGATGTACGTCGAAGTTGCGCGCCAATCACCGCAAGGCGCGGCCGAGCCCAAACCATCTGCGCCCGAGCCAGAGCCGCAGCCTGAAAAATCGACATCTACTTCGCAGCAACCGCCGAGTGAACCGGCGACGTCTGCCGAAGAAGGCGAGTCGAAGAAGAAATTCACGAAGAGCTACGGCTCGTAGGTAGGGGCGATTGCCCTCAATCGCCCGCTCTTGAATTAAACACACAGCGTTCGCGTCGTACTCCACTGCCGCCAGAGACGGCGGCAGCTACAATCTTAGCGACGCGCGAATCTAATTGAATGCACGCAAGGGCAAAGAAGGGAAATGGCAATGACAACGCGTCGAAGCTCGTTGCGCAATCAATCGAAGCCGCTGAGGAAGCGGGCCTGCGCTATATCAGCGACGATCGTGCCGGTTACACGCGCAGGAAAAAAGGGGACGATTTCGAATACGTCGATACCGACGGAAAGCCGATTCGGGACGAGCAGCGTTTGTTGCGTTTGAAGCGACTCGCGATTCCACCGGCATGGACCGACGTTTGGATTTGTCCATCGACGAATTGTCATCTTCAAGCGACTGGCCGGGACGCGCGACGGCGCAAACAGTATCTTTATCACGAACGCTGGCGGGAGATTCGCGACGAAGACAAATACGATCGCATGATCGCCTTCGGCAAAGCGCTGCCGAAAATTCGCAAACGCGTGTCGGAAGATTTGAAATTACCGGGACTGCCGCGAAACAAAGTGCTGGCAACGGTCGTGCAATTATTGGAGCGCACGTTTATCCGCATCGGTAACGAAGAATACGCGCGGGAAAACAAATCGTTCGGTCTTACGACCATGAAAGATCGACATGTAAAAGTGAAAGGCTCGAAGTTGCGTTTTCGTTTTCGCGGAAAGAGCGGCAAAGACCACGAAGTCGATGTGAGAGACCGGCGAATCGCGAAAATTATTTCCAAGCTGCAGGATTTGCCGGGGCAAGACTTGTTTCAATACGTGGACGATGCTGGAGAAGTGCACAACGTGAGCTCGCAGGACGTAAATGCGTATCTGCGCGAGATCACGGACGAAGATTTTAGCGCGAAAGATTTCCGAACGCTTGCGGGGACGGTGCTGACCGCGGCCGCGCTCTCCGCGCTGGAGCAGTTCGAAACGAAGAAGCAGGCCAAAGCGAACCTGAAAACGGCGATCGGCGCGGTTTCGAAAATCCTGGGCAACACGCCGGCGATTTGCCGGAAATGTTACGTGCACCCAGCGATTTTTGAAAGTTATCTCGGCAAAAGATCGATCGAAGGCCTGAAGGAGCTCACGGAAGACGCGCTTGAAAAAGAAGATGTCGATCTTCGCGCGAGCGAAAAAGCGGTTCTGAAGTTTTTGGAATCGCGCCTGACAAAAAAGGCGGCGTAAAGATCAACGACCGCCCTCGGATGGAGTGGTTTTTGGTTTGGCGCTTTTTCGGACGGTGATGGTTGCTTCGCTGGGAGCAGGGCTGGCCGATTTCTCCGGATATT
The DNA here is from genome assembly GCA_036270275.1 of Chthoniobacterales bacterium. Classification (GTDB taxonomy): domain Bacteria; phylum Verrucomicrobiota; class Verrucomicrobiia; order Chthoniobacterales; family UBA10450; genus AV40. Next base: position 18,084 of record DATBCV010000052.1, on the reverse strand, counting down.
TTTTCGTCGTCGGGTAAATCAACCGCCACGGCTGGCTTTTGATGGTCTCGCTGAACTCTCTAATGTTCTGGCCGGTCGGTCCGAGGTCGCTGACCATTGATTTCAATTTTTCCGATGAAGTTCGGAGATTTTGGAGCGTGACCTTGATGTTGTCGTTCTCGGTCAAGCTGGTCGTGAGTTTCTCGATGTTATTGAGCGAGAGCGAGAGCGCGCTATCGGGCGCGGTCATGTCGGCAATATGCTCGCCGAAGAGTTTGATCTGACTGAGCGCCTGGTTGAGTTCGGAATTCTCGTCGGTGATGTGGTTCAGGTTCTGCGCGGTCTGTTGCAAATCTTTCATCGTGTTCGTCGCCTCGGCCGCGACGGGCTTGATGACTTCCAGCATTTTCGAGGCGGCTTCGCTGAAGTCGGGCGTGCGTTCGCCCGCGAACATTTCGCCGTCACGCGCGCGTCCGGAAGCTTCCGTGCCCTGGGTAATGTCGATCGCCATTTCGCCCAACAATCCCAGCGCCATCAAACGCGCTTTGGCATCGCGGTAGACAACGGCGTTGCGATCCACCTGAACGTCGATGCGCGCTTCATATTTTGGTTTTCCGGGAGTCGCGCTCGGAGTGGGATTCGCTTCCGCCTGCGCGAAGGCGGCGGAGGCTTCTTCAGCGCGGCGTTCTTCTTCCCGCGAAACGGGCGAGAACAATTTGTGGACCTGTCCGATCTTTCGGCCGGCGAGCATTACGACGGCGCCCTGTTTAATTCCAGCGGCGTTATCGACGTAAATTTTGTAGGTCGTAAGCGGCCGGAAAAGCCCCGGCGCTCCGAGCAACACCAAAACAAAAACGAGCACGGCCACGGTTCCCACGACCAGGAGGCCGGTCATGATTTCATTTTTTTGCAATTGCATCTTGGCTTCCTTCGAGAATGGGGCCTTCGGTGCTCCCGCTCAAGAACTGACGCACGACCGGATTTTGCGATCGCTTGAAGGTTTCGGGATCGGCATCTTCGATAACTTTTCCTTGGTACAACATAGCCATTCGTGTGCCGATGCGAAAGGCGCTGTCCATTTCATGCGTCACGATGATTGAGGTCACTTTCGATTTTTCACTAAGACCGACGATCAATTCATCGATGACGGACGCGATCACTGGATCGAGACCGGCGGTTGGCTCGTCGAACAGAATCAGCTCCGGCTCCATGACCAATGCTCGGGCCAAACTCACGCGTTTGCGCATTCCGCCGCTCAACTCCGAAGGCATGAGATCCTTCGAGTCTTTCATTCCCACGAGCTCGAGTTTTTCATCGACTATCTTGTCGATCTCTTCGGGGGTTTTGTCGGTTAGCTCTTCCAGTGGCAGGGCGACGTTATCGCGGACGCTGCGCGAACTGAGCAGGGCCGAGTATTGGTAAACCATGCCGATGTGCTGGCGAACTTGTTGAAGTTTGCGCCGTTTCAGTCGCGTGATTTCAAATTGTTTGAAGAATACGGAACCGGCGTCCGGTTTTAAGATCCCAAGAATCAAACGCAAGATCGTGCTCTTGCCGCTGCCGCTCTGGCCCATCACGACGAGACGATCTCCCTCCTCCACCTTAAGCGACACGCCGTCGAGCACTTTCTTGTTCTCGAATTCTTTGACCACCTCGCGCAACTCGACAATGTGCGAACTGTTCGCGCTCATGTCGGGAAGAAATTGACGTAAACGACGTTGTATAGCGTGTCGACGCCGATCACCACCGTGATGGCGGTGACGACGCTCGAGGTGGTGGCCGTTCCCACGCCCGCCGCGCCGCCTTTCACGCTCAATCCGCGATAGCACGCGATCCCTGCGATTAACAAACCAAACAGGAAACTTTTCATCACACCGGTGATCAAATCGCGAATGAGCAGCGCGTCGCGGACAAGATCGAGAAAGTAGGGGAGCGCGATGCTGAAGTAAGCTTTCGAAATCAAACTCGTGGCGAGGATCGCGGAGATGTTCGAGATGGTGGATAAGCAGGGCATCAGGAAAAAAAGCGCGAGCATTCGTGGCGCGACCAGAAAACGCAGCGGCCCGATGCCCATTGCTTCGATCGCCTCCACTTCTTCGTTGACCGTCATCGTGCCGAGCTCGGCGGTGAAGGCGGCGCCGATGCGCGCGGCGAGCATGATTCCGGTGATCAATGGCCCGAGCTCGCGCGTGAACGCGATTGAAACCAAACCGGGAATCAATCGTTCGGTGCCGAAACGCTGCAATTGATAGCCGGTCAGCAGCGCCATGGTTAATCCGAGAAAAAATGAAACGAGCGCGACCAGCGGCACGGATTCGACACCGGCTCGTTCGGCGTGGCGGAAAAAACTATTGGCGCGAAACGGAACGCGTCCTTCGCGCACCCGCTCGAAAGTTTCTTCGAAGGTGTGCGCGATGAACCAGAACATGCTGCCCACTTCGCGGAGGAAATCGTCCCAAACGCCGCCGATTTCCTGAAGCACGATCGCCGGCGCGGCAATTATCGCTTCTTCGGTGGTAGTCTGCTTTTCCTCAGCCATCTCAAGTGGGCAAGTTGCCTCACTTCAGAGGAGGGAAAAGCGATTTCTTCTCGGTGGCGCGCCGACAATCCGCAGACTAAGTGTTAATCCCTCGAAATTATGTGGCTGCGCTGTTTTCTCGTTTGCGGTTTGGTCGCGCTCGCGCCATTAGCTCAGGCGCAATCTTTTGGAAAAATGAGTGCCGCTAAAGAAACGAAAATCGGATTGGCCGTGCACGGCGGCGCGGGAACGATGGAGCGCGGCAAAATGACGCCGGAACATGAGCGCCAGTACCGCGCTGGAATTGAAAATGCGTTGCGCGCCGGTTGGGAAATTTTGCAACACGGCGGCTCAAGTCTCGACGCGACCGAAGCTGCCGTTCGCACTTTCGAGGACGATCCGCTTTTTAACGCCGGAAAAGGTTCGGTCTTCAGCGCGGCGGGCGTCAACGAGATGGATGCGGCGATCATGGACGGCAAAACGCTGCGCGCCGGCGCCGTTGCCGATGTTCAGCACGTGAAAAATCCGATCAGCCTCGCGCGGCTCGTCATGGAAAAATCGCCGCACGTCCTGATGAGTGGTGCGGGCGCGGAAGATTTTGCGAAACAACACGGCGTCGAGCTTGTCGATGCGAAATACTTTTTCACTCAGGAACGTTGGGACGCGCTTCAAAAAGCGAAGGCCGCCGAAAAAGCCGGGGGCAATGGCGACAAGAAATTTTATCTGAGCGAACAGGATTTGCACGGAACGGTGGGCGCGGTTGCGCTCGATCGGAATGGCAATCTTGCGGCGGCGACATCGACCGGCGGAAAAACAAACAAGCTGAGCGGCCGCATCGGCGATACGCCAATCATTGGCGGCGGAACTTATGCGAACAATGCGACGTGCGCGGTCTCCGGCACCGGCGACGGCGAATTTTTTATCATGGCGACCGCCGCGCACGACGTTTCGGCGTTGATTGAATATCGCCGCAAAACAATCGAAGAAGCGAGCGTTGCGGTGATCGACAAGATCGGAAAACTCGGCGGCACCGGCGGAATGATCGCGATCGACAAGAACGGGAAAGTTGCATTGCCCTTCAACACGTCGGGAATGTATCGGGGATATGTCGATCCAAACGGGAAGTTCGTGACCGAAATTTATCGCGAAAAATAGCCCGTGGCTGTAGTGGCGGCTGTCCTCAGCCGCACTGGCAAAAGATTGCGCGTGAGGACACGCGCCTCTACAAATGAATCGATGCTCCCGCCGTTCACCGTCGTCATTCCTTGTTATAACGAATCCGGCCGCATCGGCGATTCCGTCCGCGCGACGCTCGATTATCTTGCGGCCGAATGCCCGGACGCAGAACTGATCGTGGTGAACGACGGTTCGACCGATTCAACATCGGCAATCGTGCGCGAAGCATTAAGTGGCGCAAAAATTCAAACGCGGTTGCTCGAAAATTTTCCGAACCGCGGCAAGGGCGCGGCCGTCCGCTCCGGATTGCTCGCCGCGACAAAACCGATCGGTTTGTTTTTCGATGCCGATCTTTCGACGCCGTTGAGCGAAATTCCGAAGGTGATAGAGCCCATCGCGAACGACGATGTCGACCTTGCCTTCGGTTCGCGCGCGCTCGATCGAAAACTGATCGGCGTTCGCCAGCCATGGCGGCGCGAGCAGGCCGGCCGCGTTTTTAATGGGGTCGTTCGACTGGCGACCGGGATGCCGTTTTGGGACACGCAATGCGGATTCAAAGCGTTTCGGCTCGAAGTTTGCCGCCCAATTCTCGAGAAATCGCACACCATCGGTTTCGCGTTCGACGTCGAGCTTCTCTTTCTCGCCTACCGCGCCGGATTACGTTTGCGCGAAGTCCCGGTGCGCTGGAACCACGCCGAAGGCAGCAAAGTTCGCGTGGTCCACGACAGTCTCGCGATGTTGCGTGAAGTTATCGCGCTGCGCATGAATCTGTAGAGGCCGCTGTCCTCAGCGGCGGCGCATTTGCCGCCGGGGACGGCGGCCGCTACATTTTTCTCCCTCATGTCCTCTTTTAAATTTCATCCCGCGGTCGCGCGTTGGTTCGAACAAACGTTCGGATCGACAACCGAACCGCAGGCGCGCGGTTGGCCCGAGATTCAATCGGGCCGACACGTGTTGATTTCTGCGCCGACGGGTTCGGGCAAAACGCTTGCCGCATTTCTCGCTTCGCTCGATCGCTTATTTCGCAAAGGTGTCGCGGGCCAGCTCTGTGATGAAACCGAAATTATCTACGTCTCTCCGCTCAAAGCACTGAGCAACGACATCCGCAAAAATCTTCAGGAACCGCTCGCAGGAATTCGCGAATTGTTGCAGCGCGACGGCCACGATGTCGATCTTCGCGCAGAAGTTCGCACTGGCGACACGACCGCGGCGCAACGCCAGGCGCTGATCAAATTGCCGCCGCACATTTTAGTGACGACGCCGGAGTCGTTATATCTCCTGCTCACGTCCGATTCGGGCCGAAAAATGTTGAGCAGCGTGCGGACGGTGATCATCGATGAGATTCACGCGGTCGTGGACGATCGCCGAGGCTCGCATCTCGCGTTGAGCATCGAGCGTTTGGCCGCGCTGACCAAACAACCGCTGCAGCGCATCGGACTTTCCGCAACGCAGAAGCCGATCGAAGAGGTCGCGCGCTTTCTGGTTGGAACGCGCAATGTCGAACGAAACGGAAATCCGAATTGCGCGATCATCGATATCGGCCATAAGCGCGAGCTCGATCTCGCGATCGAAATTCCGAAATCGCCGCTCGAAGCCGTAATGTCGAACGAAGTCTGGGAAGAAATTTACTCGCGACTCGCTGAGTTGATTCAGCAGCATCGCACCACGCTCATTTTCGTGAATACGCGTCGCATGGCGGAGCGAGTAACGCATCATCTGAGCGAACTTCTTGGCGCGGATGCGGTCACATCGCATCACGGAAGTCTTTCCGCCAAGCTGCGACTCGATGCTGAAGATCGGTTGAAGCGTGGCGAGTTGAAAGCGTTGGTGGCGACTGCGTCGCTCGAGCTCGGGATCGATATCGGCTCGGTCGATCTCGTTTGTCAGCTCGCAACGACGCGATCGATTGCGACATTTTTACAACGCGTCGGTCGTGCCGAACACAAGCGCGGCGGTTTGCCCAAAGGCAGAATTTTTCCGCTGAGTCGCGACGAGCTCGTTGAATGCGCCGCGCTGTTGCGCTCGGTCAGACGCGGCGAGCTGGATCGATTGCTGATTCCCGAAAAACCGCTCGATGTTTTGGCGCAGCAGATCGTCGCCACCACTGCGACGGAAGATTGGGATGAAAACGAATTGTTCGAGCTCGTTCGCGGGGCGTGGCCGTATCGAAATCTTTCGCGCGAAGAATTCGACAGCGTCGTCAAAATGCTGGCGGAAGGCTTCAGCACGAAACGCGGACGGCGCGCAGCGTTGATCCATCACGACGCGGTGAATCATCGTGTTCGCGGCCGGCGCGGCGCGCGATTGACTGCGCTCACTTCCGGTGGCGCCATTCCGGACAACACGGATTATCGCGTGATTCTCGAGCCTTCCGAAACATTTGTCGGCACAGTCAACGAAGATTTCGCGGTGGAAAGTCTTGCCGGCGATATTTTCCAGCTCGGCAACGCTTCATGGAAGATCGTGCGCGTGAATTCCGGTGTGGTACGCGTGGAAGACGCGAAAGGTCAGCCGCCTGGCATTCCGTTTTGGCTAGGCGAAGCTCCGGCGCGAACTGCCGAACTTTCGGACGCCGTTTCTAATCTCCGCGTTGAGATCGAGAAAATGCTCAGCGACGGCAAAGACGTTAGCGAATGGCTTGTGACCGAAATCGGTTTGGTTCCAGAAGCTGCGCAGCAAGTTGCGGATTATTTCGCGGACACTTTCCGCGCGCTCGGCGCAATTCCGTCTCAGCGAACGCTCGTCATGGAGCGCTTCTTCGATGAATCGGGCGGAATGCAGCTCGTGTTGCATTCGCCCTTCGGCAGTCGAATCAATCGCGCATGGGGACTCGCGTTGCGTAAACGTTTTTGTCGATCTTTCAATTTCGAGCTCCAGGCCGCAGCGACGGATGATTCGATCGTCATCTCGCTCGGGACGCAGCATTCGTTTCCGCTCGACGAAGTTTTTCGTTATTTGAATTCCAAAACGGTGCGCGAGGTTTTGATTCAGGCATTGCTCGACGCGCCGATGTTCACGATCCGGTGGCGCTGGAATGCGACGCGCTCACTCGCGGTGCCGCGGTTCCGTGGCGGATCGAAACTTGCCGCGCCGCTTCAGCGAATGGAATCGGAGAATCTTCTCGCCGCGGTTTTCCCCGACCAGCTCGCCTGCCTTGAGCACATCGTTGGCGATCGCGAGATTCCGGATCATCCGCTCGTGAAGCAAACGATTGACGATTGTCTCACCGAAGCGATGGACATCGACGGCCTCGAAGAAGTTCTGCGTAAGATCGAGAACGGCGAGATCAGCTGCGTCGCGCGCGATTTGCCCGAGCCATCGCCGCTGGCATCGGAAATTTTAAATGCGCGGCCGTACGCATTTCTCGACAATGCGCCGCTCGAGGAACGTCGGACACAGGCGGTTTACACGCGTCGCGCTTCGGAAAGAAATGGAAACGACGGCCTCGGCATTCTCGACGCGGCGGCGATCGAAAAAGTTGAAAAAGAAGCGTGGCCGGAAGCGACCAACGCCGACGAACTGCATGACGCGCTGATGCTCCTCGCCGTTATGACGCGGAATGAAGTCGAGCGGACGGTTCGTCACGAATCGAATGGCGCGGGCGCGGAGCAATTGCTCAACGAGCTCGTCACTGCGAAGCGTGCGACGCAACTGCGGGTGGCTGAGAAAACATTTTGGATTGTCGCCGAGCGTTTGCCGATGCTGCGAACGATTTATCCGGACGCCAATGTCGATCCGGCGATAAGCGCGCCGGAGTCCGCGCAAAAGCAAACTTGGGAACGCTCGAACGCGATTCGTGAATTATTGCGCGGACGAATGGAAGTTTTCGGGCCAGTTACGGTCCGGCAATTGGAAAATATTCTCGGCCTTGCAACATCCGATATAGAAACCGGTCTGCTTGGACTCGAAAGCGAAGGATTTGTCCTGCGCGGAAAATTTCATCCGAGCGCGACGGAACAGGAATGGTGCGATCGTCGATTGCTGGCGCGAATTCACCGGCTGACGATCGATCGATTGCGCGCGGAAATTCAGCCCGTTTCGGCGCAGGATTTTTACCGGTTTCTCTTCGCGTGGCAACGCGCCGATTTGCAACATCGCGTCGAGGGACCGGAAGGTTTGCAATCCGTTTTGGAACAACTCGATGGCTGCGAATTGCCGCTCGCGGCCTGGGAATCGGCGGTGCTCAGCGCGCGCGTTTCCGATTACGATCCGGAATGGCTCGACCGGCTTTGTTTTTCGGGTCGCGTCGGCTGGGCGCGCCTGAGTTCTCCGCAACACCCGAACGCGCGCGCGACCGCGCCGTTGCGCACAAGCCCGATCGCTTTCTATCAACGCGAGAATCTCGATGACTGGCTGCTGCTGACGTCCACAAGATCGACATCGATCGAGCTTTCCTCGATCGCGCAAACGGTTCGCGATGAGTTGGCCAATAGTGGCGCGCTTTTTTTCGGCGAAATCGTCCGGCAAACCAATTTGCTTCCGTCGCAAGTGGAGGAAGCCCTTTCCGAGCTCGCCGCTCTCGGATTTGTAACTTGCGACAGCTTCGACGGATTGCGCGCTCTGCTCGTTCCTTCAAACAAACGTCCGACCTTTGGTCGCAACGACGGGAACCGCCGGCGCAAAAAGAATATCGCGAGCATCGAATTTGCGGGGCGATGGTCGCTCGTTCGAAAAGAAGCACTGCCGCAATCGAACGGCGCGGACTCAGCGCGACGCGACGCGGCGGTGGAAAAGTTCGCCCGCGTTTTGTTGCGTCGCTACGGCGTTGTCTTCCGGCGATTGCTCGACCGCGAAAGTTTGAAGGTCAGTTGGTACGAGCTCGGGCGAATTTATCGCCGATTGGAAGCGCGCGGAGAAATTCGCGGCGGTTATTTCATCGCCGGCGTGAGTGGCGAACAGTTCGCGCTGCCGGAGGCGATCGGTCTTTTGCGATCCATCCGCAAATCTTCGCCGAACATGGAATTGGTCACGCTCAGCGCGGCGGACCCGTTGAATCTTCAAGGAATTCTCACGCCCGGATCCCGGATCGCCGCGTTTACCGCGAACCGTCTCTCCTTCCGCGCCGGTTTACCGCTGGCCGCGCTCGAAGCGGGGGAAGTCCGAAAACTTTCCGATGAGAATGGCATTTCCGATTCCGAGATCGAAAACGCCTTGAAAGTCGGCAAACTGCGGCCATCCCTTCGGCCGTACTATAAATAGAGGCTCTGTCATTCCGAGCGGAGCGAGGAGTCTCGCAGTCGAAGCGCAGGCCACGCAATTTATTTTGTGTGACCAATCAGGCTATGAGGGATCCTTCGCTTCGCTCAGGATGACAATCGCGAGACGATTGTTACTTCTGAACGATCTCGGCGTTCTCGAGGAGCGCAATGCCGCCGCGCTCCGCGAGTTTGCCTTTGAGCGTGATTGTTTTGCCACACGAGTCAGCCAGTTGATCGTTCATCGGTTTATGCTCGCCGACCACGAGATACGCTTTGCCATTGTCCACGATCCCAACCGGACCGCCGTTCTTGATGCACTTCGCGCCACACGATTTTCCGTGTTCTTCACCGACTGCGTGATGATCCACATAGCACATCATATCGACGATTTCGCCGGTCACCGTCTTTTCCGAAGCTGTGTCGGCCTTGCCATGCTCATGCTCTGCGGCTAGCGCAAGCGGCGCGGTCGCGAACGAAGCAACGACCACAACTACGAATATCGTTTTGAAAGTTTTTAAGCGTGTTGAATTGAACATGAATCACTTTCGACTCTTCTTGCCTTCGATCAAATCAGCGAATTGCTGGAAGAAGTACGAGGCGTCGTGCGGGCCGGGCGCGGCTTCAGGGTGATATTGCACGCTGAAGATTGGCAGTTCCTTGTGTCGCATCCCTTCCACCGTGTTGTCGTTCAAATTAATGTGGCTGATCTCCACACTCTCTGGGAGCGATTCGGGATCGACCGCGAATCCGTGATTCTGCGCCGTGATCGCGACCTTGCCGCTCTTCAAATCTTTCACCGGCTGATTCGCGCCGCGGTGACCGAACTTGAGCTTAAATGTCGATCCACCGAACGCGAAGCCGAGGATTTGATGGCCGAGACAAATTCCGAAGATCGGTTTCTTGCCCATTAAATCGCGGACCGTTTCGTGGGCGTAAGGAAGTGCCGATGGATCGCCGGGGCCATTGGAGAGAAAAATTCCGTCCGGATTTAATTTCAAAACTTCCTCAGCCGTCGTTGCAGCCGGAAGAACGGTCACGTCGAAACCTTTCTGCCGAAGCAATCGCAAAATATTTCGTTTGATCCCGTAGTCGTAAGCGACAATACGAAATCGGACCGGCGGCAACTTTGGTTTTGCGTCGCCGTTGCCATTTTGAATCGCCCACGGCTGACTCAATTTGCTCTCCGGGTCCCATTGATAAATCTCCGGCGTCGAAACTTCCTTCACATAATCCATCCCGATCACGCCTTTGCCTTCGACCGCGCGCTGCACTGCTTGTTGGATCGACATCTCTTCGCTGGTCAGGCACGCCTTCATCGCGCCGCGCGTCCGCAGATGCCGCGTCAACGCGCGCGTGTCGATTCCTTGAATGCCGGGGATGTCGTATTTCTTTAAATATTCATCGAGCGACATCTCGCTCCGCCAGTTGCTCGGCGCTTCGCTCAATTCTTCAATGACAAATCCGCGCACGTGCGGCTCGCGACTTTCCTGATCGAGCGAATTGATTCCGTAATTGCCGATGAGCGGATACGTCATGGTGACGATCTGGCCGCGATAAGAAGGATCGGTCAGGACTTCTTGGTAACCGGTCATCGCGGTGTTGAAGCAAATTTCGCCGACCCGCGTGCCGGTTGCGCCAAATGATTCGCCCTCGAAATATTTTCCGTCCTCAAGAGCGAGCATGGCGCGCATCGCGGGTGATTGTCGATCTTATCGAAGGAATTTCAATCGCGCTGTGCACAAAAAAATGCCCGAATCGAAATTTCGACTCGGGCATCCCAAAATTTTACCCCGCTGGTGCCGTTCAGGCGAATCTCCCGTTCCCTTTTGATAAAGGGCGGATGACCGTCATTGCGAAATCTGACTTCCAATAAAGGCGTGCCATTTCCCACAACAACCAAGCCTCCTTGGTTTAACAATATCGGTTCGGGGACTTCACCTTAATCGCGAACATCGCAGGGTAAATTCGAAAGCCGCTGATTGAGAGTTGAGTGGAAAGCACTGGTTTCCTTCCCAACCCTCAACGAGCGGCTCTCACTTTCAAAGAACTACTCACGCAATTCCGCGCCGAGGTCGCTTCGCAATCGCTCACGGATTTTCGCGTGCGCCGCGTTCACTTCCTCGCTTGTCAGTGTGCGACTGCGCTCGCGATATGTCAATCGATATGCGAGCGACTTTCGCGCTTCGCCAACTTTTTCGGTGAACAAATCGAACAACTCCACGCTTTCGAGGAGAGGCTCTTTCGGATTCTCGATCGCGCGCGAAATTTTCTCGTGCGAAATTTCTTCCGGCACAATCATCGCGATATCGCGAGTCACCGCCGGAAATTTCTCGAGCTCGCGAAACTTCTTTGCCCACTCTTTCGCGTCGAAAAGCAGATCTGTATTCAGTTCCGCCACCAAGACCGCGCCGGGCGCGGGTGATTGTGTGCCCGCGAGTTGGCCGCCAAAACCGATTTTGGTTTCGCCGGAGGAAATTTCCATCGCGAGCGCCAGCTCGGAAACTTTTCCAGGTCGAAACGACAGATTCGGGACAACCGCGTCCAAAGCGCCTTTCAAATCGAAAAGATCGAGATTGCGCTTCATCGGCGAACGCCAGTGCGCCGCGCTCTCCGTTTTTCCCCAAAGCAAAATCGCGAGACGCCGTTCTTCTTTTCCCGAAGGTGGAATGAAGACACGACCGATTTCAAAAATGCGCACGCTTTCCGCGCCGGCATTGACGTTTCTTGCCAAAACTCCAAGCAAACCGCCGAGCAAACTCGGGCGCAGCGCGACATGGTCTTCGCTTAATGGGTTCTTTAACGCGAGCGCGCTTTCGCTGAAGGCCGATGCGATTCTCGGAATCAATTTCGAAGTGCGAGCTTCGAACAATCCGCGCGCGACCAAACGTTCGCGCAGTTGAGTTTCCAAATCGTGCGCCTGGTCCGCTGCGCTCGACGGCGTGAACCGGCTCCGGTCCGTCCCCGGAATATTTTCCACGCCGTAGGCGCGCACCACTTCTTCGATAAGATCGACATCGCGCTGCAAATCACCGCGGTAACTTGGGATTTTCCATTTCATCGTCTTCGCCGCGCTCGTCTTTTTCAAACCGAAGGCTTCGAGGATTTCATCGACCTTTTTCGGTTTAATCGCGATTCCCGCGACGCGATCGCATTTTTCGTAGCTGAGCGAAACGTCTGGCGGATTAGCGGGCAACTTGCCGGCAACATTGATTTGCTTCGCCGGAACTCCGCCTGCGATTTCCTCAATCAATTCCGTCGCGCGTTGCGATGCGCGCAAAACCATTTCCGGATCCACGCCGCGCTCGAATCGATAACTGGCATCGCTCGGCAGATTCAATTCGCGCGCGGTTTTGCGAACGCTCGCGGGGAAAAAGTAAGCGGCCTCGAGTAAAACACTTTTTGTCGATTCGGTGACGCCGGTTTCCTCGCCGCCCATCACGCCACCGATTCCGACCGGGCGTTCATGATCGGCGACAATGCACATTTCCTCTTTCAGCGCATAGGTCTTCCCGTCGAGCGCGAGAAATGTTTCGCCGTCGCGCGCGAGCCGCACGTTGATCGCGCCGCGCAATTTGTCGGCATCGAACGCGTGCGTCGGTTGACCGAGCTCGAGCATCACGAAATTCGAGATGTCGACGATGTTGTTGATCGAACGAACTCCGACGCTCTCGATCTTCGCGCGCAGCCATTGCGGACTCGGACCGACGGTAACGTTGTCGATCTTGCGCGCGGAGTAGAACGGACATTCGCGTGTCGCGCTAATCGTCACGGCAGTTTTTGTGGCCGTTCCCGCCGGCTTCTTGCCGATGAGGACGTCGGCCTTTACAGATTTATTTGTGAGCGCGGCGATTTCGCGCGCCAACCCGTAATGGCTGAGCAAATCGCCGCGGTTCGGTGTGATCTCGACATCGAGAATCGTGTCGCTTGGAAATAAATCCGAAATCGGCGCGCCGACTTTCGCTTCGGGCGACAAAATCAAAAGCCCGGCCGCGTCCGAACCGAGGCCGAGCTCAATCGCGCTGCAAAGCATTCCTTCGCTTTCGACGCCGCGGAGTTTGCTTTTGCGGATCTCGGTTCCGTTCGGCAACTTCGCGCCCGGCAACGCGAGAGGAACTTTGTCCGCGACTTTGTAATTGCTCGCGCCGCAAACAATCTGCCGTTTCGTGCCGCTTCCGTCATCCACTTCGCAAACGCTCAAACGGTCCGCGTTTGGATGACGCGATGACGCGATAATTTGCGAAACGACAACCTTGTCGATCTTCGCGCCACGCGTTTCGATGCTTTCGGTTTCAACGCCGGCACGCGTCAGCAAATCGGCGATCTCTTCCGGTTTTTTTGGAAGATCGACAAATTCGCGCAGCCAGTTAACAGAAAATTTCATAGGATTGGGTAGCGCACGCGTCGCGCGTGCTGGTTTCGGCGTCTCGCCGAAACAATCTTTTCAAAAGTTCGCGATCGCGAGACATGATCGCCAGCACGCGAGACGCGTGCGCTACCCCGAACAGAAGATGCCGTGTTCACGCGAATTGTTTTAAGAACCGCAAATCGTTTTGTGAAAACAAACGAATGTCGGGAATATCGAACAAAATCATCGCGAGCCGGTCCATGCCGAGTCCAAAGGCGAAGCCGCTCCACTTTTCGGGATCGTAAGCTTTATCGCCGCGCGCTTTGTTGACCTGCTCGAAGACCGCGGGATGCACCACGCCCGAGCCGCAAACTTCGATCCAGCGTTCGCCGCCCTTGAGCGCTTTCGATTTCACATAAACTTCGAGGCTCGGCTCGGTGAACGGAAAGAAATGCGGACGGAATTGGACCGCGGTGTCTGCGCCAAACAGCTCACGCATGAAAAATTCGAGCGTGCCTTTCAAATCGGCGACGCTCACGTTTTCATCGACATAAAGACCTTCGATTTGGTGAAACTGCGGACTGTGCGTTGCGTCGAGCTCGTCGCGGCGATATGCGGCGCCGGGTGAAATGACACGAATGGGCGGCTTCGCATTTTGCATCGTGCGGATTTGGACGGTCGAAGTGTGCGTGCGAAGTAACCGGCCGTCCGGCAGATAAAATGTGTCTTGTTCGTTTCGCGCCGGATGTTCGGGCGGCGTGTTGAGCGCGTCGAAACAATGCCATTCGTCTTCAATGTCGGGACCGTCGGCCAAGGCGAACCCCATTCGCCTGAAAATATCGGTCGCGCGTTCCCACATTTGCGTGATGGGATGCAGCGCGCCGATCTCGCGCGGCATTCCCGGCAACGTGATGTCGATCTTGGCGAGCGCGCCGGATTCTTTTTGCGAACGAAACTCTTGCGCGCGCAAATCGAGCGCGCCCGTGAGCGCGTTGCGAACTTCGTTGAGCAGCTTGCCCACGACCGGCTTCTCCTCCTTGGAGAGCGTTTTCATTTGCTCGCCCCAGACCGAGACGCTGCCGTTGCGTCCGAGATATTTCACGCGCGCGGCTTCGAGCGCTTGCTCGTCGCCGGCCGATTCAATCTCACGCAATGCGGCGTCGCGTAATTGTTCCAGCGGATGGCTCATGTCCGTGAATCGTTACATCGTTAAATCGTTACATCGTGCAAGCCGGTTCACGCTTTAACGTTTCTCGAATTACGCCGCCTTTTTGTTCGACTTCGATTTCTCTTCGAGCGCGCTCTTCACTTGCTCGATGATCGCTTTGAAGGCGTTCGCGTCATTGACCGCGATGTCGGCAAGAATTTTGCGATCGAGTCCGATGCCCGCCGCTTTCAAACCTTCGGCGAACCGGCTGTAAGTCAGTCCGTTCGCGCGCGCGGCGGCGTTCAATCGTTGGATCCAAAGATAACGGAATGTGCGCTTGCGCGTTTTGCGGTCGCGATACGACCAATATTGCGCCTTGAAGGTCGCGTCCTTGGCGTAACGAAAAAGTTTCGATCTGCGTCCGCGAAAACCTTTCGCTTTTTTAATGACGCGTTTGCGCCGGGCCCTGCTGGCCGGCGAGTTGGTGGCTCTTGGCATTTGTTGTTATGCCGTGAATTGCTTCACGACTCCTCGTTCAGCGCGCTGTTCATTTATTGTCGATCTTTCCGACCTCGCTCGCTGATTAATCCCGCAATCGCAGGATAGATGGAAAGACGTTCCGAAACTTTCGGAGCGCGAAAGGTAAGCGGAAAATGAGGAATGACAAATCACGAATGATGAAAAATACGGAGAGGCTGTTCGACATTCGTGCTTCGTCATTTCGCAATTTTTGCTAAAATGCGTGCGTGCATTGGCTTCACCGGCACCGCGTCTGGCTCTTGAGCTTGATTGCAGTTTTTTGGACCGGCCTCGTCGCGCTCGCTCATTTTTTCCCGACGGCGCCGTTTCTTTCCACGATCTGGAGCGGTGAGCGCAGCTTTGCCGATGTGTTGCGGCGCGAAGGACGCAAGACGGCGACGCACTCGGATTTTGTTTTCATTGGGATCGACCAACAATCGCTCAGCCTGAGTGCGGTTGGACCGGAAGAAATCCAGAGGAACCGCGCCTTTCAATTGATGACTGAGCACGGTTACCCGTGGTCGCGCGAACTTTGGGCAATTCTGATCGACCGTTTGTTTAGCGCTGGCGCGCGGGTCGTGATGTTCGACATCGTTTTCGACAAGGCGAAAGAAGGCGACGAGTTTTTTCATGACGCGTTGGATCGACATCGAGACGGTGTTGTCATCGGCGCAAACTTCGATTTGTCCCAGGTCCGAGAACAGGGCCACGTGGTAATAAATGTTCCGCCCACGCCGACACTCATCCCCCCGCCCCAGATGCAGGACGATCGAGTCGGCTACGTCATTGTCTTCCCCGATCCGCTCGACCGAAAGATTCGCTCGGTTTGTTATCGGCTGACCGACGGCGAATTGAGAGGAGAGCCGCCGACGCCGGACGAGGTTCCCTACGAAGCCCTCAGCGCACGCGCACTGAGAAAACTCGGACGCGCCGCGGACATACCGCCTGGTTTTGAACCGCGCTTGCTCCGATTCGGCGAAATAAATGCGTATCAACCCCGGCCGCTTTGGGAAATTTTCGATCCACGCTCGTGGCGTGCAAATTACAAAGATGGCGCTTTCTTTAAAGACAAGGTCGTCATTGTCGGCGCGTCCTCGCAAATTGCGCACGACGTTTTCGATACGCCAATCAGTCCGGAAACACCGGGGCCGGCGTTTCATTTGTACGCGCTCGCGGCCGCGCTCGATCATGAATTCCTGCGAGACACGCCGATCCGAGTCGACTTTATCCTTGTTCTAATCGCCGGCCTCCTCGCGTGGACAATCGTCGCGTTCATGCGACGGCCATTTCTAACTTTCGTGACGTTGCTCGCGATCGCTGCCGCCTATCTCGCTCTTGCGCGAATCTTGTACGATCGAATTGGAATGTTGCTCATGGTTGTTCCGCCGCTGAGCGCGTTTCTGGCAAGCGGACTTTCCGGGCTCGCGTTTGAATATGTGCTCGAGCGGATCGAGAAGGTGCGGACTCGGCGCACACTCGAGCGCTACGTCTCAAAAAATATCGTTAAAGAAATTCTCGATAACCCCGGCGGGTTCTACAGCTCAATGCTCGGATCTCGTAAACCGGTCACGGTTTTGTTTTCCGATCTCGTGGGATTCACGAGTCTTTCCGAAAAGGCCGACCCGGTCACGCTCGTCTCGCAATTGAATCGCTATCTCAGCGCGATGGTGCCGAACGTTTTCGATAATGGAGGCACGCTCGATAAATTTATCGGCGACGCGATCATGGCGGTTTGGGGAAACGTGAGCACTCATGGCGTGGAGGTTGACGCGAAAGCGGCGGCGCGCGCGGCGCTCGGTATGCGGCGCGAGCTCGCGAAGTTAAACGAGGAATGGAGCGCGGAAGGAATCAGGCCGTTGCAATGCGGGATCGGCATTAATCATGGCGAAGCAGTGGTCGGCAACATCGGTTCCTACGAACCGCACGAACGTCTCGATCCGACGGTAATCGGTGATGCGGTAAACCTTGCTTCCCGATTGGAAGCGCTCACGCGGACCTACTCCGTGGATATTTTAATCGGCTCGAGCGCGGCCGAACTTATGCAGGAGGATTTTCATCTTCGCTCGGTCGCGCGCGTTCAGGTGAAAGGAAAAACCGAACCGGTCGACGTTTTTACCCTGATCGGCGCGCGCAATGACGATGTCGATCCAGAGTTGTTGAAATGGTTGCAAACTTACGAAGAGGCGATCGTTAAATTCCGAAAACGCGATTTCAAAGACGCAAAAATTTTGTTCTCACACTTTCTCGAATTCTACCCGGACGATGCACTCGGCAAAATGTATCTCGCGATGACGCTCGAATACGAACAATCGCCCCCGGACGAAGCCTGGAACGCAGTTGAAGTGTTCAAGAAGAAATGACAAGCGCGCTCGCGCAGCGTAAAGAAAGCGCGTGACGAAAAGCGCGCCGCAAAAATTTCATTTCATCGGAATTTGCGGCACGGCCATGGGCTCGGTGGCGGCGGCATTGTGCGAGCGCGGCTTCAAAGTCACCGGCTCCGACGAAAGCGTTTACCCGCCGATGTCGATCTTTCTCGAAGAGCGCGGGATCAAAATTCATCAGGGCTACGACAAGAAGAATATTCCGGCTGACGCAGATGTTGTCGTCATCGGCAACGCGATGAAACGCGGCAATCCGGAAGTGGAAGCCGTCTTGAACCGCAAACTTTTTTATCTGTCGCTGCCGGAGGTCCTGAAGAATTATTTCCTGCGCGGCAAACACAATCTGGTCGTCACCGGCACGCACGGAAAAACGACAACCACTTCGATGCTCGCCTGGATTTTGCAAAAAGGGGGCCGCAAACCCGGTTTCCTGATTGGCGGCATCCCAAAAAATTTCGGAGAAGGCGCGCGCCTCAACGATTCAAAATATTTCGTCATCGAAGGCGACGAGTACGACACCGCGTTCTTCGACAAGCGTTCCAAATTCATCCATTACCTGCCCGAGCTCGTCGTCGTTAACAACATCGAGTTCGATCACGCCGACATCTTCAAAAATCTCGACGAAATCAAACTGAGCTTTAAGCGCCTGCTCAACATCGTGCCCGAAAACGGAATGGTTTTGCTCAACGGCGACGATCAGAACTGCGTGGAAGTGGCGAAGGATTGCCGCGCGCAGATGGTCGAGGTTGGCTTTTCGAAAAATTGCGCGCAACGGATTCGAGACATTTCATATTCTGAAAAAGGCTCGCGCTTCAAACTTG